>CAJMPT010000044.1 GCA_905215465.1 uncultured bacterium | reverse complement strand
TGCTGCCCTGCAAGGTCACGCTGTCGCGCTTCATGGGCAACTACCAGAACTACCAGGTCCTGGTTGGCGACACGCTGGTCAAGATTACCGACTTCAACCCCAAGAACCACAAGATCTTCGAGGTCGGAGACGAGGCCTTCGTCAAGTTTGGCAAGGAGGACGTGCACGTCCTGTAGCCGGGTTGCAAGCGGTTGAAGCATTGGGGCCACCTCGCGTCGGGGTGGCCCCTTTTTTACAGCACGTCTGCCAGCCCCATGATGGTGGGCCGGGCCTGTGCCGGGTCCTCGTCGGGGGCGTCCGCGCGGAAGTGGGCGCCGCGGCTCTCGCGGCGGGCAAGCATTGCCGTGGCAAGCGCCCGGGCGGTCAGAAGCGCGTCCTGCGCGCGGCGCGTCTCGGCCAGCTGGCGTGCGTCCTCGCAGGGCTCGAGGGCGCCCTGGACGCGCTCCTCGAGCTCGTGCAGCCCCGCAAGGCAGGCCAGGAGCCCCTCCTCGCTGCGCACGACCATGCAGCGCTCCTGCATGAGGTCCCTGAGCCCCGCAAGCGCGCCTGCCGCCTCTCGCGACGACAGGCAGGGGAGAAGCGCGTCCTTCTCGCCTGTAGGCCCCGCCTCGGGCGCGTGGTGGGCACCAGACGCCCAGGCTGCGGCGCTCGTGCCGGCGATGTGCCCGAAGACCAGGCCGTTTGCGCTCGAGAGGCCGCCGATGCGGTCCGCGCCGTGCATGCCGCCCGTGCACTCGCCGCAGGCGTAGAGGCCGGAGACGCCGGTCGCGGCCGCGGCGTCTATGCGGATGCCGCCGTTTGACGCGTGCGCGTAGGGGGCAATGCGCACGCCGTCGGCCGGGTCGCGCCCAAAGGAGGCGCGGAACCAGTCAAAGTAGGTCTGCATGAACTCCGGAAGGTGCTCCGGCAGGTGGTAGCCCACCTGGGCACCGGCGTCTCCTGCGGCAACCACGGCCAGGTCAACGGCTCTGTCCGCAAGGCTTGCGGTAAAGGGACCGTGCCCTCCGCGCTCGTCCAGGAGCGTCGCCGCATCAGGTGCGTCAAAGCCCTCTATGCGGGCGTACCGGAAGGTCCTCTCGTTGAAGACCACGTTGCGGACGGGTTCGGTGAGGCCGGGCATGATCTGGATGAACTCGGGGTTGACGAGGCTCGCACCGTGCCGCAGGGCCACCGCCTGGGCCGTGCCTAGGACGTCTGCGGTGGTGAGGGTGCGGCGGAAGAGCCCACCCACGCCGCCGGTGGCCAGGACAACAGCCTTGGCATGGATGACCTGTAGTTCGTTTGAGTCTGCATCGTAGAGGACGGCGCCCGTGACGCGGGCGCGCCCGTCCTTCTCGCCGTCTATGAGGTCCATGAGCTCGTGGTGGGGGAGGGCAATCACGCCGGCCTTGGCAAGGGCCGCCCCAACCGATGCGCGGTAGGACTCGCGCCCCAGGCCGTGCCAGCTCCTGCGCTTGCGGTCAAAGCAGGGGATGAAGTCCCTCTCGCCGGCGTTGTGGGCCTCCTTGAGCTCGCAGCCCAGTGCGCGGAGGCGCTCTATGGCCGGGGCCACTTCGGCAGCCAGGACGCCTGCCAGCACCGGATCCGCCACGCCTCGGCCGACCTCGCAGATGGCCTCAGTGAGGTCGCCGATGTCATCAGGGCCGTCGGGCGCGATGAGGCCCAGACCCCACGTCCCACCAAAGAAGCTCGAACCCGAGAACGTGTTGCCGGTACTTGCCAGGGCCACGGTCGCGCCCTGGCCGGCCGCGGCAAGGGCGGCCTGGGTTCCGGCTATGCCCGCGCCGAAGACGAGCACGTCGGGCGTCTGGGTTACAACTCTGCTCATAAGGGGCGCTCCCTGCCTCGCGGGCACTCTAGTTTGCTAAAGTGGCAAAAAACCAAAGGAGGCCCCATGCCATCTTGTTTTGAGGATTATACCTACGCCGGCGAGAAGCCCCAGGCCGTCAGCCTGGCAGACGCCCACGTCAAGTTCGACGAGCGGGGCCTTGTGCCCTGCGTGGTGCAGCAGGCGGGCACCGGCGAGGTCCTCATGGTGGCGTGGATGAACGAGAAATCCCTGCGTCTCACGCTTGAGACCGGAACCACCTGGTTTTGGAGCCGCAGTCGCCAGGAGCTCTGGAACAAGGGCACCACCAGCGGAAACATGCAGCAGGTGAGGCGCCTGCTCGTGGACTGCGACGCAGACACGCTGCTGTGCGAGGTGGACTCGCCCGGCCCGGCCTGCCACACCGGCCACCGTAGCTGCTTCTTCAGGGAGATCTCCCGGTAGGGCACGGGCCGGGCCTTGGCCCGCACCCGCCCGCGCCGGCATCCGCGCCGGCCCACACCAACCCGCACGACGCAAAGGAGACCCACCATGGGCGTCAGGACCGCAAACGTACAGGACGGAAGCATCGGAGAGACCCTTACCGGGCTGGCCGAGGTCATCCACGGCCGCCGCGAGGCGGACCCTGAGACCTCCTACACCGCCAGGCTGCTGCAGGGCGAGGAGGACGAGCTCCTCAAGAAGATCGCCGAGGAGGCCAGCGAGGTCATCATGGCCTGCAAGGACGACGACCACGACCACATCCGCTACGAGGCGGGCGACCTCGTCTACCACCTCATGGTCACCCTCGAGCGCTACGGCGTGACCCTCCCCGAGCTTGCCGGCGAGCTCGACGCCCGCCGCAAGTAGGCGCCGCGCCGCTCTTCTCCTCGTGGCCGCGCCGCGACGCCCCTCACCTTGCTCGGTGGACTCCCGGTGGGGTTTTGGGAAGCCCTGGGCCAACGGCGTACAATGAAAGGTCGCAAAGACCGCAGTACGCCAACTCGAGGAGTCCGCATGCAGCTGAGAGAGGTCACGTTCCAGAGGTTCGAGGAGGAGGCCCAGGAGCTGGGCATCTGCCTTCCCATCGAGCAAACCTCGGCCTGGGCCCGCCTTGAGGCCACCATCGAGGGCCGCTCCCAGTGGGGGTGCTTTCGCATCGTGGAGCCGGCCGACCCGCAAGACCCCTCCCGCGGCGAGAAGACCGTCGCGCTGATCTCCTTTGCTGACTACCTCACGCATGGCTACCACTACCTGCGCGCTCACCACGCGCCCGTCTGGGTGGAGGCCCCCACGCCCGAGTGCGAGTCCGAGGCGCTCGACGCCATAGCCTCCTATGTGCGCCGACGCGACCGCAAGGTGGCCTTCGTCCGCCTGGCCGTGGACAGCGAGCTCCCCCAGACCAGCCCCGTGCTCTCTGGCATCCCGTACGACAACACCGTCGTGGTGGACCTCACCGGTGGAGACGACGCCATCCTGGAGCGCATGAAGACCCGCGGCAGGCGAGACGTGCGCAAGGCCCTGCGCGAGTCCCCGGTGACCTGCGCGGACGAGACCGAGCGCGCCACCGAGTGCTTCGACGAGTACTACGACGTCATGGTGGAGACCGCCGCCCGCGACGGCTTCAACCCCGCCCCCAAGTCCGACTACCAGGACATGATTCGCATCCTCGGACCCGAGCACTGCCGCGTCTTTGCCGGCCGAGACCCCGAGGGCAAGGTCGTGACCTGGGCCATCTCCACCATCTCGGGCACGCACGCCGTCTACTACTACGCCGCCTCCCGCGGCGCCACCAAGAGCCAGTTCGTGACCGACAAGCTCTTCTACTTCGAGTGCTGCGAGCTGGGTCGCCGCGGCTGCACCCAGTACGACCTCATGGGCATCGGCTCGGACTTCTCGCCGAAGCTGCTGGGCCTCAACATGTTCAAGACCAAGTTCGCCAAGGAGGTCACCGTGGTGGCCCCCGACCGCGACCTGCCCATCAAGCGCGGCTTCTACAGCGCCCTGCAGTCCGTCCAGTCCGTCCGCAAGAGTCGCCGCGAGGCCGCCCGCGCCAAGGCCGCCGAGGCCGAGAAGAGCCGCCCGCGCGAGGACCTTCTCCCCGTCATCCTGGGCGGCGACATCTCCGCCTACGCCTACGGCCGCGAGTTCCACGAGGCCTTCCACGTGCGCTCCAACGTCATGAACCAGGCCTTCGTCGGTGCGCTCGAGCACTCCTCGCTCTTTGACTTCACGGTGACCTCCTCCATCGAGCCGGCCGAGCTCAGGGAGAAGATCTCCGCGCTGGCCGAGGCCAACCCGCAGAAGAAGCTTCCGGTCATCCCCTCCACCGACGCCCTCGTGGCCTCCCTGGAGGAGATCCGCGACGAGCTTCCCGCCAACGTGGTCCTGCCCATCCCCACCCCGGAGGCCTTTGCCCGCGTCTGCGACAAGCGCGCCTTCCAGCAGGCCTGCGAGAGGCTCGGCCTGCCCACGCCCAAGACCGAGGTCGTGAGCCTGGACGGCGAGGCCGCGCCCGCCCCCTGCGCCCTGGCTTTCCCGGTGGTGGCAAAGCCGGCCCGCACGGCCGAGTACAGCCACCTCTACGAGCAGGGCTTCAAGAAGATCTACTCCTGCGAGACACAGGCCGAGCTGGACGGGCTCTGGGCGAGCCTGCGCGAGGCCGGCTTCACAGGGGACTTCCTCGTCCAGGAGCGCATCGACGGCGACGACACCCACATGGGCGCCCTCACGTTCTACGTGGGCACAAACGGCCAGATGCAGGCCTTCGGCGCCGCCCAGGCGCTTCTGGAGGACCACGCCCCCACCATGCGCGGCAACTCCGTGGCCATGGTCGTCCGCGTCTGGCCCGACCTCATGGAGAAGTGCCAGCGCCTGGTGGCCGAGCTCGGCTACACGGGCCTGGGCGAGGTCGACGTCAAGCGCGACCCCAGGACGGGGGAGTGGCTCTTCCTGGAGCTCAACCCGCGCGCGGGCCGCAATTCCTACTACATGGCGGCGGCCGGCGTGAACCCCATGCGCGCCATGGTGACCGACCTGGTGGACGGCCGCGGCAAGAAGCTGTGGGTGGCCGACGAGCCCGCGCTCTACACGCTGGTGCCCCAGAGCCTGCTCGAGCGCTACATTGCGGACCCCGAGCTTCTCGCCGAGGTGAGGGACCTTGCGGCCAAGGGCCGCAGCTTTGATCCCCAGCGCTACGATGCCGACCGCGGCCTGCGTCGCATGATCGACGTCGAGCTCACCGAGAAGAACCAGATCCGCAAGTTCGCCCGCTTCTACCCAGAGCGCACGGGCAGCTCGTTCTAGCCATGGCCGAGCCCACCTTGGACACCACGCCCTCGCTGGCGGAACAGGTGGCCCAGGTCCCCACGGACCCGGGCTGCTACCTGTGGAAGGACGCCTCCGGCAAGGTGGTCTACGTGGGCAAGGCCAAGAACCTGCGCGCCCGCATGCGCCAGTACGTCACCCTGCAGGACGACCGCGCCAAGATCCCCCTCATGATGGAGGTCATCCGCGGCTTTGACTACGTGGTGGTGGGCAGCGAGCACGAGGCCCTGGTGCTGGAGAGAAACCTCATAGCCCAGTACCACCCCTACTTCAACGTTGACCTCAAGGACGACAAGTCCTATCCCTACATAGCCATCACGGAGTCCGACGTCTTCCCGGCCATCAAGTACACCCGCGAACGGCACCGCGCCGGCACGCGTTACTTTGGCCCCTACACCGACGCCAAGGCCGCGCGCGAGACCATCGACACCCTGCGCAAGTGCGTTCCCATCTGCGTGGCCACCTGCGCCGAGTGGAAGCGCGCCAAGCGCCTGCTCGAGAAGGCCCCTGACCAGGCCTCCGTTGCCAACCTCATGCTCGCCGAGAAGTGCCGCCCCTGCTTTGACTCCCACGTGGGTAAGGGCCCGGGCGTCTGCTGCGGCGCCATAGACACCGTGGAGTACGCCCGTCACGTGGATCAGGTCGAGCGCTTCCTACAGGGGCACCGCGCGGGCATAGTGGGCGAGCTCACACAGCAGATGACCGACGCCGCGGCAGACCTGGACTTTGAGCGCGCCGGCCGCATCAAGCGCCGCCTGGACGCCATCGGCGCCCTGGACGTGCGTCAGCAGGTGATGTTCCCAGACAATACGAGCCTGGATGCCATCGGCGTCTACCGCGAGGAGACCATCAGTGCGGCCTGCGTCTTCGTGGTCCGCGAGGGCCGCGTCATCCGCTCCGTGGAGTTCATCCTTGACAAGGGCCTGGACGTGGGGGAGGAGGAGCTGCAGGCTGGCTTCCTCAAGCGCTACTACGACGAGACGGCAGACATCCCCGCCGAGGTTTGCCTCTCCTGCGACCTCGCGGACGCGGAAGTCCTGGAGGGGTGGCTCGCCCAGAAGCGCGGCCACCTCTGCCGCCTGCACCGCCCGCAGCGCGGCGAGAAGAGGCGTCTTCTCGACATGGCTGCCGCCAACGCCCGCCATGCGCTCATGCGCTACATGGTGCGCACCGGCTATGCGGACGACCGCACCAACAAGGCCCTGCTCCAGCTCGAGAGCGCGCTGGCCCTGGACGCCCCGCCCCTGCGCATAGAGTGCTTCGACATCTCCACCCTGCACGGCCGCTTCACCGTGGCCTCCATGGTGGTCTTCACCAACGGCCGGCCCGACAAGTCCCAGTACCGTCGCTTCAAGATTCAGGCGGAGCTTGACGAGGCAAACGACTTCGTGTCCATGTCCGAGGTTCTGGGTAGGCGTTACTCTCCGGAGCGCATGGCCGACGAGCGGTTTGGCTCCCGCCCGGACCTGCTGGTGGTGGACGGCGGCAAGCCCCAGCTCACGGCCGCCATGGAGCAGCTCGCGGCCCTGGGTCTGGACATCCCGGTCTGCGGCCTTGCCAAGTCCGATGAGGAGGTCTTCGTTCCCTGGGACGAGACCCCGGTGGTTCTGCCCTCCGGCTCTGCCTCCCTCTACCTCATCAAGCAGGTCCGAGACGAGTCCCACCGCTTTGCCATCACCTTCCACCGCGAGCTCAGGGACCGCGCCATGACGGTCTCGGTGCTCGACGACGTGCCGGGCGTGGGTCCCAAGCGCAAGCGCCAGATCATGCGCCACTTTGGCTCCTTGAAGCGCCTCAAGGCCGCCAGCGAGGAGGAGATCTGCGCCGTTCCCGGCGTGCCCGCCGAGGTGGCGCGCTCCGTCTGGCAGACCCTGAGGGCCTGGGACGCCGAGTCCGCCGGCGTGGCTGCCGAGGCCGCCGGTGGGGTAGGCGCCAAGACGGCCTCCGAGGGCTAGGGCCCGCCCCTGGCGGCCGGCGCCGCTCGCCGGCCGTTGCCGCGCCGCAGGCGGTATACCAGTTGGTTACAGGACGGTTTCAAAGGCCCTTCTCGCTGGGCGGCCAACGATACCTCGCAAGGTACTATTTGTTTGATACCAGTTCAAATGCGCCGCACGTAAAACGTAATGCCACTGGAACAAAACTCAACACGGCCGAAAACGGCGAGAAACCCTATTTCACTGGTTCTTAAGTAACGTAACAACCAGAGCAGTTCGTGCTCCCAAACCTACCGTTGGGGGCAACCTAACCCGCCGTTCGGCGGCGCGTGAAACCGATTCCACCATGGGGCGGGTAGGTTGCAATCAAGGACGGGACGCAGGGCAAAAGGCCTTGCGCCCGCAGGAGGAGAAATAGAGGCAATCATGAAGAACTATGCGAACCACGCCGTTTCCCGTCGCGCGTTCCTCGGTGGCTCTGCGGCCGCCGCGGCTCTGGGCCTCGCGGCTTGCGGCGGCAACGGCGGCTCCGATACCAAGACCGACGCCGGCACCGCCACGGGCGGCAAGGAGGGTGGCGGCACCCTGACCGTCGGCTCCGCCTACGCCCCGTCTTCCTACGACCCTGCCAACTGCTCCTCCGCGTTCTGCCTGAGCGCCAACATGAACGTCATGGAGGGCCTGTACAACATCGACTTCACCGACTACAGCGTCATCTCCGGCCTGGCCGCCGGCGATCCCGTCGAGGTCGACGCAAACACCTACGAGGTCACCCTGCGTGACGGCGCCAAGTTCTCCGATGGCACCGATGTCACCGCTGACGACGTCGTCAGCTCCTTCGAGCGCGCCACCGCCGACGGCGGCCTGTACGTCTCCTTCCTCACCATGTTCGATGGCATCGAGAAGAAGGACGACAAGACCGTCACCGTCAAGGTGAGCATCCCCAACTTCTCGCTGCTGAAGGAGCGCCTGGCCATCATCAAGGTCATGCCGTCCTCTCTCTCCGCTGACGACGCCAAGGCCAAGCCCGTTGGCTCCGGCCCCTGGATGTACACCGAGGTCTCTGACACCTACGCCGCCCTGGCCCCCAACCCCAACTACAACGGTGAGTTCCCGGCCAAGGACAACGAGATGCGCATCGAGTCCCTCACCGACACCACCGCCCGCGTCACCGCCCAGCAGGAGGGCACCACGCTCGTCACCGAGTCCGTGCCGCCCGAGTCCATCGACCAGCTCAAGGCTGCCGGCTGTGACGTCGACCAGGTCAACGGCTTTGGCACCCGCTTCATCATGTTCAACGTCAAGAAGGCTCCGTGGAGCGACGCCAAGGTCCGTCAGGCCATCATGTACGCCCTCAACACCGAGCAGATGATCCAGAACGCCTTCTCCGGCCTGGCCGCCATCCCGACCTGCTACCTGCCCGAGTCCTTCACCAACTACCACAAGGCCGCCAACACCTACACCTATGACGCCGACAAGGCCAAGAGCCTGCTCTCCGAGGCCGGCGTCACCCCGGGCGACCTCGTCCTGCGCACCACCGACAACGCTCAGGTCGTTGCCATGGGCACCCAGGCCCAGGAGGACCTCAAGGCCCTCGGCTTCAACGTGACCCTGACCTCCGACCAGTCCCCGGCCACCTACGCCGCCATCGACCAGGCCGACGACTCCTGGGACATCCTCATTGCTCCTGGCGATCCGTCCTGCTTTGGCGGCGACACCGACCTGCTCCTCAACTGGTGGTTCGGTGACAACGTCTGGATGAAGACCCGCTGCGCCTGGAACACCTCCGACGAGTGGAAGAAGCTCAACGGCCTCATGTCCGATGCCCTGGCCACCTCCGGCTCCGATCAGCAGGACTGCTGGAACCAGTGCTTCGACATCCTGTCCGAGCAGGTCGTCCTCTACCCGGTCCTCCAGGTCGTCACCCCGACCGGCTCCTGGCGCTCCGCCGCCAGCCCCAAGGGCGAGTCCGTCAGCTCCGAGTTCAAGGGCATTGGCACCACTGGTGTCCAGCTGACCGGCATCAGCACCGTCACTGCCTAGCTTCTTTAGCCGGCGGGGCAAAGTCCCGTCGATATGAGCGCCTGATCGCGGGGGCCCGAGACATGAACTCTTCGGGTCCCCGCCTTTTTGGACGCTCGCCGTCTTACGAGAGGAGAGAATCGCATGAACAACCTTCTGCGACTCGTCGGTCGGCGTCTCATCGCCCTGCCCATCATGGCGCTCGGTGTGACGTTCCTGATCTTCTTCCTCATGTCCTTCTCGCCCATCGACCCTGCGTACAAGGCCCTTGGCGAGAGTGCGACTCCGGAGCAGATCCAGCAGTACCACGAGGAGTACGGCCTGGACGATCCCTGGCCCGTCCGCTACGTCCGCTACATGGGCGACCTTCTCCACGGAGACCTGGGCACCTACAGCGCCCGCCGCAGCTCCGTGGCCGACCGCGTGGCCACCGCCCTGCCCGTCACCATGCAGCTCACCTTCTTCGGCCTGCTGCTGGGCGCCGTGGTCTCGTTCCTGCTGGGCATCATCGCGGCCCTCTACCGCGACCGCTGGCCGGATCAGGTGATCAGAATTGTCTCCATCGCGGGTCTGGCCACGCCCTCGTTCTGGCTGGCCGTCCTGCTCATCCTGATCTTCTCGTCCTACCTGCACCTGCTGCCCGCGTCCGGCGCCCTGCCTGACCCCGCCACCAACTTCGGCGGCTACATGGGCCGCATGATCATGCCGGCTGTCGCCCTCGCCGTGCCTCTCACCGGTCAGATGACCCGCATCGTCCGCACCGCCATGGTCGAGGAGCTCGACAAGGACTACGTGCAGACCGCCAAGGGCTCCGGCCTCCCGCAGAAGGTCATCATCGCCCGCAACGTCCTGCGCAACGCCCTCATCACCCCCGTCACCACCCTTGGCATGAAGATCGGCTACCTCATGGGCGGCGCCGTCGTCATCGAGGTCATCTTCAACCTGCCTGGCATGGGCATGGCCATCCTCGACGGCGTCTCTGGCAACGAGCCCATGCTCGTCATGGGCGTGGTCATCGTCGTGGCCCTCTCCTTCATCATCATCAACATCGTGGTTGACATGCTGTATCTGCTTATCAACCCCAGGATCAGGAGCGTGTAGCCATGCTTACCCAGAGAAAAGAGGGAGCTGAGAAGCTCGAGGGCATGGCCAAGACCAAGGGCCTCAAGTTCACCGGCCTCAAGAACATGAAGACCAGCTCCAAGATCGCGCTAGGCATCCTCGTGGCCGTCGTCCTCATCTCCATCCTGGCGCCCATCATCGCGCCATACGACCCCTATGCCATCGGCATGGCCCGCCAGGCCCCTGACGCCGTCCACATCTTTGGCACCGACGACAAGGGCCGCGACATCCTGAGCCGCATCCTCTACGGCGGTCGCATCTCGCTGATCATCGGCTTTGGCTCCGTGCTGTTTGCCCTCGTGCTGGGCTCCATCGTCGGCGCCCTGGCTGCGGTCACCCGCAAGGCGGTCTCCGAGGTCATCATGCGCATCCTCGACATCATCATGTCCGTCCCGGGCATTGCCCTGGCGGCCGTGCTGGTGACCATCCTCGGAAACTCCGTCCCGGCCATCATCTTCTCCATCGGCTTCATGTACACGCCGCAGATCGCCCGCATCGTGCGAGCCAACATCGTGAGCGAGTACGGCGAGGACTACGTGCGCGCGGTCATCGTCTCCGGCGCCCGCGCCCCGTGGATCCTCATGAAGCACGTGCTGCGCAACTGCGCGGCGCCCATCATGGTCTTCACCGTGACGCTCGTGGCCGATGCCATTATCTTCGAGGCGTCCCTGACCTTCCTGTCCGCCGGCATCGCCGAGCCCACGCCCACCTGGGGCAACATCCTCGCCGACGCCCGTGCCGGCGTCCTGTCCGGCCGCTGGTGGCAGGCACTCTACCCGGGCATCGCCATCATGCTGACCTGCCTGGCCCTGAACATCCTGTCCGAGGGCATCACCGACGCCATGGCCGCTGCCCCCTCCGCACCCGTTGACACCGAGAACTCCGAGAGCCGCCGCGAGGCCGACCTTCTGGTCGCCGACCCCGTTCGCGCCTACAAGGAGCAGGCCGAGAGCCTGGCCGCCCGCCTGTCCGCCCTGCGCGACGTCGAACTCGCTCGTACCGACCGCCGCGTGCCCGACTACGCCGTGGAGCCGCTGCTGCAGGTCAAGAACCTCTCCATTGGCTTCCCGCGCCACGGTGACGTCAACGTCGTGGACAACGTCTCGTTTGACGTGCGCCCCGGCCAGTGCATGGCCCTTGTCGGCGAGTCCGGCTGTGGCAAGTCCATCACCACCAAGACGATCATGAACCTGCTGCCCGACACCGCCCGCATCCAGGGCGAGGTTATCTACAAGGGCCAGGACCTGCTCAAGCTCAGCCCCGAGGAGCACCGCAAGCTCCTGGGCACCGAGATTGCCATGGTCTATCAGGACTCGCTGTCCGCCCTCAACCCGTCCATGCTCATCTCCTCCCAGATGAAGCAGCTGACGAGCCGCGGCGGCACCCGTTCCGCCGAGGAGCTCCTGGAGCTCGTTGGCCTGGATCCGAAGCGCACGCTCGAGAGCTACCCGCACGAGCTGTCCGGCGGCCAGTGCCAGCGCGTCATCATCGCCATGGCCCTGACGCGCGACCCGTCCCTGGTCATCTGCGACGAGCCCACCACCGCCCTTGACGTTACCGTCCAGAAGCAGGTTATCAAGCTCCTGAACGACCTTCAGAAGAAGCTCGGCTTCGCCATGATCTTCGTGTCCCACGACTTGGCTCTCGTTGCCGAGGTCGCCTCCGAGATCACCGTCATGTACGCCGGCCAGGTCGTCGAGTCCGCCCCCACCAAGGAGCTGCTCACCAACCCGATCCACGAGTACACCCAGGGCCTGCTCGGCTCCGTGCTCTCCATCGAGGCCCACGACGGCAGCCGCCTGCACCAGGTCCCCGGCTCCGTGCCGAGCCCGGCGGACTTCCCCAAGGGAGACCGCTTCGCGCCGCGCTCCAGCCACCCCACGGTGGGTCTGGACGTCCGTCCCATCCTCAAGCCGGTCCCCGGCGCAGACCACCACTTCGTCGCGGAGATCCCCGACGAGGAGCTCGCCAAGAACGGCCTCGTTTCTCGACTGGAGGTGAGGTAGATGGCCAACGAGAAGAGCAACG
The DNA here is from genome assembly GCA_905215465.1 of uncultured bacterium. Lineage (GTDB taxonomy): Bacteria > Actinomycetota > Coriobacteriia > Coriobacteriales > Atopobiaceae > Paratractidigestivibacter. The sequence continues at coordinate 1,044 of CAJMPT010000044.1, read as the reverse complement.
CCCAGGAGCCCATCATCTTCCTGGACAACATCTCGGTCACCTTCAAGACCCGCACCGGCTCCATCCTGCACCCCAACCTCGTCCACGCCGTGAACGGCCTCACCCTGAAGCTCATGCCCGGCGAGACCATCGGCCTGGTCGGCGAGTCCGGCTGCGGCAAGTCCACCACGGCCAACGTCATGTGCGGCCTGCAGTCCCCGACGAACGGCCACGTCTACTTCAAGGGCGAGGACGTCACCAAGCGCACCGCCGAGCTCCGCAAGAAGATCGGCCGCGTGGTCTCCGTGGTCTTCCAGAACCCCGCCACCGCGCTGAACCCGCGCATGGCCGTCCACGACCAGCTGCTCGATCCGTTGATCGTCCACTCCGTGGGCTCCGATGACGAGCGCGAGGACCGCATCCGCGAACTCTTTGGCCTCGTCGGCCTGCCGACTTCGGCCATGTACGCCCTTCCCGGTCAGCTCTCCGGCGGACAGCGTCAGCGCGTGGCCATCGCCCGTGCCCTTTCTCTGCAGCCCGACGTCATCATCGCCGACGAGCCCACCAGCGCCCTTGACGTCTCCGTCCGCGCGCAGATCCTCAACCTGCTGACGGACCTCAAGAAGGAGCTCGGCCTGGCCATGGTGTTTATCAGCCACGACATCCAGACGGAGCGCTACATCTCCGACCGCATCGTGGTCATGAACCACGGCCAGATCATGGAGGAGGGCCCCGCCAAGCAGGTCTTCGAGAACCCGCAGGACGCCTACACCAAGACGCTCCTTGCCGCGGCTCCGTCCCTGCTGCATCCCAACCTCGGCCAGTAGCAACGCACCTTCTCGCGGGCGCGTCCGGCTCCCGGGCGCGCCCGCACCTATGAAAGGGGATGAGACACGTGCCGATTTCCGCCAGTCGCCTGCGCGAGCTGGAGTCCTGCAGGGGGGTCAACCCCATCCCGGAGGACTTCGACGAGTTCTGGGCCAAGCGGATGGCCGAGGCCGACGCCGTCGACCTCGACTACGAGATAGTGCCCTCAAAGATCCCGACCTTTGACACCTGCACCTA
>CAJMPT010000043.1 GCA_905215465.1 uncultured bacterium | reverse complement strand
ATGCCAAGCGCCCTGGCATAGTCCGCAACCGAGCCCGACTCGGGCAACGCCTCCACAAGCCCCCTCACCGTTCCAACCGCATCCAGTCCGGCCTTGTCCAGCACGTCCTGGGAGTTGACCGTCACCGGCTTTTTGAGCCTCATGTCCGCAGGCTGGATGCCCAGCAGAGAGACGACCTCTCCCAGACGGTCCGCCAGCCAGGAGCCCGTCGATCCGCCGAAGACCCCATCGATGTTGCCCAGGAACTCCCCAACGGTGGACGAGACCGACGTCGCGAGAGACCCATAGCCCACCAGGAGGCGACCCCAAAGCCCCAGCACGCCGTCCGCGACCCCTCCCAGCAGGGACCCCGAGCTCGCAAGCCCGTCAAAGAACGAGGAGAGGACGTTGTTCTCGGCCGTAGCGCCATCTGGGGCAAGCGCGGCCGCAGAGATCGCAGCGCCTGCGGGAACACGTCCCGACGAGACAAACGCCGAGGTCAGCTCGGAGGGAGTCTGCGCAGACTCGTCCCGGGCGACGACGGCAACGCACCCCCAGGCACCGGGCGGACAGAGCTTTGGCCGCCTCACCGAGAGCTGCTCGACCGCCTCGGCAAACGTCTGAGCGCCCTCGCCCGCAAGGTCGCGGACAGACCGCTCGGCACTGGCCAGCTCCGCACGAGCCGCCTCGTAGTCCCGCGCCGCCTCGATGATCAGCCTCCAATGGTGCTCGAAGCCGTTCTCTATGGAGGTCGAGGCCGCCGCGACCTTGCCCATCTGCGAGACGTCCATCTGGCACACTGCGCAACGAGAAACGGCGCCCTGCTCAAGCTCCCTGAGGGAGGCCGAGCCCGAGGCGGCCCCCGTGGCACCCGGACACCCGTCCCAGGAGTGGAGCGTGCGCGTTCCGCCCTCCTGCGAGGTCGGCCACAAGGCATCCTCGTAGAGCCTGGTCCCACGGGTCTGGTCGGCATTGCACGGCAGAGAGGGCAAGCTCAGCCTCACCGTTCCGTCGTCGAGCTCCACGTACTCGCCCTTTCTGACCTCGTCCAGGGCATAGGAGTAGAACGCCCGGCGGCAGGCGGCGTCGGTCATCTCCTCGGGATTTCTCCCCTCAAGCGCCGCCGTCCGCAGCCTGGCGGCGTAGTACCTCCTCGCCCTCAGGAGCGGGGCGCCAAACGTCCATGACTCGGGCGACGCATAGTCCGGGTTCTCGGCCTCCGAGAGGCCAGCAAGGCATCCGGCGCGCTCCCGCAGGCAGTAGGGGTCAGACCCACAGTCTGCCATCCAACCCCGCTCAAGGGCCTCCTTGGCCCGCTCCTTGGCCTCCTTTGCCTTAGAGGACTCCTCGCCCAGCCGATCCGCCAAATCCGTGAGGGGGTTTCCATCGGCCTCGTCCTCAAGGGCGCCAAAGTCGGACTGGGACTCCAGCGGATACGGCACCGCGCAGCCCACATAATCCAGGCCCTCCCTGGAGTTGGCGCGCACGCACGAGCCCGAGTTGGCCACCACCAAGGCGGGGAGAAGCCCCTCAAGCCGTTGGAGCCCCTCGCTTGCCTGGCGCGAGAAGTCTCTCCTCGCATCAAGGATCTTTGCCCCCGCCTTGGTCATCTGCGCTCCCTTTGCCGCAAGCCCTGGCACACAGGAGACCGCCAGCCCAGCCCCGCAGGTGACAAAGCCCGCCAGCCCCATGCTCAAGACGCATGCGTCCAAGGTCTGGGCAATCGTCGAATAAGCCGCCACCGCATTCTCGCCCGAGAGGGCCGCCGCGTCAGCCACCTGTTGGATCTCAGCGGAGCGGGCACCCACCCATTGCGCCGCGGCCGACGCAAAGACGAGCGAGAGGCTCACGAGCAGGGCAATGGCCACCGCCACGGTCGTGTAGCCGCCCTCGTTGTCCACAAAGGCGCCCACCGTTGGGCCAAGCGGGCGCGCCTCACTCCCACAAGCAGGTCCAATCCCCATAGCCACCCTCCAACCATCCAGGCCTTGAGGAGGCCGTCACGCACACCCTCAAGACGAGGCCCTTCTCATCAGACTCTCCCAGCAGCTCGCAGATGCCCTCAAACAGGGGCAGGGGCCGGGCGTGGCCAGCAAGGCGCACCGTCACGTGGCCCCGCGCATCCGACCCCTCGGTCTCGACCTCCCAGTCGTCCTGGCCGCCCAAGTGGAAGACCGAGACCTCAGGCACCGCCGCGAGCCTCCTGAGCACGAAGGGCCGCACATCGAGCCCTTCCCTCGCCGTGGCCACCAGGCGCGCCGTCTCAGCGGCCGCCCCCTCCATGACGCATCGCGTGTAGAGCAGGCAGGCAGGCTGCACGAGCAGTGCGAGCAGGAGAAGGACCGTGGGCAAAAGGAGCGCCGCCTCGACGCTCGACTGCCCCCGATCTCCAAGGCCCCGCCTTGCCATCTCAGAACCCCGCCGCGTCTTTGAGCGCCCCAAGCCAGCCGTCCGGAGCAGAATGCGAGGCCGCAGACGTCGCCAGGGAAAGCAACGTCCCACCCGATGCCGCGCGCCAGAGCAGGCCCAACGCCCCGACCATCGAGACAAACGCCGCCAGGACCAGCAGGTACTCGACGGTCGACTGCCCGCTCCGGGTGCGCCTCAGCCTTCCCCTTCTCCGCTCAGCCCGGAGGCGTCCATGCGCATGACGCCAACCTCGCTTCCCCCGGCCTCTCGCTCGCTGACGACGCATAGGTCAACCCACCCCTCCCCTTGAATCACGCATCCCCACGTCCTTCCCAGCAGGTCAAGCCAACCAGACTGGGCAACGATGCAGTCCTTCCTGTCGGCGTAGTCACCCAGAAGCCTCTCGGCCTCCTCCGCAACGGGCAGCTCGCTCACGTGCGCCGGCTCCTGAGCGCTCCCTGCGCCCATGGCATCTACGAGGTCACGTACCTCGGCGCCCACCGGGGCCTCCACCAGAAGGGACCCCACGTCCAAGGTGGACGCCTCATCCGGCGCCGCACCATCAGCTGGCTCGCGAGCGTCCATCCAGCCCACAAACCCCACGCCCAGCGCCAGCAGAACAAGCGCGGCAACTCCAACCATGGCCCTATGCCGCAGCCCCTCTCGCCTCACAGCGAGTTGATGCCACTTGCGATGGCATCCCAAAGCTCGCTCACCTTGTCCTTGAACGCGACTATGGCCACGATGGCTATCACCACCAGCACGCCGACCAGGATTGCGTACTCGGTCGTACCCTGTCCGCGGCGGTCTCGCATCAGGCCCCACACGCCCCCAGACACGGCAACGGCATTCTCAGAACGGCAGCTTCCAGACATTCCATCCTCCAAACAACGTCATCCGACAACCAACGCCTGGCCCAGAAGCGGGCCCAGGATCGCAACGAGCATCGCGGGGACGATGAGCGTCCCCAGCGGAACGAGCATCTTGACGGGCACCCGCTCTATCTCCTCCTCGACCTGCGAGCGCTGCTCGTCCCTGATGGCCTCGCCCTGACGCTCGAGGGCCTCCGCCAGGGGCGTGCCAAACGCAAGCGACTCAGAGACCATCGAGGCAAAGCGCCTGAAGGCGGGGATCCCCAGCTCGTCGCCAAGCCGGCCCAGCTCGGCCTCCCTGCTCCTGATCCCCATGCGCCAGGCGAGCATCGACTCGGAGAGGGCGCCGGACAGCTCTCCCGAATACCGCTCGCAGTACAGCTCAAGCGACGCGTCAAACGAGAGGCCCGCGGCAAGGCCGAGCGTGAGGACATCGAGCATCACCGGCAGCTCGCCCAGACACCTTCGCCCCCTCTCCGCCTTGGAGAGGGACGCCTTCCGAGGCCTTCTCTCCAACCTGCCCCGCGCCATCATTCGGGCGCGCCACGCACCCAAGGCATCAGACGCAAGAAGGAACGCGGCAAACGCGCAGGCCGCAGCACAAACAACCAGCGGGACGGACATCACACCACCCCTCTCATGAGCCTCCTGATGATCAGGAGCGCAACCGCGTCCATCACCATGGCGACAAGGACGCTCAGCAGCCCGGCAGGCGTCAGGAGGCCTCGCTGGAAGTCTGGCGAGATGAGCGCCAGGAGCAGCACGAGGACCGCGGGCAGGGCGCAGACGATGCGCACGGAAAGCCTCACCTGCGCGGTCTTCACCGCAAGGAGCCTCTGGAACTCCCCCTGCCTCTCGACCAGGCGGGCCGACCTCGTAAGCAGGTCCATGAGGGGGCTGCCCGTCCTGTGGGAGACCACGAGGGCGGTGGCCAGCAGCTCGACGCCTGGCGCCTCCAGCTCGCCCGCCAAAAGGGCCAAGGCCTCCTCGGTACCCAGGCCGCACCTCAGTCTCAGCGAGAGCCTTCCGAACGCCTCCGCAGCGGGGCCGCGCTCGTGGGTTCCCACGTACTCGACCGCCTGGGCCAGCGTCTGTCCTGACCCCAAGGCAACCGAGAGGGTCCTGAAGATGGCGGGCATCTCCTGCGTCAGCTCCCTTGACCGGGCCGTCCGCGCCCGCCCCTCACCCACGGCGAGAAGAAGCGCGACGCTCGCCATTGCCGCCACGCCGGCCACCACCGACCAGAACAGCAACGCCGAGGCTACCCCACAGGCAAGCACACCCAAAAGCAGAAGCGCCTGCGCCCGTCCCTCACCGAGACCGACGCCCGCACGCGCCGCCGCAGACTCGAGCCTTCTGGCCGCCCACTCCCACCCCGGTAGCATGGCCGTCGCCTGGACGGCCGCAGATCGGCCGAGACGCGAGAGCATCGCCTGCCCCCTGGCCGCGAGCGCTCGGCCGACAGGCGCGGCAGAGCCTCCCAGACGCAGGCCCTCGCCCAAGAGCAGCGTAGTCGCGATTCCGGCAGACGCGGCGGCCCCCATCAGAGCAAGCGCCTCCATTCCTCCACCTCCTCCCTCGCAATGAAGCCGTCCCTCACGCCGCGCTCGACAAACGTAGGCTCGGCGATCAACGTCCACTCACACAGCGCCTGGTCGAAGCCAACCACCTCCCCAAGCTCGACCACCTCAGAGCCACGCCCCCTTCCCACCAGGCTTGCGGACGCTATGACCCTCCTTCCGCTCGGCAGGCGCCTCGCCATGACGATGAGGTCCACCGCGGTGGCTATCTGCTCCTCTATGAGCTTGGTCGGGAGGTCCATGCCAAAGCGCGCCATGAGCACCAGCCTCAGAACCGCCTCCTCCGCGCTACCGGCATGCAGGGTGGTCAGGCTCCCCTCGTGACCCGTGTTCATGGCCTGAAGCATGTCGATGCACTCCTCACCACGCACCTCTCCCACCACGATGCGGTCCGGCCTCATGCGCAGGGCGTTCTTCACGAGGTCCCTGATGCTCACCTCGCCCGTGCCCTCGATGGAGGCCCCTCTCGCCTCAAGGCGCACCACGTTGGGATGGGTGTCAAACCTCAGCTCGGCCGAGTCCTCGATCGTCACGATTCGCTCGCGGTCGCCAATCTCGCAGGAGAGGGCGTTCAGCAGCGTCGTCTTGCCGGAGCCCGTTCCTCCTGCGACGGCAATCCCGCACTTGGTCCTGACCGCCCAGGAGAGCAGCTTGGCATACCAGGGCGGAAGCGCCCCAAGCCCCACGAGCCGCCCCAACGTCCAGGCACGGTCCGAGAACTTGCGGATGGTGACGGAAGGGCCGTCAATGGCAATCGGGTCCGCCACGGCGTTCACTCGGTCACCGTTGGGCAGACGGGCACTCACCAGGGGGTTTGCCCGGTCCAGCCTCCGGCCGAGTGGAGCCAAGATCCGGTCGATGGCAATCATGATTTGCTCCGGCGAGTCAAACCTGGACTCCGCCTGGCAAATCTCCCCTCCCCGCTCGTAGAAGAGCGCATCGCAGCCGTTGATCATGACCTCAGTGATCGAGTCGTCATCCAGCAGCGGCTGGATGGGACCAAGTCCGCACACCTCGTCGAGCACCTGGTCGATCAAGGCCGCCCGGTCGCATAGCGCCACGTCCTCGTAGCCGCCCGTGTTGAGCGCGGACTCAAGGGCAACGGAAAGCTCCGCCCTTGCCCGCGCGCGCCCCTCGTCGGAGAGCATCCCCGCCATCGCGTCCAGGCCCAGGCGGCTGACGAGATCCGCCTTCAGGCGCTCGCGTGCCCCTCTCAGGGAAGACTGCCCCACCTTCTCGGCGGCCTGTGTGCGCTCGACCTCCCGCACACGCTCAAGAACAGACACCTACCTCGCCTCCCTCCGCAACCCAAGGGAGAACGGCCACCTTTTGGTGGTCTGCGCCTCCGAGAGCCTCCTCGCCTCCTCGTCGTCGGGCAGGCGGCCGAGCTCCAGCAGGAGCTGCGCCGTCACGGCGGCAACGGAGCGCGGGAAAGGCCCCGCCAGCTCCATGAGCGACGCAACCTGACCGGCCGCGACCAGCTCGGAGACCTCGCTCCCGCCGTCAAACACTCGGAACACCCTCGCGGCCTCAAGCCCCACCTCGGCGCGTAGCAGCGAGAAGTCCGTCTTGGCGTGCGGATTGGCGCGGTTCTCCAGCCTTGAGATCCTCGTCCGCGCAACTCCGAGCCTGACCGCAAGACCTCCCATCCGGGCAAGCGCAGCCATGGAGCCCGGAGCGCCGTTGCTCACCAGCACGAGCCTGTCGCACATCTGCGCCGCCTGGGTAACCGCGTCCGTGAACGTCGTCGAGGTATCCACGAGGACGAGGTCCGCCCCCTTGGCAGCCCTTACCACCAGCGAGGCAGCCTGGGGCATGAACAGCTCTGCCATCTCGGGCCTTCCGCAAGGCGCCGTCACGTTAACGCCCGGAGCCGCCGAGAAGAGCGCGCGGCCCTCGTTGCCCCACTCCCCCACCAGACTCGTGGGGTCCACGGCAGGCCGCACGCCAAAGAAGGAGTGCAGGTTCCCGCAGGAGAGGTCGAGGTCAACCGCCGCCACTCGCATTCCCCATCGGGCCGCGGCGCAAGCCATGCCCGCGACGATGGTCGTCTTTCCAGCACCGCCCCGCCCCGAGCAGAGTGCTATCACGGGTGCCCTTTCCTCAAGCGGACCCAGCAGCGTGCGTGGGTCCGGAGCCGTGCCGCAGGAAGACGGCCCCACCTCCTGGCCCTCCTCTCCCAAGGGGTCAATCACCAGATCGATGCCGGCATTTCTCGCGCGCGACCTCAGGGACCCCGAGGCTCCCCTCCTCACCAGGGCAACAAACCTCGCACGTCCGTCCCTTGCTATGGCGGCCGCAAGGTTGACGTCGGAGACCCCACCCGAGGTCATGCCAACAATGACCCCAAGCGTTCCAGCCTCGCTCCCCCGCACCATGCGTCTGAGCTCATCTGCATCGTGGGCCATGCAGAGCTCGTCAAGGGCCCCCATGCTTCCCGCAGCCCGTTGCAGGTCGCCTATTCCCTCGTCAACGCAATAGCCCACCCACTCGCAGACCTCACTCATCGCTCGCACCGCCCTTCTCGACCTCACCTGCGGAAACCTCGGCCGCAACCTGGTCCGGGGCCTGCGACCGCTCGCTGACGGAGACGCCCTCCGCAGGCACGATGAGCCGCAAAGACCCCTCCCCGCCGGCAACCAGAAGCTCAGCCACGTCCTGCGGCCTCACCGCAAGCGTGACGCTGGCCCGCGTGCCCAAGGCGCCGCCCTCCCCAAGGGAGGAGATCACCTGGACGTCATTGCTCAGGATCCTCGCCCCGGACTCCGCGACCCTGAAGGCAACCACCTTGGTTCCCACCCCAATGTCAGAGGGAAGGCCGAGCTTCTCGCCAAACGGGACCGACGCCGCAACGTATCCGTCAGGGACATCCGCCGAGGTCGATGCCTCCCTGAAGTTGAGCTGCGTCAGGGGCGATCCCTCGGAGGCCGGCACGGTGACCTGCCGCCCTGCGACCTCTTCCAGCGAGACGTAGCTGCCCTTGGGAACCAGGTCGCTCACCCAGTCGCGCTCCACGACGTTCTGGCGGGAGACCACGTCCCCGGTCTCAAGCGCCTGGCTCGCGACGACCACCTTGGTAACCTCGCCGCCGTAGCGCTCAAGGGCCTCCACGCGCTCGCGCTCTGCCCCCTCGCGAACCTGCTGGCCATAGGCTAGGCACAGTGCAACCGTCAGCAGCGCAAACGCCGTGGCAACAGTCAGCCTCACTCTCCGCGTCATCCTCAAGCCCTCCCCTAAGATCCGGACGCCTCCAGGCGCCATTCAAGGTGAGGGCATTCTCGCCTTCCGCCATGGCGCCCAGACGCTCCCCGGCAAATTGGCCTTTCGGATTTCTTGCGGCTAACGGACACGTAGCTTTCGGCACAAGGCGACTAGCTCGCTGCACGAGCCACTCAAACGGCAGTCATTTGGCTTTAGCCAACTAAAGCGGATTTGCCCCTCCACGGCTCCTCCACACGCCTCGTCACAGAAAAGCCCGCGCAGCCCCACCGAGAGGGCCACGCGGGCAACAGGCGCATATGAAACTCTTCGGTCAGATGACCACGTCGGGGTCCAGGCTCGCCGCGCTCTCACGCATCTCACGGGCCAGGGCAAGGTAGCACCCAACGCGCACGTCGGTAAAGCCAGGCTCGCCATCGTCGTGCGCCTTCTGGACCTGGCACCCCGGCTCGTGGGTATGCGTGCAGTCACGGAAGCGGCATCCTGTGGCAGCCTCGGCGATCTCGGGGAAGACCTTTGCCAAGCCCCGCTCGTGCCCGACGATGGGCAGGCTTCGCAGGCCCGGCTCGTCCACAATCACGCCCGCCCCCGGCAGGGAGACCATGCGCCTTGCCACCGTGGTGTGCCTACCCGCATCATCAACGGCACGGACTGCGCCCGTCTCAAGGACCTCGTGTCCAAGCAGGGCGTTCAGCAGCGTCGACTTGCCCGCTCCGGACTCGCCGAGCACGATGGCCACAACGCCCTCAGGGACAAGCGCCCTCACGGCGTCCTCGCCCCAGGAGACGTTGAGCGCGTCGGCTGCCTCACGCACCCGCCGCGCCTCGTTGCCACGGGCAGCAGATGAGGTCAGGGCAAGACGGCACCCCTCGCCAAGGACCTCCCTCACGGCCGAGACGTCCCTCGCGAGCGCGGAGTCATCGGCCCTGTCGGCCTTAGTCAGCACCACGGCCACATCCGCTCCGCAGTCTCGTGCAATGACGGCGCTGCGGGCTATCCGCTCGCAGGAAACCTCGCGCTCGCCAAGCTGCTGAACCACCAGGACCACGTCGACGTTGGCCGCTAGGGTCTGCTTCTCTCCGCGTGCCTTTCCGCGCCAGCGGGCAATGTCGCTCTCGCGCGGCAAGATCTCCTCGATGAGGCCCATCTCATGGCTCTCGGGAACGCGGGCGCACACCCAGTCCCCCACCGCCACGCGCGAGTTCTCCTGACCGGCCAGGCCTCCCTTGGTTAGCCTCGTCGCAAACTCCGCCCTGAAGGTCCCTCGCTCGCTGCAGACTGCCGGATAGCACCTGTCCAGACGGACGACGCAGCCCATCACAAGCTCCTCGACCGTCTCGCCGGTCTCTTCGGCCCTCGCACACGCGGCGAGAAACGCCTCGCGCTGCCTGTCACTGGCAGCAAGCTCCTCAAACGCCGGTAGCTCGGTCAGCGAGGAAAGAGCCGGCAGGACCCCCTGCTGGGCCCCGCCGGCTCTCCTGCTTCGCGTCTTCTTGGAACTCTTGTTGGAACGCTTAGCCACAATCCCTCAATCTCTTGCTACTGGTTCTTCTCGACCGCACGCATGATGGCCTTGTAGACCTCCACGATCGGGATAATCAGGAAGGCCAGCACGAGGGCCCAGATGACGCCACGCAGCTCAAGGGTGACGTCGCCGAAGAACATCGTGGCAAGCGCGGGGACCTGCGTCACGACGACGGTCAGGAACAGGGCGAGCGCGGATGCGCCCCACAGCCACTTGTTCTGCTTCTTCATGGTGAACAGGGACGCACGGCGGCTGCGCATGTTGAAGCAGTGGAAGATCTCGACCATGTTCAGGGTGATGAACGCCATCATGACGCCCTCTTCGTCAGCAGTGCCGGCGATCATATCGGCAATGTTGATGTAGCCCATGTCAAAGTAGACGCCCACAAAGAAGCTGGCAAGGACGAGCGCGGTGATGATGAGGCCCTGAACGATGCAATCCAGGCCCATGTGGCCGGCAAAGACGCCGTCCGTGGCGTTTCGGGGCTTGCGCTTCATGATGTCGCCCTCGGCGTCCTCCATGCCCAGGGCAAGGGCGGGGAAGCAGTCGGTCACGAGGTTGACCCACAGCAGCTGCACCGGCTGGAACAGCGTGAAGCCCACAAGCGTGGCGATGAAGACCGAGAAGACCTCGGCAAGGTTCGCGGAAAGAAGGAACTGGATGACCTTGCGGATGTTGTCGTAGATGCGACGGCCCTCTTCGCACGCCGAGATGATGGTGGCGAAGTTGTCGTCAGCGAGCACCATGTCGGCGACGTTCTTGGTCACGTCGGTGCCGGTGATGCCCATGCCGACGCCGATGTTGGCGCGCTTGATGGACGGGGCGTCGTTCACGCCGTCACCGGTCATGGCGACGATCATGTTGCGGCTCTTCCAAGCCTCGACGATGCGCGTCTTGTGCTCGGGCTGGACGCGGGCGTACACGCCGTAGTCCTCGATGCGGGCGTCGAGCTCCTCGTTGGAGAGCTTGTCGAGCTCGGCGCCGGTGATGGCCTGCTTGCGGTCCTCAATGATGCCGAGGTTCTTGGCGATGGCCACGGCGGTGTCGATGTGGTCGCCCGTAATCATGACGGTGCGGATGCCGGCGTCGTGCGCCTCGGCGATGGCGGGCGCGACCTCGGGGCGCTCCGGGTCGATCATGCCAGAAAGGCCGCAGAAGGTGAGGTCATGCTCGAGCGCGTCGGCCGAGAAGTCGGTCGGGAGCTCGGTGTAGTGGCGGCTGGCGAGCGCCAGGACGCGCAGGGCCTGGTCGGCCATGGCCTTGTTGGCGGCAACGAGCTCGGCGCGACGCTCGTCGGTAAGCGGCACGATCTTGTCGCCGTCGTAGATGGTGGTGCAGCGGCCGAGGACGACGTCGGGGCCGCCCTTGGTGTACTGCTCGTACTCGTCGTCGAGGGTCTCGACCACAACGGACATCATCTTGCGGCCGGAGTCGAAGGGAGCCTCGCCCGCGCGGGGGTGTTCCTCGACAAGGCCGGTCAGGCCCGCCTTGCCGGCATCGTTCACGAGGGCGCACTCGGTCGGCTCGCCCACAGCCTCGCCGGCCTCGCGATCCCACTTGGCATCGGAGCACAGCGCCATGCCGGCGAGAAGCTTGTTCTCGGGAGCGGCAAGCTCGTGCTTGACGACGGTCATCTTGTTCTGAGTCAGGGTACCGGTCTTGTCGGAGCAGATGACCTGGGTGCAGCCGAGCGTCTCGACGGCGGACAGGTTGCGGATGATGGCCTGGCGCTTGGCCATCTTGGTCACGCCGAGCGAAAGAACGATCGTGACGACGGCGACGAGGCCCTCGGGAATGGCGGCGACGGCCAGCGAGACGGCAACCATGAAGGTATTGAGAAGAAGCTCCGGCTCCCCGGCCATGTTGGAGAAGCCGTGGCGCAGGACGTCGACGGCGAAGATGACGACGCAGATTACGATAACGAGCTTGGTCAGGATGTGGGAGAGCTCGTCGAGCTTGACCTGCAGCGGGGTCAGCTCCTCCTTGGCCTCGGTGAGGGCGCCCGCGATCTTGCCCATCTCGGTGTCCATGCCGGTGCCCACGACAACGGCGCGGCCGCGACCGTAGACGACGGTGGAGCCCATGTAGCACATGTTCTTGCGGTCGCCCAGGGGCACGTCGTCGGCGCCGTCGAGCTCGATCGGGTTGGCGTGCTTCTCCACGGGCACCGACTCGCCGGTGAGCGCGGCCTCCTCGATCTTCATCGTGGCGCTTTCGATCACGCGACAGTCGGCGGGCACGGAGTCGCCGGCCTCGAGCAGGATCACGTCGCCTGGAACGAGCTCAGAGGAGTGCAGCATGACGAGCTTGCCGTCGCGGATGACCTTGGACTGGGCAGCGCTCATCTCCTGAAGGGCCGCGAGGGCCTCCTCGCTCTTGGCCTCCTGAATGACGCCAAGGGCGGAGTTGATGATGACGACGGTCATGATGATGATGACGTCGGCAAAGTCGATCTCGCCCTGGATGGCGCCGGTGACGGCGCTGATGATGGCCGCGACGATCAGCATGATGACCATCGGGTCGGCCATCTGCTGGAAGAAGCGAATCCACAGCGGGGTCTTCTCGGCCTCCTCAAGCTTGTTCGGGCCGAACTTCTCCTGTCGGCTCGCGGCCTCGGCGGAGCTTAGGCCCGCCTCGGCGTCGGTGCCCTGCACACGCAGGACATCCTCGGATGAAGACAAGTACTCTTTCATTCGATTCCCCCTCCTGGGTTATCTTTTTTGCGGCCGGCAGATTGATGCCCGATCATAATTCCCAGGAGAAGGGCAAGGGCTCATCAAGGTTGCCGTGCCGGCCGCGCTTATAAAGCTTCAGTATTCTACCCCATGGCGAGTACCGACCGCGATTCACCGGCGCGCCTTCGTCCAAAAACGAGAACGGAACGCGAATAAGGGACGCAGACCCATTCACGCACCCTAAACCTGGTCCCAGTACTGGTCGCCCACAACCACCGATGAGGCGATGGCGTGCCTCTGTGCGCTAGACAGGGAAAGCTCGACGCGGTTCTCATCTCTGTCAACTCCCGAAGACTCGACTTCAATTGATCTTCTGCGTCCTATCAAAGAAATCGAACGTGACATCGTTCGTCTCGTTGTCGGTAAATACGGCGGAAACCAAACAGAGGCCGCCCGAGTTCTCGGCCTTTCCAGGACCACAATATGGAGGCTTCTCAAGGAGAGCGATTGAGACACAGGCGCAGGCAGTTGCCATGGGAAGAATATGCGCACTCCGTTCATGAGGAAACGCGCCGCCGGAAGGTTATCCGACAGCGCGTCTTTAGCTGCGACTATGCTCGCAAACTACTGAACCTGGGCAATCATGGCAAGGTTCGTGGAGGTAGTGTAGTCTCCCTGGCGCGGCGAGGTCTGGGGATCACCGGCGGTAAGGACCACGATATCGCCGGCGTCGACGATCTTGTTCTCCTTGGCAGTGGTCAGCGCGTTGTAGAGCGTGTTGGTGAGGGAGCCCTGCTCGACCGTGCGGAAGGCGTAGACGCCCCAGTAGAAGCAGGTGCGACGCACGGACTCGTCAGAGGGAGACATGGCGTACAGGGGCACCTTCGGGCGGAACTTGGAGACCAGGCGAGCGGAGCGGCCGGAGTGGGTCGGCACGATGATACACTTGGCACCCACGCGGTCGGCCATCTCAACGGCGGCAAAGCCGGTGGCGCCGTTGACGTTGCGGACGCCGCCACGGTCGTAGTAGTGCTCGTTCTCGGGGAGGTACTGCTCGGTCTCCTTGCAGATCTCGGCCATGGTGCGGACGGCGTCGATCGGGTACTTGCCGGAAGCGGTCTCGCCGGAGAGCATGACGCAGTCGGTGCCGTCCATGACGGCGTTGGCGACGTCGTTGACCTCGGCGCGGGTCGGGCGCGGGTTGCGAATCATGGAGTCAAGCATCTGGGTGGCCGTGATGACCGGCTTGTAGTGCTCGGCGCACTTCTTGATGATGGTCTTCTGGATGTGCGGGACCTTGGCGGCCGGCACCTCGACGCCCAAGTCGCCACGGGCGACCATAATGCCGTCGGAGACGTGGAGGATCTCGTCAAAGTTCTCGACGCCCAGGGCGCTCTCGATCTTCGGGAAGATCTGCACGTGCGGGGCGCCCATCTCGACGCAAATCTGGCGGATCTCGTCGACAGCCTTGGCGTCACGGATGAAGGACGCGGCAATGGCATCGATGCCCAGCTCGCAGCCGAACATGATGTCAGCGCGGTCCTGAGGAGTGACGGAGGGCAGGCCGATGTTGACGTTGGGAACGTTGACGCCCTTGCGCTCGCCGATCTCGCCGCCGTTGGTAACGACGCAGCACATGTCGTTGCCCTCGACGTGGTCGACCTCAAGGCCGATCAGGCCATCGTCGATGAGGATGATGGAACCCTTGGTGACCTCATTGGGGAGGTTGAGGTAGTCAAGGGAGATGTGACCGGCGTTGCCGTGGAAGTCCTCGCTCGTGGGCTGGGCGGAGATGATGAGCTCGTCGCCCGTCTTGACGGTAACCTTCTTGCCGTCCTCGAGAAGGCCGGTACGGACCTCGGGGCCCTTGGTGTCCAGAAGGATAGCAACGGGGATGCCCAGCTCCTTGGAGAGGTTGCGCACCTTCTCGATCATGTTGCGATGGTACTCGTGACTACCGTGGGAGAAGTTGAAACGCGCGACGTTCATGCCGTGAAGGATGAGCTGGCGCAGCACCTCCTCGTCCTCGGTGGCCGGACCCATGGTGCATACGATCTTGGTCTTCTTGGTAAATCCCATCTAAAACCTCTTTCTCGTATGGAAATGTCTAACAAATCACTGCTAGAGATGCTAGCAGACAACAGACCTCTCGACGAAGTCAGTGCCATTAGCAAACGCCTGTGCGTTGTCCAGGGTGACGCGAGCAATCTCGCCGAGTGCCTCCTTGGTGAAGAAGGCCTGGTGGCTGGTCATGACAACGTTGGGGAAGGAGCACAGGCGAGAAGTGACGGAGTCAATGACCTCACCGGCGCGGTCCTGGTAGACGTTGGGACCCTCCTCATCGTAGACATCGAGACCAGCGGCGCCAATCTTGCCAGAGAGAATGCCACGAATGAGAGCCTGGGTGTCGACGAGGCCACCACGGCCGGTGTTGACGAAGATGACGCCATCCTTCATCTTGGCGATGGAATCGTCGTTGATCATGTGGCGGCTCTCCTCGTTCAGGAACGCGTGGAGAGAGATGAGGTCACTGCGACGATAGAGCTCGTCGTAGTCGACATACTCATCGACGACGCCCTCCTCAACGAGCTGCATGTTGGGATACAGGTCGCTGCCAAGGACCTTCATGCCAAAGCCCTTGCAGATGCGGCAGAGGGCGGCACCGATGCGGCCAGTACCGATGATGCCAGCGGTCTTGCCGTAGAGAGTCTCGCCAACGAGGCCCTCAAGGTTGAAGTCGTTGTCGCGAACACGGTTGTAGCCCTTGTGGATGCGGCGGTTGGCGCAAAGGGCAAGACCCATGGCGTGCTCGGCGATGGCCTGCGGAGAGTAGGCGGGAACGCGGGTGACCTTCATGCCAAGATCCTTGGCAACCGGAACGTTGACGGCATCAAAGCCAGCACAGCGCATAAGAACAAGCTTCACGCCAAATCCGGCGAGAATCTCGAGCGACATGGCGCCGGCATCTGCGTTCACAAACGCGCAGACGGCATCATAGCCACGGGCCAGGGCAGCCGTCATGGGGGTGAGGTTGGTTTCGATAAAGTCAATCTTGATGTCGGGATAGCTCTTGAGCTCCTTGCTGAAGGAGTCCTTGTCGTAGCTGGCGGTTCCGTAGAAGAGAATCTTCATTTCCAAAGTCCTTTCGGATGCCCAGGTGAAAACTCACACCACTTGTCCTACGCTTGAACAGTATAAAGCAGCCGAACGGTAGAAATGAGCCGACAAACGGCACTTACCGCATGATATTGATTCCATAACAACCAGCTGGCTGAGAAGAACCAGCACGATGAACGAAATCCAAACGCATAACCGAAGAGGCCCCCTCCGCGACTCGCGGAGGGGGCCTCCCCTGGCAAAA
>CAJMPT010000042.1 GCA_905215465.1 uncultured bacterium | reverse complement strand
ACGGGAAGCCCCAGCGGCCCGGCCAGCGCCATGCCCAGACACGCGCCAATGGAGAAGAGCGGCGTGACCTCGCCGCCCTGGTAGCCGGCCGAGAGCGTGAGCACGGTCAGCAGCACGCGGCCAAAGAGCGCGTCCGCGGCACCGGCGGCAACGCCCGCCGGCAGCGCGGCGACCACCAGAACCAGGACCCTCCCATAGGCATCGGCAACTCGGCACAGGCGCTTCTCCACGTTGGTCCTTTCCACACGCGTCCTCATCCCCAAGCTCACGGCATCATACTCGCCCGCAGACCGAGAAAGGCGCCTTCTAGGCGAATGCCGTGAAACCGACCATACCCATCCGGGTAGACTCACAGCCTTTTCCTCGTGTCTTGCTGGCTCTGTTGACGGATGGGCATGGTCGGTTTCGCAAGACTCCCCTAATCCAGCTCCTTGGCGCCGGTGTAGAGCTGCCAGTACTCGCCGTGGTGGGCCAGGAGCTCCTCGTGGGTGCCGCGCTCCACGATGCGGCCGTGCTCCAGCACCATGATGGCATTGGCGTTGCGCACGGTGGAGAGGCGGTGCGCGATGACGAAGGTGGTCCTGCCGGCCATGAGCTGGTCCATGGCCCGGGCGATGATGGCCTCGGTGCGGGTGTCGATGGAGCTCGTGGCCTCGTCAAGGATGAGCACCGGAGGGTCGGCCACGGCCGCGCGGGCAATGGCCAGAAGCTGGCGCTGGCCCTGGCTGAGGTTGGCGCCGTCGGCCACCACCGGCGTGTCGTAGCCCTGCGGCAGGCGGCTAATGAAGCTGTCGGCGTTGGCCACGCGGGCGGCGGCGCGCACCTCCTCGTCGGTGGCGTCCAGCTTGCCGAAGCGGATGTTGTCGGCGATGGTGCCGCGGAAGAGGTGCGTGTCCTGAAGCACGATGCCCAGGCTGCGGCGCAGGGACTCCTTAGAGATGTCCCTCACGTCGATGCCGTCGTAGGTGATGACGCCGCCGCGCACCTCGTAGAAGCGGTTGATTAGGTTGGTGATGGTGGTCTTTCCGGCTCCCGTGGACCCCACGAAGGCAATCTTCTGCCCCGGCTTGGCAAAGAGCGAGAGCCCCTCGAGGACGGCCTGCCCCTCCACGTAGCCAAAGTCCACGTCATAGAAGCGCACGTCGCCGGCAAGGGGCACGTCCTCGCCGTCGATGCGCCACGCCCAGCCTGAGGCGCCGCCCGCCGTGCGGGCCGCCTCCACGTCCGAGCGCACCAGGGTCACGCGGCCCTCGTCCACCTCGGGCTTCCTCTCCATGACGGCAAAGATGCGCTCGGCTCCGGCGAGGGCCGTCAGCAGGAAGTTGCCCTGCTGCGTGAGCTGGTTGATGGGCATGCAGGCCTGGCGGACAAACACCAGGTAGCTCGCGAGGCTTCCCACGTCCGCGCGCCCGCCTAGGGCGAGAAGCGCCCCCACCACGCAGACCACGGCAAAGTTCATGTACGAGACGGCCACGGTCACCGGCACCATGGTCGAGGCGTAGGCCTGCGCGGTGGTGCCGCTCTGGCGCAGCGCCTCGTTGAGGGCGTCGAAGTCCACCTGGGCGGCCTCCTCGTGGTTGAAGACCTTGACCACCTTCTGGCCGGTCATCATCTCCTCCACGTAGCCGTCGAGCTGGCCGAGCGTGGTCTGCTGCGCCCCAAAGAACCTGCGGCTCCGCCCTCCCGAGAAGCGCACGTAGCAGGCGATGAGCACGTCGCAGGCAAGCGTGATGAGCGTGAGGCGCCAGTCGAGCACCACCAGCAGCGTGAAGGTGCCCACCGTCTGGATGAGCGCCTGGACCGCGCTGGCAAAGCTGTTGTTGAGCGCCTCCGAGACCGTGTCCACGTCGTTGGTGAAGTAGCTCATGACGTCGCCGTGGCGTGTGGAGTCAAAGAACGAGAGCGGCAGCCCCTCTATGTGGGCGAGAAGGTCCCGCCTGATGTCGAAGACCACCTTCTGCGCGGCGCGCACCATGGTCTGCGTGTACCCCACGGCGCTCGCCACGCCCACGGCGTAGATGCACGCCGTCAGCGCTACCAGCCGAGAAAAGCGCGCGAAGTCACCGGCGCCCACGGCGTTGACCACGGGCTTAATCATGTACGTGCCCAGCAGGTTCGCCAGGCCGCTCACCGTGACCAGGACGGCCACCACGGCAAGCCGCGTCCGTGCGTGGCCCATGTAGTCCAGAAGGACCCGCAGCGTGTGACGCATGTTCCTCGGGCGCGAGGGCGCTCCTCCCCTACCTGCCATCTGCGGCCTCCCTAGCGTCGTCGGTCTTCTCGCCGTGAATGCCACTGCCTATCTGGGACTCATAGAGCTCTTGGTAGATGGGGTCTGTGGCGAGAAGCTCCTCGTGGGTCCCCACGGCGTGGATGCGTCCGTCGTCCAGGATGACGATCTTGTCGGCGTCGCGGACGGAGGCCACGCGCTGGGCGATGACGATCTTGGTGACGTCCGCGAGGGCCGCCAGGTGCGCGCGGATCTTGGCGTCGGTGGCCATGTCCACGGCGCTGGTGGAGTCGTCGAAGACCAGCACGCGCGGGCGCTTGAGAAGCGCGCGGGCAATGCAGAGGCGCTGCTTCTGGCCGCCGGAGACGTTGACGCCGCCCTGGCCCAGGTCCCCGTCGAGCCCGCCGATGCGGTCCAGGAACTCGTCCACGCAGGCCACGCGACAGGCCTCGAGGAGCTCGTCGTCGGAGGCGTCGGGCGCGCCCCACTGCAGGTTCTGCCGGACGGTGCCGCTGAACAGCACGTTCTTCTGGAGCACGATGCCAACGGCGTCCCTCAGCGCGGCGATGTCGTACTCGCGCACGTCGTGACCGCCAACGGCCACCCCGCCCGAGGTGACGTCGTAGAGCCGCGCTATGAGCTGCACGAGCGTGGTCTTGCCCGAGCCCGTGGCACCCAGGACGCCCACGGTGGAGCCTGCAGGCAGGTGGAGAGTGACGTCTGAGAGCACGTCCTTCTGGGCCGAGGCGCTGTACCTGAAGCCGACGTGGTCGAAGTCCACCGAGCCGTCCGGGACCTCCGTCAGGGCGTGCTCCGGCGAGGAGATGGCGGGCTTCTCGTCAAGCACCTCGCGGACGCGCCGTATGGACGTCAGGGCGCGCGCCATGAGGAGGAACACGTTGGAGATCATCATCAGGGAGTTCATGATCTGCAGGACGTAGCTCATGAAGCCGGTGAGGGTGCCCACCGTGAGCTGGCCCGCCATGATCATGTTCCCGCCCGTCCAGAGGATGCCCACGCAGGCCGTGTACATGGCCAGCTGGAAGACGGGCGTGTTGAGCACGGCGCCCGAGAAAGTCCTGGTGGCGGTGGCGGCAAGGTCGGAGTTCACCTCGGAGAAGCGCTGGGCCACGTGGTCCTCGCGCACGTAGGCCTTGATGACGCGGATGGCGGTAAGGTCCTCCTGGAGGGCGTCGTTCAGGCGGTCCATCACGCCCTGCAGGACGCGGTAGAGCGGGCCCACGCGGCGCACGATGAAGAGCAGCACCACGGCAAGCACCGGCACTATGGCCAGGAACACCGCCGCCAGCCGCACGCTCATCAGGCAGGAGAGCAGAAGCCCCATGATCAGCATGACCGGGCCACGCAGGAGCGGCCTGAACCCGGTAACCATGGCATTCTGGATGACCGTCACGTCGGTGGTCATGCGGGTGACCAGCGAGCTCGACTCAAAGTCGTCCAAGTTGGAGAAGGCAAAACGCTGGACCTGTGCAAACTCCGCGCGCCGCAGGTTTGCGCCCAGCCCCATGGCCGCCCGCGCCGAGAAGCGCGCATAGCCCGTGCCCAGGAGCAGCGCCGCCGCGGCGCAGGCCAGCATGGCGGCGCCGCGCGTCCAGACCACGTAGGGGCTGGCGCCGGAGATTCCCTCGTCGATGACGGAGGACATCAGGAACGGGATCAGGAGCTCGAGGGACGTCTCCACGAAGACGCAAAGGCCGGCCAGCACCGCGTCCCTGCGGTACGCCCCAAACCCCTGCGCAATGAAGCGCAGGTCACTCCCCCTGGCCGCAGCCTTGCCGTCTTGTCGCGAACCGTCCACCGGGCACCTCCGAGCTCCTCGACACCAAACGCGCTTGAGGATACCGCGGTGGAGCCGGCCGGCTCTAGAGGCCAAAGAGCCTGCAGGCGTTTCTCCACAGTGAGGCATAGGTCTGGGCGGCAGGGGCCACGCCGGCGGCCTCGCGCTCGCGGGCCAGGAGGTCCGCCACGAAGACGACCATGGCAGGCTCGCACTCCTCGCCGCGCAGGGGCACCGGGGCCATGTAGGGGCAGTCGGTCTCCGTGACCATGAGACGCTCTGGGCAGACGCGGGCCGCGTCGCGGATGTCCTCCGAGCGCGAGAACGTGGACGCCCCGCCAAAGGCGATGCTGCAGCCCAAGCGGCAGAAGTCCTCCATGATACGGGTGTCTGAGGTAAAGCAGTGCAGGTCGCAGCCGGCCTCGGGCACCCCCTCCTGGGCGAGGATGCGCGCGGCCAGGGCGTGGGCCTCCCCCACCATGTCATCCACGCCGTCGCGGATGTGCAGCTCGACGGGCAGGCGCAGCTCGTGGGCCATCCGCAGCTGGCGACGGAAGCACTCCTCTTGCTCGCGCTCGCCCACCTCGTTGTAGGGACCAAAGTCCAGGCCGATCTCCCCCACGCCCACGCAGCGCGGCGAGGCCAGAAGCTCGCGCATCAGCGCCTCGGCCGCGTCATTGAAGCTCTCGGCGCCGTAGGGGTGGACTCCCGCCACGATGCGCACGTTGTCCAGAAGGTCGGGCACGTCCCAGCCCTCGAAGGCAGGCGGGACAAAGCCCAGCTCGGCCGCCTCGTCAAGGCAGTCGCGGGCAATGGCCAGGTGCGTGTCCAGGAAGTCCCAGAGAGAGGCGGCGTCCGCCCACTTGCGGGGAAACTCCCCCACCGGGTCTATAGGCACCACCATCATGCGCACGCCGGCCAGCGCCGCGCGGGCAAGCGCGAGCGCGGGGTCGTGCCCGTGAAGGCTTCCCAGATGGGCGTGGGTGTCAGCCACGGGGGCCAGGGGCCGCGGCGCCGGACACGCGCGACCCTTTGAGTTGTGGAAGAGCTCGCCGTCGGCAAGCATCAGGTGGTCGAGCACCTTGGGTTCGGACACGTCATGCCTCCAAATGCAAGAAAGGAGAGAAGCCCGCGGACCGGGTGGGCGCGGGCTTCTCTGCTGGCAATACTAGGAAAGGGCGCCCTCGAGGCGCACGAAGTCCTCGGGCGAGAGGGTCTCGGCGCGGGCCGTGGGCAAGATGCCGCAGGCCGCAAAGGCCGCGTCCAGGGCGTCCTTCTCAAAGCCGTTGGCGCCCATGGAGTTGCGGATGGTCTTCCTGCGCTGGGCAAACGCCGCGTCGATGACCTCGGCGACGCGGGCGGCGCGCTCGGCGGAGAGGGGCTCGCCGGTCAGCGGGTCCGCCATGGGCGTGCGGTCGAGCCGCACCACCGCGGAGTCCACGTGCGGCGGCGGCATGAAGTTGCCGGGCCCCACCTCAAACCGTCCGGTCGGCCTGGCGAGAAGCGCGAGCTTTGCCGTGTAGGCGCCGTAGGTCTTGCTGCCGGGGCCGGCGCAGATGCGGTCGGCCACCTCTGCCTGGACCATGACGCAGGCGCGCTCCAGGCTGCCGTAGTCCTGGAAGAACTTGAGGATGAGCGTGGCCGCCACCTGGTAGGGCAGGTTGGCCACGAACTTGTTGGGCTGACAGGGTTGACAAAGGGACTGTCCCTTTGTCAACCCTGCGAGGGCGTCGTCCACCTGCTCGGGGGTGATGCGCAGGGCGTCTCCCATGACCAGGGCGAACTTCCCGCCGTCCGTGGCGCAGGTCTGGGCGAGCACCTGCTCGAGCTCGCGGTCCGCCTCGATGGAGCAGACGGCCCGGCAGGCCGAGAGCATCGCCACCGTCAGGGTGCCGATGCCCGGGCCCACCTCAAGCACGACGTCGTTGCCGTCGAGCTCGGCCAGGTTGACGATTCTGCCGATGACCTCGTCGTTCACCAGGAAGTTCTGGCCCAGGCGATGCTTGGTCGCCAGGCCAAAGTCCTCCAGGACCGCGCGGGTCTCGCGCGGGTTTGCCAGCCTCGAGTACGTCACGCCCGGCTACTTCTTCTCGGAGGCAAGGCGCGGGAAGAGGGCGTCGCCCTTGGTGACCTCGACGCCGCCGGCAAGGCCGCCCCACTCGCAGGCGCGGGCCAGGTCGTTGGTGCCGGTCTCGTCGGCCAGGGACATGCGGCGCAGGACCTCGGCAGAGGTCTCGGGCATGAAGGGGGCAAAGAGGTGGGCGCAGATGCGGATGGACTCCAGCAGGTTGACGATGATGTCCTTGAGCTCGCCGGCGCGCTCCGGGTCCTTGGCCACGGCCCAGGGGGCGGTGTCCTCGATGTAGTGGTTGGCGGCGTGGACGAGCTCCATGACCACGTCCTTGGCGCCCACGTAGTCCATGACGTCCATGTGCCCGGCGTAGCGGGCCTCGATGCCCTGGGCAATTCCGCGCAGCGGGTTGTCCTTCTCGGCCCAGCCCTCGTCCAGCTCCGGCGTGTTGCCGTCGAAGTACTTGGCGCTCATGTTGAGGGCGCGTGAGACCAGGTTGCCCCAGCTGTTGGCCAGGTCGGCGTTGTAGACCTGCTCCATGCGCTCGAAGGAGATGGCGGAGTCCTCGCCGTGGGCCACGTCGGTCATGAAGTAGTAGCGGTAGCCCTCGACGCCCAGCAGGTCCACCACATCCTGCGGCGCGATGGCGTTGCCACGGGACTTGGACATCTTCTCGGCCTTGCCCGTCTCGGCGTTGCGCACGGTCAGGAAGCCGTGGGCAAAGACGTGCTCGGGCAGGGCCTCGCCCAGGGCCATGAGCATGGCCGGCCAGATGACGCAGTGGAAGCGGATGATGTCCTTGCCCACCACGTGGTACTGCGCGGGCCAGCGGTAGGCCAGCTCGGCGCGCGCCTCGTCGGAGTCCACGCCGTAGCCCACCGAGGTCATGTAGTTGAGAAGGGCGTCGAACCACACGTAGGTCACGTGCTTCTCGTCGAAGGGGACCTTGATGCCCCAGTCAAAGCTCGTGCGGCTGACGGAGAGGTCCGTGAGGCCGCCCTCCACGAAGGAGCGCACCTCGTTCATGCGGAAGGACGGCTGGACGAAGTCGGGGTGCTCGTCGTAGAGCGCCAGGAGCTTGTCCTGGAAGGCGGAGAGCCTGAAGAAGTAGGACTCCTCCTGGACGCGCTCCAGCGGGCGGCCGCAGTCCGGGCAGAGGTGCTCGCCCTTGGCGCCGCGCTCCTCGTCGGACTTCTTGACCTGGTTCTCGGTGAAGTAGGTCTCCTCCGGCACGCAGTACCAGCCGTCGTAGCTGCCCTTGTAGAGGTAGCCGGACTCCCTCATGCGCTCCCAGAGGTACTGGACCGCGTGGTTCTGGCGCGGCTCGGTGGTGCGGATGAAGTCGTCGTCGGAGATCTCGAGCTGCTTCCAGAGGTCCTTGAAGAGCGGCGCCTGGCTGTCGCACCACTCCTGCGGGGTGGCGAAGCCGTGCTGCTGGGCGGCCTCGGCGACCTTCTCGCCGTGCTCGTCCATGCCGGTCAGGAACTTGACGTCGTAGCCGGCCGCGCGGCGGTAGCGGGCCTGGACGTCGCAGAGCATGGTGCAGTACGCGGTGCCCAGGTGGGGCGCGGCGTTGACGTAGTAGATGGGGGTGGTGATGAAGAACGAGGGCTTGTCTGCCATATGTGGAACCTCTTCTTAGGACGTGCGACGGCAAATGGGCCGACGCAGGCGAATGAGCCGCGTGACATTGTATCGCGGGAGCGCCGCCGCGCGGCCCGAGAGCGTAAGGGCTGTTCGCGGTCAATGGGGGGGTATCTGAGCGTCCTCTCGTCTGAACGAGCAGCGACTGGGAGCCCTCCCCCATGCCATTAATCGCGCGATTTGGTCTACCATCAAGACAGGTCCGGTTCGAGGAGTTTGGGACGTCCGTCTCCAAACGTATTGAGGGAATACCGGATACATGGCTTGAGACGCTCAGAGCCAAGGACCTGATTGACGCCTGCCTATTCTAATAATTACGACTTATTTCAAAGGAAAGCAGAAAGGTCGAACTCGTGTCAGGGCGAAATACGAATGGGGACGGCACGGTAAGCCCGTGCTCAAATTGGAGCATAGTCTCGTGGTTCGAGCAGAGGGTTTTCGCGTGGTCAGATAATCCCACGCCCAAGCGTTTCGCGACCGACACGCTTATCGTCTTCCTGACGATGCTGCTCGCCACGGTTCTTGGCGCCATCTTCTACAACCTCGACATGGAAGCATGCATAGTCATCACGTATGTCTTGGCCGTTCTCTGCGTCTCGCTCCTCACCGTGGGACGCCTCCACTGCCTCGTGGCCTCCGCCCTCGCGGTCCTGTTCTATAACTTCTTCTTCACCCACCCGCGCTTCTCGCTCACCGCCTGGGGCAGGACCTATCCCGTGACGTTCGTAGTCATGTTCGTGGTCGCTTTCATCGCCAGCGCCGTTGCCGTGACGCTCAGACGCGAAGTCCACGCCTCACAGCTCGCATATAGAAGGACGCAGATCATCCTCGAAGCGGACGAAGCGCTACGCAGGTGCTCTACGCGCGAGCAAATCATTGATGCGATTGGCGCCCAGCTGTCCAAGCTGCTCGAAGCCGAAGTCGTCTGGTATGCCGAGGGCATCTCGGGCTTTGCTCCCCAAAGACACTTCTCAGCCGTCTCGGCAACGCAGACAGAGCCAATCGTCGAGACTCCCATGGCTCATAGGGCTATGGAGAACAGAGGCGCGGTCGGTGCCGGGACCGGCTGCTTCCCCTCCGCAAGCGGCTATTATCTGCCGGTCATCTCGGACGACGAGGTTATCGGCGTAATGGGTGCCTGCCTTGGCAATAAGACGCCACTCCCCGCCGAGCAAAACGAGGCGGAAGCAGTTGTGGGCGAGGCGTCTCTCGCGCTCAACCGCATCCAGGCGCTAGAACAGCGCGAGGAGGCCGCCGTGCTAGCCAAGAACGAGCAGCTTCGCGCCAACCTCCTCCGCTCGATCTCGCACGACCTGCGCACTCCACTCACGGCAATCTCGGGAAACGCCGACGTTCTGCTCTCGGACGGAGATGCGCTGAGCGCAGACAAGCGCGGAGAGCTGCTCCGAGACATTCGATCCGACGCGAACTGGCTGAACGCCACCGTTGAGAACCTTCTCGCCATCACTCGTCTCGAAAATGGGAACGTCCAGCTAAATACCACCGCAGAGCTCCTCGACGACATCATCGAGGAGGCGTTGCGCCACACCAATCCAGACATCTGCCAGCACTGCCTGGAAATCGAGCCGTGTGAGGACCTCCTCCTCGTCAAAGTGGATGCCAAGCTGATTGTCCAGGTCGTGGTCAATCTGGTGAACAACGCCGTAACCCACACGCAGACGGGTTCGACCATCCACGTCTCAACATGCTCGCGAGGTACCGAGGCCATTGTCAGGGTCGAAGATGATGGCCCCGGCATCAGAGATAGCGATAAGGCGCATGTCTTCGAATCCTTCTATACGATCGGCCGGGCGCTCGCAGATTCCAAGCGAAGCGTCGGGCTTGGCCTCTCCCTTTGCAAGTCGATTGTGGAGGCACATGGGGGTAGCATCGTCGTTAGGGACGCTGTTCCCCACGGATGCGCGTTCGAGTTCGCGCTGCCACGCTATGAGCTCACGGAAGGAACCCAGGAAGATGCCGACTGAATTGAGTCCCACGATTCTCGTAGTCGAGGATGACCCAACGATCAGAAACCTCATCCTGACGACTCTCGACACGCAGGGTTTTCGCCACCTCAGCGAGAACACCGGGAGAGGCGCCATTGCGGCGTCCGCCTCGAGCGCGCCGGACGTGGTCCTCCTCGATCTCGGGCTTCCCGACATCGACGGCATCGAGGTCGTCCGTGCCATTCGCAGCTGGTCTCAGATGCCCATCATCGTCGTCTCTGCGAGAAGCGAAGATGCCGACAAGATCGGCGCGCTCGACGCAGGCGCGGACGACTACCTCACCAAGCCCTTCTCCGTGGGCGAGCTGCTGGCGCGAATCCGCACGACACTACGACGCCTCAACTATCAGTCGCCCACGCAAGGACAGGAGCCTTCGACATTCCAGAACGGCGACCTGCGAATCGACTACACGGCAGGCATCGCATACCTCGACGACGGGGAACTGCACCTGACGCCCATCGAGTACAAGCTCCTTTGCCTTCTGTCGCACAACGTCGACAAGGTCCTCACGCACAGCTTCATCCTGCACGAGGTCTGGGGCAACAACCACCAGGCGGACCTCGCCTCGCTTCGCGTCTTCATGGGAACCCTCCGCAAGAAGATCGAGCCCGACCCGGTTCACCCGCGCTACATCCAAACGCACATTGGCGTGGGCTACCGCATGATGCGCGTCGCGGACGAATAGAGTTTTCAGCTAGTGGTTCGAGCCGTATCGCGAGTAGGCTCGAGCTCGACCCGCAAGCTTCGCGCCTACACATATGTCAACAAGGCATATAAGGACGTATTAAGCGCTTTACCTCGGTCTTTAGCCTATCTTTAGGTCACCTTCACACGCACTTTATGCCTGCGAGGTGTGGAATTACCCACACCCAAAAAAGACTGAAAACCATTGTCCTCACGAGGATATCCTCCCCCTTGCGACGGCGAAGCGGCCGTCAGTCGCACGCGCCACGAGACGCGTGCCCTAACAAGGAAAGGAGGGTCCTTGAACACCATGTCCGATTCGCATGAGGAGGAGATGCCGCAGATCGCGGCACTCACGAGCGACGCGGTATTCAAGTCGCTAGGCACGAGCGCAGCCGGCCTCGCGAGTGACCAAGTGAGCGAGCTGCAGGCCAGGTACGGCAAGAACCTTATCCAAGCGGGTAAGAAGAAGTCGCCGGTCATTGCGTTCCTCTCCAACTTCACGCACCTCATGGCCATCCTCCTCTGGGTGGCCGGCATAATCGCCTTTGTGGCCGGCATGCCCGAACTCGGCGTCGCCGTCTGGCTGGTCAACCTCATCAACGGTTGCTTCAGCTTCTGGCAGGAGCACCAGGCAGACAAGGCTACCGAGGCCCTGAAGAAGATGCTGCCGTCCTACGTCAACGTCATGCGCGACGGCCAGCAGGCCCAGGTCCTCGCGGAGGACCTCGTCCCCGGTGACGTCATGGTCCTTGCCGAGGGCGACAAGATCTCCGCGGACGGCCGCGTCGTGCGCGCGTCTGACCTCCAGGTCGATCAGTCGACGCTCACGGGCGAGTCGAACCCCGTGAGGAAGACCGCGGACGCCGTCCTCGAGGCCGACCTCACCGCCGCCGAGACCCCCAATCTCGTCTTCGCCGGCACCTCGGTCTCCGAGGGCAACGGACGCGTCGTCGTCACCAAGATTGGCATGGCGACCGAGTTTGGCAAGATCGCCAGCCTCACGCAGAACATGGAGGACTCCGAGAGCCCGCTCCAGCGTCAGCTCGACCGCCTGACCAAGCAGGTCACCCTGTTCGCGCTCTGCATGGGCATCGTCTTCTTCCTCCTCGACGTGCTGTTTGTTCGCAATGGCCTAGCCTCGTCGTTCATCTTCGCCCTTGGCATGGTCGTGGCGTTCATCCCTGAGGGACTGCTCCCCACGGTCACGCTGTCCCTCGCCATGGCCGTCCAGCGCATGAGCAAGCGCAACGCCCTCGTGAAGAAGCTGAGCTCCGTCGAGGCCCTTGGCTCCACGAGCGTCATCTGCACCGATAAGACCGGCACCCTCACCCAGAACGAGATGACCGTCAACCACCTGTGGACCTGCGACCGCGAGTACGAGGTCACCGGTGTCGGTTACGCCCCCAAGGGCGAGATTCTCTGCGACAAGGACAAGTGGGAGGCCGCCGACAACGAGGAGCTTCGTCTGCTCGTCTCCGGTGGTGCCCTTTGCTCCAACGCCCGTCTCGTCGAGCCGGACGAGGAGGGTGGTCGCTACACCGTCCTCGGCGATCCGACCGAGGCCTGCCTGCTCGTCAGCGCGCAGAAGGCTGGCCTTTCCCTCGAGAACCTCGAGCGCGAGATGCCCCGCGTGAGAGAGCTCCCCTTCGAGAGTCGCCGCAAGCGCATGACCACCATCCACCAGCTCAAGCGTCCGCTCGATGGCGCCAGCCGCGTCGCGTTCGTCAAGGGCGCTCCCAACGAGGTCGTCCGCCTCTCCGACAACTACCGCACCGACGGCAAGGTCATGCCGATGAGCGACGAGATGCGCAAGAGCATCATGGACGCAAACGACGGCTATGCCGCCAACGGCCTGCGCGTGCTTGCCCTCGCCTACCGTCCCCTGAGCCCGGACGACGCCTCCATTCCCCGCTCGATGAGCGACTACACGCCCGAGAACATCGAGTGTGGCCTCACCTTCGTCGGCCTCCTCGTCATGCAGGATCCGCCCAAGCCCGAGGTCGCCGACGCCGTGGCCGAGTGCCGTCGTGCTGGCATCCGCGTCGTCATGATCACGGGCGACTATGGCCTGACCGCCCTCTCGATCGCCCGCAAGATCGGCATCGTCCAGGGCCCGAACCCTCGCGTTTTCTCTGGCGTCGAGCTCGAGAAGACCTCTGACGACGAGCTCAAGGAGGCCCTGAAGGGCGAGGTCGTCTTCGCCCGCATGGCGCCTGAGCAGAAGCTGCGCGTCGTCGAGAACCTGCAGCAGATGGGCGAGATCGTCGCCGTCACCGGAGATGGCGTGAACGACTCCCCCGCCCTCAAGAGGGCTGACATCGGCGTCGCCATGGGCATCACCGGCACGGACGTGGCCAAGGAGGCCGCGGACATGATTCTGACCGATGACAACTTCGCCTCGATCGTCCACGCCATCGAAGAGGGCCGCGCGGTCTACGCGAACATCAGGAAGTTCATGCTTTACATCCTGAACTCCAACGTGCCCGAGGCTGTCCCCTCTGCGATCTACCTGCTCTCCGGTGGCGCCGTGCCGCTGCCGCTCACGACGATGCAGATCCTCACCATCGACCTTGGCACCGACATGCTGCCCGCCCTTGGTCTTGGCACCGAGCCTCCCGAGGCTGACGTCATGGCCAACCCGCCTCGCAACCCCAACGAGCCGCTGCTCTCCGGCAAGGTCATGCGTAAGGCCTTCCTGTGGTACGGAATGCTCGGCGCCCTGTTCTCCTTCGCTGCGTTCATGTTCTGCCAGGTCATGAACGGCTGGCATCCCGGCATCGAGATGTTTGGTGTAGGCAACGACCTTGATCCGATCTACGTCCGCGCGACGACCATGGCACTTGCGGCCATCGTCTTCACGCAGATCGGCGAGGTCTGGAACTGCCGCACGGAGACCGCATCCGTCTTCTCGGTGGGTCTGTTCTCCAACAAGCAGATCAACAAGGGTATTCTCTTCGAGATCGCACTCATCATCTTCATCACGCTGTTCCCGCCCCTCCAGAGCGTCTTCCACACCAGCCCGCTCGTCCTGAATGACTTCGTGTTCCTGGTGCTGCTGCCGCCCGTCATCCTCCTCCTCGAGGAGGCCCGAAAGGCCATCGTTCGCAAGAGGAACCACATCGATCGCAACGGCGTCGCCATCAAGCAGGCACCGGAAAAGAGGTAAAGATGAAAGTTATCGTCGTAGGAATGGGCCGCATGGGCACGAGCCTCGCTCGCAAGCTCGACAGACAGGGCTACGAGGTCTGCGCCATCGACCAGGACCCCGAGCGCCTCAAGGCACTCGGCCCCACGTTCGGCGGCCAGACCGTCGCGGGCGTCGGATTCGACCGTGAGGTTCTTGCTGCCGCCGGCATCGATCGTGCGAGCGCCGTCATCGCCTGCACCGCTTCTGACGAGACGAACATCGTCGTCGCCCGCATCTCCCGACAGACCTATCGCGTCCCGCGCGTCATCGCGCGCCTGTACGAGATCGGCAATGCCGAGACGTACCGCAGGCTCGGCATCCAGAGCATCTCGACCACCGACTGGGGCGTGAGGCGCGTCTGCGAGCTCCTGACCTTCAACGAGCTCGATGACGTCACCGGCATCGGTTCCGGCGACGTGCGCCTCGTTCGTGCCGACGTGCCGCCGATGCTCGAGGGCAGTCCTATTCGCGAGCTCACCGCCATTGGCGAGATAAGCATCGTCGCCGTCTCTCACGACAACGAGACCTTCGTTCCCACCCAGGGCACGGTCCTCGACCACGGCGACATCATCTACGCCGCCGTCCAGGCGACCTCGGCAAGCAAGTTCCGCGCCATGCTCGGCATGACGGATTAGGAGGCTGTATGAACATCATCATTGTCGGCGGCGGCAAGGTTGGTTCCTACCTCGCCACTCTGTTGGGCAACCGCGGTTACAACGTTCACATCGTCGAGTCAAGGAAGGCCGTTGCGCAGCGCCTCGAGGAGAAGCTGCCCGAGGGTTCCGTTGTGAGGGGCATGGGTTCGAGCCCGGATGTCCTCGAAGAGGCCGGCGTGCTCCAGGCCGACGTCATTATTGCCGTAACGGGCGATGACGAGGTCAACCTCGTGGTCGCTATGCTCGCCAAGATGGAGTACGGCGTGAATCGCGTCGTCGCCCGTGTGAACAACCCGGCAAATGCCTGGATGTTCGACGAGTCTATGGGCGTCGACATCGCCGTTGACCAGGCGGACATCATCACGAAGTCCGTCGAAGAGGGTCTCGACATGGAGGACGTCTTCACTATCATACGCCTCGGAAAGGATGGTCACGAGATCGTCCAGGGCGAGGTTCGCCCGCGCTCCGCGATGGTGGGCAAGTCGATTGCCGAGCTCCAGATTCCCGACGGCCTGGTCTTTGTTGCCCTCGAGCATGAGGGCAACATCCTCATCCCCAACGGTGACACCGCGTTTAGCGCCGGTGACCGTGTGGTCGCCTTCGCGAGCGAGCAGGGCAGGGACTTCCTGAGTCACTCGCTGCAGTAGGGAAGATCTTCGATAGGCCTCGCACCATTGCGTGGTGCATGACCGCCGGGACCAGCCACAGGCTGGCCTCGGCGGTTTTTTAGAGAGGCGGATGCCGCTGGCCATGACATCGATGCCGGGTGCGCTTGGAATCACGATGGAAAGACGCTAGCGTAAGCGGGTCGGAATGCGAAGGAGACCAGCGATGACGAAGCCCAGCGGCGCCAAGCGCCACTACGATATGCCCCTGCCGGCCAAGCAGCAGCGCGGACGGCAGACATTTGGCGGACCCGCGTGCGCAGCGGGCATCGGCCCCAACAAGGCATGCGGCCACAAGGGCGGCATCCGCCGTCAGGGCTCCAAGCGCGGGTAACCTAGACCAACATCAACGATGCCCGGGCCCACCTCGAGCACGACGTCGTTGCCGTCGAGCTCGGCCAGGTTGACGATTCTGCCGATGACCTCGTCGTTCACCAGGAAGTTCTGGCCCAGGCGATGCTTGGTCGCCAGGCCAAAGTCCTCCAGGACCGCGCGGGTCTCGCGCGGGTTTGCCAGCCTCGAGTACGTCACGCCCGGCTACTTCTTCTCGGAGGCAAGGCGCGGGAAGAGGGCGTCGCCCTTGGTGACCTCGACGCCGCCGGCAAGGCCGCCCCACTCGCAGGCGCGGGCCAGGTCGTCGCACCACTCCTGCGGGGTGGCAAAGCCGTGCTGCTGGGCGGCCTCGGCGACCTTCTCGCCGTGCTCGTCCATGCCGG
>CAJMPT010000041.1 GCA_905215465.1 uncultured bacterium | reverse complement strand
TGGTGGAATATTTCCTTTGTTTATTTCTATCGTATACATTTTGCTTTTTAAATTATGACAACGTCAACGTTGGGGTCCACCTTGCTGCCGAGCTCGGTCACCACAACGCCGTTGACGCGGACGCGCCCCGAGGTCATGAGGCGCTCCGATCCTCGACGGCTCGCCACGCCCGCGCGTGCCAGGAAGCGCTGCAGGCGCATGGGGACGATCCTCTCGCCCTCGTCAAGCATCCTCGCGCACCTCCCCGGCCACCTCGTCAGGCTCGACGTCAGGCGAGAGGCTCGTCTCGTCGGCGGTATCCGTGACCTGCGGCTCGTTTATCTCGTCGCTCTCACCGTAGTCATCACCCAGAAGCTCGCGCTCGTCTTCGATGTCGTCCATGGCGTCCTCGAGCGTGGACTCCATCTGGCGTCCGGAGAGACGCTCGCGGATGAACTGCTTGGACTCCTCGTCGGGGGCAAAGTCCTCCAGCGGCGGAAGCTCGCGCAGGGACTTGAGGCCAAAGCGTTCCAGGAAGAGGCGGGTGGTGCCGTAGAGGATGGCCTGGCCGCGGTCGGCCTCGTGGCCGCACTCGCGCACGAGGCCCTTCTCCTTGAGGGAGCCGATGACGCCGTCGGA
This sequence comes from uncultured bacterium, assembly GCA_905215465.1. Taxonomy (GTDB): domain Bacteria; phylum Actinomycetota; class Coriobacteriia; order Coriobacteriales; family Atopobiaceae; genus Paratractidigestivibacter. The sequence continues at coordinate 16,174 of CAJMPT010000041.1, read as the reverse complement.
GTTGACGCCGCGGATGGCGCGGACGCCCTCGCGCGTCACGGGCTGGTGGTAGGCGATGACGGCCAGGGTCTCCAGCGCCGCCTGGGAGAGCCTGCGCGTGTCCCAGGAGAGCACGTAGTCTGCCACCTGGTCGTGGTAGGCAGGGTGCGTGAAGAGGCGCCAGCCGCCGGCGACCTCGCGCAGCTGGAAGCCGCGATTGGCCTCGCGGTACTCCACGGAGAGCTCGGCCAGGGCGCTTGCCACCTCGGAGGGGGCGGCCCCGGTGGCCTTGGCGAGCTCGGTTGCGGCCACGGCGTCGTCGGACACCAAAAGCAGCGCCTCGAGCAGGGGCTTCAGCGCATCGGAGCCAAGGTTCTCAAGGTCTTCCACTACTCGTCCTTTCCAAGGGAGGCCACGTCCGTCTCGTCAAGCTCGGACAGGACCGACTCGTCGAGCTCGTAGGCGTCCGCGCCCTCGATGTGCGTGATCTCGATGTCACCGAAGAGCTCGTCCTGGCGCACGGTCACCATGCCACGTTTGAAGAGGTCAAGGATGGCCAGGAAGTTGACGACGACGACCTCGGGCGTGGTGTCGCCGTCCAGAAGCTGGCTGAAGCTCAGGTGCCCCAAGCTGCGGACCAGCCGGTCCACAGATGCCACGGTGAGGGCCACCGGCAGCCGCTTGGGGGCGATGTGCTCGGCCTCGAGGAGAAACGTCTCGCGGCGGCTGTCTATGTCCGCGCAGATGACGGCAAGGCTGCGGAGGCTGATGCCCTCAAGGTAGTCAGGCATGAGGTTCAAGAACTCGGGATCGGGCCCAACGGTGCGGGGCAGCATGCGGCCCTCGGCCTCAAGGCGCGCTCCCAGCGCGGCGCCGGCACTTCTGAACTGCTTGTAGGCAATGAGCCTTGCGATGAGCACCTCGCGCGCCTCGTCGGCAGAGAGGCCCTCGAGATCCATGTCCTCCTCGTCCTCGGGCGCCGCCTTGCGTGAGACAGGCTCTGCCGGAACGAGCGAGGCCGCCTTGATATCCAGCAGCGTGGAGGCCACCAGCACGAAGTCGCTGGCCACGTCCAGGTCCAGGTCCTCCATGCGCTCGACCTCGGCCAGGTACTGGTTGGCCACCTCGGAGATCGAGATGGAACCGATGGTGACCTTCTGGCGCGTGACGAGCTGCAGCAGCAGGTCAAAGGGGCCGGAGTAGGACTGCGTCCTCACCTTGAAGGACATGGGCTACACCCCCGCCAGCAGAAGGTCGTAGAGGTTGCCCGCCGTGAGGTCAAGGAAGGCGCCCAGGGGGTCCACGCCCAAAAACTCCGGAAGCACGTACAGGAGGATGAGCAGGATGGGCATTGCGTACTGCTGGATGCGGTAGTACTCCATCTTGGCCTTGCCCTTGAGGAGCGGCAGCACCAGCTTGGAGCCGTCAAGGGGCGGCAGCGGGACGAGGTTGAAGAACGCCAGCGTGAGGTTGACATAGACGTAGGTGGTAGTGACGCGCATGGCCCAGAACAGCACCTCGTACGAGAGCACGTCCGATGCCATGCCCTCATATCCCAGGTTCCAGACGGCGTATACGAGCGCAGTGCCGAGAAGGGCCTGCAGAATGTTGGAGACGGGGCCTGCCAGGGCCACGAGGGCGTCGTCCTTGCCGGGGTGGCGCAGACGGCGCGGGTCGTAGGGCACGGGCTTGGCGAAGGCAAAGACGGGGCCTCCCATGGCGGCCATGAGGAGGGGCAGCACGATAGAGCCGAAGCCGTCCAGGTGCGCCCTGGGGTCAAGCGTCAGGCGACCGGCCTCCTTGGCGGTGGGGTCTCCCAGCTTCAGGGCCATCCATCCGTGGGCCACCTCGTGGACGATGGCCGAGAACATGACCAGGGCCACGGTGATGGCCATGGAGGCAAGACGTTGGGTGGAATAGAGCAAAGAGACTCCCCTCTCGTGGCGCTAGCGCAACGAGGATGAAAGACGGCTGAGCAGCCAATCGACCAGCAAAAACACTATAGCAGCAAGGGCAAAGTCGCCGTGGAAGACCCCGCCGAAGGGCGTTTGGAATACAAAGAGGCCGCTGATGGCGGACGGCAGCGCCCGAAGGACGGCGCCGTTGACGCCCAGCAGGGCCGAGCGAGGGGCGCCCATGAGCACGGCATCGCAGACGGTGAGGGCCACCAAGAGCCATGAGGCCACGCGACAGACGATGGCCAGGACTCGCGCCACGCCGGAGACGCTGAGGGTGCCAGCGCTACGCATTGGCGGCCTCCTCGAGTTTCTCGGAGAGCTCGAGCCACTCCTCTTCCAGCGCGGGGATCTTCTTGGAGAGGGCCGTGTACTCCTTCATGCACTCGTCGAACTTGGCGGCATCGTTGTAGAGGGCCTCGTCGGCCATGAGGGTCATGAGCTCGTCGTAGCGCTTGCGTGCGGGCTCGAGGGCCTTCTCCACCTGCCTTAGGCGGTCGCGCTCCTTCTTGAGGGCACGGTTGCGGCGGTTGCGCTCCTCGGCCTCAGCGCGGCGTTGCTCCTTGGTCTTGACGTTCCTACCCGAGGAGGCCTCCGGCTGTGCGGTGGCAGCGGCCGCGGCAGGGGACTTGCCGGTCGCGGTGGGCGAGTCCTGGCCGGCGGCGCGGACCTCCAGCTCGGCGCGCTTGAAGAGGTAGTAGTCATAGTCGCCGTCGTAGACCGTGACCTTGTGGTCGCGGACGTCCACGACCTTGTTGGCAACGGCGCGGACGAGGTGCTCGTCGTGAGAGATGAGCACAATGGTGCCCGGAAACTCCACGAGGGCGCGCTCGAGGACGTCGACGGAGTCGATGTCCAGGTGGTTGGTGGGCTCGTCCAAGAGCAGCAGCGGGTTGGGCGAGACGAGCATCTTGGCCAGGGCCAGACGCGCCCTCTCGCCGCCGGAGAGCACGCCCACGCGCTTGTCCACGTCGTCGCCGTGGAAGAGGAAGGCGCCCAGCAGGCGACGCTCCTCGGAGGTGGTCCAGGCGGGTGCCGCGGCGTCCATCTCCTGCATCACGGTGTTGGCCTCGTTGAGCTGCTCGAGCTGGTGCTGGGCGTAGTAGGCCTGCGTGACGTTCTGGCCGAGGCTGACCGTGCCCGCGTCCGGCGCAAGACGGCCGTTCACGATCTTCATGAGCGTGGACTTGCCGGCACCGTTGGGGCCGACAAGGGCCACGTGGTCGCCGCGGTAGAGCGTTAGGTCCACGTCCGAGTAGACGTGGTTCTCGCCAAAGGACTTTGAGACGCCCTTGAGGCCGATGACCATGTCTCCCGTTCGCGGGGGCTCGGGGAAGTGGAAGTGCGCGCGCTTGGAGCCCTCGGGCAGCATGACGAGCTCGCTCTTGATCTGCTCGATCTTCTTCATGCGCTCCTGGGCCTGGGCGGCCTTGGTCGGCTTGTAGCGGAACTTGTCGACAAACACCTGCATGTGGGCGATCTCTCGCTCCTGGGCCGCGCGCTTGGCACGCATCTGCTCCAGGTTGTCCTCGCGCTGCTTGAGGTAGGAGCTGTAGTTGCCCGTGTAGGTGGTGATGCGACGGTTCTCGACGGCGGCCACGTGACTTACGCAGGCGTCCATGAAGGCGCGGTCGTGGCTGACCAAAAGGACGGCGCCGTCGTAGCTTGAGAGAAAGGACTCAAGCCACTTGACGCTCTCGAGGTCAAGGTGGTTGGTGGGCTCGTCGAGCATCAGGAGGTCAGGGTGGCGCAGCAGCAGCTTGGAGAGGGAGATGCGCATCTGCCAGCCGCCGGAGAAGTCCTCGGCCGGCTTGTCGAAGTCCTCCACAGGAAAGCCTAGGCCCGCAAGGATCTGGCGGGCGCGGCTCTCAAGCTCGTAGCCGCCCAGGCGCTCGAAGCGGTCCTGGGCATGTCCGTACTGCTCCAGGAGGCGGTCCAGCGCGGGGCCGGGCTCGGTGCGAGAGATCTTCTCCTCGAGCTCACAGACCAGTCGCTCGTAGCGCTTGACCTCATGGGCGCTGTCCACGACCTCGGCAAGGGCCGACTTGCTGCCCGCGAGCTTGGTCTCCTGCTCCAGGTAGCCGACGGTGGTCTCCTTGGCAAAGGTGACGGTTCCCTCGTCGGCGGGCTCCAAGCCCATGAATATCTTGAGGAAGGTGGTCTTGCCGGAGCCGTTGGGTCCCACGAGCGCCCAGCGTTCGCCCGAGTTGAGCTGCAGCGTTGCCTGGGAGTAGAGCGTGCGTCCGCCAAAGGACTTGGATACCTTGTCTGCGAGTGCGATCAATGGAGTAATCCTTGTGCTAGAGAGTTTCAAACTCATCAAGTATAGGCGCGTGCGGGGCGTTGTGGAATTTGCCTACGGAAAGACCAAGGGCGCGTGCCTCATTTGCCCCGGTTTGCGGCCCCACGTATCCCAAGACTTGGGATAGTCTGAATGAGTATGAGAATTCTGGCCGGGGGCTTCCCGGCGGCAAGGCAGGTTATACCTATGCAAGAGGCATCAATCCAGGCAACCGAGGCCGAGGGGCCCCGCACGGCCAAGCCGGCGCGCTCCCGCTACGTAGGGGCACTCGACGGCCTACGCGTGCTGGCAATCCTTGCGGTGCTGGTCTACCACGCCAACCCCAGCTGGCTTTCTGGCGGCTACTTTGGCGTGACCATCTTCTTCGTGATCACGGGCTACCTCACCACGCTCTCCATCGAGCGCGAGATCGGCCGCGCCGGCCACCTTGACTACCCACGCTTTGTGCTCAAGCGCGTGACCAGGCTTCTGCCCTCGATGCTTGCCGTCGTGGGCGTGACCACGCTGCTCTGCGTGTTTCTGGCTCCCAACCTTCTGCCCAAGGTCAAGTCCGACGCCGTGCCCGCCCTTCTCTTTGTGGAGAACGTCTTCTACATAGTGAGGAACGTCTCGTACTTTGCCAACGCGGGGCTCCCCTCTCCCCTCACCCACTTCTGGTACCTGGGCGTGGTCATGCAGTTCTACGTGGTGTGGCCGCTCGTGCTCCTTGGCATGCGCAAGGTCGTGAGGTCCCGCCGCATGGCATGCGGCTTTGTGGGAGCGCTCGTGGTGGTATCGGCGGTCCTCATGGCCCTGTTCTACGACCCGACGGGAGACACGGCGCGCATCTACTACGGCCCCGACACGCGCGCGGCCGAGCTTCTAATGGGCGCCCTGGCGGCACTGTGGACCGGAGGGCGCGGCCTCAGCCTCAGGGCCATCCCCGTCGTGGGCCCGCGACTCAAGGACACCCCCGCCTGGACCTGCGATGCCTTGACCATTACGTGTCTGGCGGGCTTGGGCGTCATGTGCTTCTCGCTCAACGGATACTCCGAGTTTGCATACCGTGGCGGCATGCTCCTTGCGGCCGTGCTGACGGCGATCTTGGTCTCCTGCCTCTGCAGGCCCCGCAGCGTGGTTGCCCGCGTGCTGGGCGCGCACCCCGTGGCCGAGGCCGGCAAGCGCGCTTTTGCCGTCTACCTGTGGCACTACCCCCTGCTGGTGACCCTCAACCCGGCGACAAGAACCACCGCGCTGCCCGCCTGGGGCTGGGCCCTTGAGTTCCTGTTGATCCTTGCCTGCGCCGAGGCCTCCTACCGCCTTCTGGAGAAGGGCCAGGGGCCACGTGAGCTTGCCGGCAGGACCATGCCCTTCGGCCTTGCCGTGCCGCAGGTGGTGCTTGGCGCACTGGGCGTTCTCTGCGCCGTGGTCCTTCTCCTTGTGCCCATCGCGGCCGAACAGACGGGCGTTCCCACCGAGATGCAGCAGATGAGCGCCGAGGAGCAGCAGTACCTAGCCGAGCAGCAGGCTGCAGCCGAGGCAGCCCAGTCCGGCGGGAGCGGTGACACCACCTCCGAGGGCGGCGACGCTCAGGCAGCCGAGTCCCAGCAGGACAACACCACCTTTGACGTGAGCGGCACCTACTTTGCCGGCACGGCCTTTGCTGCCGCCATCGACCAGATCAACGCCACGAACTTCACCGTGGACGCGAGCACCGGAGCCACCAACGCGAGCGTCATCCTGATTGGCGACTCCGTGCCCGCCGGCGCCATCACACAGTTCTACAAGTACTTCCCCAACGGCTACATCGACGCGAAGGTGGGCCGCCAGCTCTACGCGGGTGTGGACGTCTACCGCAGCTGCCAGGCAGCCGGCCACGATGGCGACGTGGTGGTCTGGGCCATCGGAGACAATGGCGTGGCCCGCGAGAGCCAGGTCAAGGAGCTCATCGATGCGGTGGACCCCTCCAAGCACGTCTACCTCTGCACCGTCCGCGTACCGCTGGCCCTGCAGGACATGAACAACCAACTCTTCAAGGACGTTGCTGCCCAGTACGACAACGTTGACGTCATCGACTGGTACGCGGAGAGCGCCGGCCATGACGAGTACTTCTGGAGCGATGGCACGCATCTTCGCCCCGAGGGCGCTGAGGCCTACGTCCTCATGCTGAGGAAGGCCATCACCGGTCGCTAGCCGGCGAGAAGGACCTGCCGTAGGGACCGTCAGGGGAACTGCCGAGACAGACTACGTGGGCCGCGGACGTTTCTGATGTCAGAACGTCCACGGCCCACGGTGTTTGTCGCCATTGGCAAGAAGCGTGAAAGTTCCCCCTTCCCCGGTGCGTCAAGGCCCTGGGGAAACTCTTTGGGATTAAGGTACATCAGATACACCTGACCAGGCCTTAAGGGGTCCAGTCCCCAATTGAAGAAAGGCGATTTATCAGGGGGTGCATCCTGCGCATATAGAAAAAGCGACGACCCAAAGGCCGTCGCTTGTCTCGTTCATGGTGGAGAATAGGGGGTTCGAACCCCTGACCTCGTGACTGCCAGTCACGCGCTCTCCCAACTGAGCTAATTCCCCGAATATGGTGGGCGATGCTGGATTCGAACCAGCGACCCCTTCCGTGTGAAGGAAGTGCTCTACCCCTGAGCCAATCGCCCGCGCGAGAAATTACTATACCTAAAGCCCCGCAAGAATGGAAGGGGGAATTTTGAGAAAGTAAGAACTCGTGCTCTGACCTGTAGGTTTAGACAGACTGAATGGCCTTGACGGCCTTCTTCACCACGAGGGCAAGAACGACGCAGCCCACAGCGCAGACGATGGCGGTGACCAGAAACAGCATGGACTCCGGCTCGTTCAGGAAGTAGTAGGCAATGACACAAATGCAGAAAAGCGGAGCCCAGTAGGCGGACTTGGCAAACTTCGCAATCTCAGAGGGGACGTTGGCCGAGCGGGCGCCCGTGAAGCCATAGATCGCAAGCTCGAGACCCATGGCCAGGAACATGAAGCCAAACAAGAAGTCAACGTGCAGGCCGACAAACGCATAGACGCTGATTCCCAGCACAACGATGCCAATGAAGAGACAGGCAAGGCTCACCAACTTGACGCTCTTGCACTCAGGAGACATTGGGACCTTCTTTCCGGGCGCAAGGCCCTGGTTGGAGACAGCTGGTATAGATATTAGGGGTCGGGAGCGTTTGAATCGGCGAGAAATGCCTACGGGGCGCAAGGTTGAAACGCCGTGCGAGATTCGTGTCGCACTGTTGGCATAGCGAATACAGCATGAAGGAGGCCACATATGGACACTGCGGAGATCACGCTGAGACCGCCGGATGATCTGGTCGAGCGATACAACCGCCTTGCAGAGATTACCGGAACGACGCGGGCCTCCCTCATGTTGGAGGCGCTTGAGCATTGCATTGACGGGCTTGAGTACGAGCACGGTCTCATAAAGAAGGTCGAAGACTACCGAGCTAGAAGGCTTGAGACGGCGACGCTCGATGAGCTGAGGGAGAGCCTTGGCCTGGGCGATGAGGATATCCTCGTGTCCGTCGGGATGACCGCTGAGGACACGCAGGCCATCGCGAGGGCCTGCGTGTCCGGAGACAGCAGCATGAGGGGCCCCTCCTCGGTCTCCCCCGGGAGCCCACTTGAGGAAGAAGCACGTAATGATCCAGGTGTCCCAAACAAGCAAGAGCCGCCGCAGTTTGAAGGCTGCGGCGGCTCCATTCGTTAAGCGTTATCGAGAATCTCCTTCGCACGGCACAGGACGGGAAGCTCCCTGGCTGCTATGAGCTTGCCAAGCCTAGTGTCGGCCCTTGTCTCGCATTCCCCGATTGCCTCGACATAGGGAAGCTTAAGCGTCGAGAGGTGAAAGCTCTCGACTTCGTCCTGCGTAAGGTGCTTCTCGCCAAGTGATTGACCTTGCAGAGGAAGTAGTTGGTGACGTTGTGCCTGTGGATGAGATTGTAGTAGTCGCTGACGATGCCGATCTTGCAGATGACTTCCGCCTGGACGCCCAACTCCTCGTTTAGCTCTCGCCTAACGGCCTCGAGAAGGTCCTCCCCCGACTCAACGCCGCCACCGGGTGTCTCGATGATCGTGGCCTGGCCAAAGTTGTCGTCTCGCTCGGCCTGACGAAGTAGAACTAGCCGGCATCGTCAAAGACGATGGCCCTGGCAATGAGCCTATCATGGTTGATGTATTCAAGCGGCCACTGGGTGTCTTGCAGACTCAGGTTCACCTCGGCGTCCATCGAACATCCCTCACGTATGGTTTTCACAGAGACAAAAAACCCGGACCCTCTAGAGGTCCGGGCTGATTCCCTATGGTGGGCCCAGCAGGATTCGAACCTGCAACCCAGGGATTATGAGTCCCCTGCGCTAACCGTTGCGCCATGAGCCCAAAGAAAAAGGCAGCGACCAAAGCCGCTGCCAGCAGTAACCATGGTGGAGAATAGGGGGTTCGAACCCCTGACCTCGTGACTGCCAGTCACGCGCTCTCCCAACTGAGCTAATTCCCCGTGCGTTGGTGCTCAGTAACTATAGCAAGGCAGAATGTTCCGCGCAAGGGAGAAATTCCAGCGAATTACGATCATGAGACTGTTGGTGACACTGGAACTTCTCGCCTGGACTTATCCGAGTAAAAACATTTATGTCAAGAACTTATGCAGTTGAAGGCCTAGCTCATCTACCAGCGGTTTTGCAAACCGAAGAGTCGCTCGGTTCTAGAAATGACCCCTAGAACATCAAAGTATTTACGCGGATAAGCAAAGGCTGCCGCACCCGCCTACAGTCCGGCGACAAACCCCTCGATCCGGCTCAATCCCTTCTCCAGGTCCTCGTCGCTCACGCAGTACGAGAGCCTCATGAAGCCCTCGGCGCCAAAGCACGTGCCCGGGACGCACGCCACCCCAGCCTCGCGGATCAGCCGCTCGCAGAGCTCCTCGGAGCCCATGCCCAGGTTTCTCACGTCCGGGAAGGCGTAGAAGGCCCCAGCCGGCCGCTGGACACCCAGCCCCATGCCCTCCAGCCGCTCAACCACAAGGTCACGTCTGCGCAGATAGGTCTTCCGCATGGGCTCCACGTCGCAGCCAAGCGCCACAATAGCCGCCTCCTGCAGGAAGGCCGGAACGCTTGAGACCAAGTACTGGTGCATCTTCTGGAACTGACCCTTGAGGCCGGACTCCGTCGCAAGCCAACCGAGCCTCCAGCCCGTCATGGCCCACGGCTTGGAGAACGAGTCCACCACCACGGTCTGCTCGCGCAGCTCCGGGTGACGCTGGGCAAAGCGCTCGTAGCCCTTCTCGTAGCAGAGGCGGTTGTACACGTCGTCGCAGACCACGGCCAGGCCGCGCTCCCCCGCCACGCGCGCCACGGCATCCAGGGACTCCGCATCAAGCACACAGCCCGTGGGGTTATTGGGGCTCGTGATGACGATGGCGCGCGTCCGCGGCCCCACCACAGCCCGCAGGTCTCTCTCGCGGATCTGGAAGCCCGTGACGGAGGTGTCCAGCGCAGCCACTCGTCCGTGGGCGGCCCTCACGATGGTCTCGTAGAGGCCAAAGGCGGGCGTGGGCACCACCACCTCGTCGTCAGGGTCAAGCAGCGAGAAGAGCGTGGCGGCCAGGGCCTCTGTTGCGCCGCAGGTCACTATAATCTGGTCCGAGGCATACGGCAGCCCGAAGCGTCCCATGTAGTCCGAGATGGCGCACAGGAGCTCGGGCGAGCCGTTGTTGGGCGGGTAGTGCGTCTGGCCCTTGGCCAGGGACCGCGCGACGACCTGGCACACGGGCTCGGGCGTGGAGAACTCAGGCTCTCCCAGCGTGAGCCTCACGCAGTCCTCCACCTGGGAGGCAAGCGCATTGAAGCGCCTGATGCCCGAGGTGGCCAGCTGCGCGAGGTCTGAGTTGGCGGCAATCCGCACGGGCTTCTCCCCTACCGGTAGAGCATGTCGGAGGCGATGTCGGCCACCGTGGCCGCGCCGCACATCCCCATGGCGTCTGCAAGCTCGCCGGCAATCTGTCGCAGGTAGTCGCGAGCGCCCTGCTCGCCGCCGCCAAAGATGGCCACCACAAAGGGACGGCAGACAAGGCAGCCCTTGGCACCCAGCGCAAGGGCGCGGAAGACGTCCAGGCCGCTCCTGATGCCACCGTCGACAAGGACGTCGGCATCGTCGCCCACGGCGTCGGCGATGGCGGGCAGCACGGAGGCCGTGGCAGGCACGCCGTCCAGCACGCGTCCGCCATGATTGGAGACCACGATGGCGTCAACGCCCGCACGCAGCGCGCGCTCGGCGGAGCCCGGGGTCATGATGCCCTTGAGCACGAAGGGCGTGCCCGCGTCATGACAGACAGCGCAGATCTCGGCGAGCTGACCCTCGTCCTTGGCACCAGCAGGCGGCTGCTGCCCGCGCAGGAAGGGCAAGCCAGCGGCGTCGATGTCCATGGCAACGGCAGCGGGACGGGCGGCAAGCGCCTCGCCCAGCTTGCGCTCGAGGGTCACCGGGTCCCAAGGCTTTACCGTGGGGATGCCCTGGCCACCGAGCTGGCCGATGAGGGCGGTGGTGCGCGTCATGATCTCCGCGTTGAGGCCATCGCCGGTGAGGGCGAGCGTGCCCTCGGCGGCAGCGGCACGAAGGGCACACTCGTTGTAGCTCACCGTGTCGTACTTCTGGCCGTAGTGGCGCTGCACGTCTCCCACGGGACCAATCATCACCGGCAGCGAGAGGTCCTGGCCCAGCAGGCTCGTGGCCGTGGACGCCTCGAAGGTCTTGTGCACGCAGTCCATGTTCACCAGCACCTGCTGCCAGGCCTGGTAGTTCCTCATGGCAGCGGTGCCCGAGCCCTTGGCGCCCGGTCCGGGGATGGTGCCCTTGCAGCCGCGACCATCGCAAGTGGGGCAGGCGTGGCAGAACGGTCCGATGTCGCCGCGTGCGACGGCGGCAAGCTCCATGTAGTTCACGTCATTCCCTTCAAGAAGGCCCCGGGCCCAATGCGGGTCCGGGCCCAGAGTCCAGTTGCGAGAGAGACCTACGCGCGCTCGGCAACAATGCGCTCGGAGAGCCAAGAGGCAAGCTCCCTCATGGGCACGTCAAAGCGCTCGCCGGTTTCACGGCACTTGACCTCGGCCTTACCCTCCTTGACGCCACGCTTGCCGAGAATGACCTGCCAGGGCAGGCCAATGAGGTCGGCGTCGGCGAACTTGACGCCAGGGCGCTCGGAGCGGTCGTCGAGAAGGACCTCGAGGTCGGCGGCGGAAAGCTCGTCCGTGACGCGCTGGGCCTCGGGCCATACGAGGTCGTCGCCCACGTTCAGCGGCACGACCTCAACCTCGTAGGGGGCCACGCAGACCGGCCAGCAGATGCCGTTCTCGTCGTTGTGCTGCTCCACGATGGCGGAGACCATGCGAGAGACGCCTATGCCGTAGCAGCCCATGAGGAAGGGCTTCTCGACGCCGTCCTCGTCCGTGAATGTGGCGCCCATGGACTCGGAGTATTTGGTGCCCAGCTGGAAGACCTGAGAGACCTCGATGCCGCGGGCGTGGTGCATGGGCTTTCCGCACTTGGGGCAGAGGTCGCCCTCCTTTGCGGAGACCACGTCGACCCACTCGGGGATGGTGAAGTCGCGGCCCATCTGGGCGTGGCGGTAGTGGTAGTTGGCCAGGTTGGCACCCACAAGCCACCACTCGGAGTCGCGCAGGGACTCGTCGGCGCAGACGCGGATGCCCTCGGGCAGGCCCACGGGTCCGATGAAGCCCTTGACCAGACCGGCCTCGCGGAGCTCCTCGTCGGTCATGAGGTGGTACTCGCCAAAGGCGTTCTCGGCCTTGCAGTCGTTCATCTCGTGGTCGCCGGGGACAAAGACCACGGTCGGGCGGCCCTCGCCGTCAACGAGCGCAAGCGCCTTGCGGGTGGCGGACTCGGCCACGTCGAGAAGGGCTGCCAGGTCGGCGATGGTGCCGGCGTTGGGCGTGAGCACGCGCTCGAGGTCGCCGGCCTCGCCCTCGGCGACGGCGATCTTGGCCGTTGCGGCCTCGGTGTCGGCGGCAAAGCCGCAGTCGCACCAGACGAGCTCGGCCTCGCCGGCGTCGGCCAGGGCCATGAACTCAACGGAGGTGTCTCCGCCGATCTGGCCGGAGTCGGCCACGACGGGCAGGGCCTTCACGCCGCAGCGCTCGGCGATGCGGGCATAGGCTGCCTTCTCATCGTCATAGCACTCCTGCAGGGACTCCTGCGTGGCGGAGAAGGAGTAGGCGTCCTTCATGATGAACTCGCGGCCGCGCATGAGGCCGAAGCGGGGGCGCCTCTCGTCGCGGAACTTGTCCTGGATCTGGTAGAGGGTGACGGGCAGCTGCTTGTAGCTGCGCAGCTCGTCACGGACGAGGTCGGTGAAGGTCTCCTCGTGGGTGGGACCGAGGACAAAGTCGCGCTCGTGGCGGTCCTTCAGGCGCATGAGCTCGGGGCCGTAGGCGCCCAGGCGGTGCGACTGCTCCCAGAGCTCGGCCGGGGTGACGATGGGGACCATCATCTCCTGAGCGCCGATGCCCTCCATCTCGTCCCTGATGACGTCCTCCACCTTGGAGATGACGCGCCAGGCGAGGGGCAGGTAGCTGTAGAGGCCGGCGGCCGTCTTGCGGATCATGCCGGCGCGGAGCAACAGCTTGTGGCTGACGAGCTCGGCCTCGGCCGGGTCCTCCTTGAGCGTGGGGGCGTAGAGCCTCGACATCTTCTGGTAGCGCTTCATGTGAATGCCTTTCGGATTGGGAACGCCCGCCGTTTGGCGACAGACGCGTTCTATTCTACGACATGGGGACTACGAGAAGCGTGCTCGTATCTCCTCGAAGAGCTCGTCGACCATGTGGTCCTCGGCGACCTTGCGGATGGGCTCGCCCTTGGCGAAGAGCATGGCCTGACCACGGCCGCTCGCCATCCCGATGTCGGCGTCACGCGCCTCGCCGGGTCCGTTGACCGCGCAGCCCATGACGGCAACCGAGATGGGCGCATGAACCTCCTGAAGGCGGCGCGCAACCTCCTCGGCGATGGGAATCATGTCCACCTGGCAGCGGCCGCAGGTGGGGCAGCTCACGAGCTCGGGGGTGAGCCTGCGCATACCCAGCGCGGAGAGGAGGTCCCAGGCCACCTTGACCTCCTCGATGGGGTCTGCGGTAAGCGAGAGGCGCATGGTGTCGCCGATTCCCTGCTCCAGTAGAATGCCCACGCCGCAGGCGTTCTTGACGGTGCCCTGGCGAAGGGTGCCTGCCTCGGTCACGCCCACGTGGAGCGGGACCTCGGGGAGCTCGCGCGAGAGGGCACGGTAGGTGGCCAGCGTGGTGGGGACGTCGTGGGCCTTGGCGGAGAGGACCACGTCCTCAAAGCCCCTCTCGCGGAAGTGGGCGACAAAGGACGTGGCCGAGGCCACGAGTCTCTGGGGCAGCGTGAGGTCGGCGCGCTCGGCAAACTGCGGGTCCAGCGATCCGGCATTGACGCCGATGCGAATGGGGATGCCCGCCTCGCCGGCGGCATCGATGCAGGCGTCAACGCGGGACCAGTCGCCGATGTTGCCCGGGTTGATGCGCATACCCGCGGCGCCGCGGCGGGTTGCCTCCACGGCGAGGCGGTGGTCAAAGTGGATGTCAGCCACCACGGGAAGCGGCGACTCCGCGCATATCTCGGAGAAGCCGTCCAGGCAGGAGGAGGTGGGGATGGCCACGCGCACGATCTCGCACCCGGCGTCCGCCAGGCGTCCGATCTGAGCAAGCGTCGAGACAGGGTCATCGGTCTTCGTGGTGCACATGGACTGGACAGATACGGGCGCACCGCCGCCGACCCGCACCTGCCCCACGTGGACGGGGCGTGTGAGCTCGCGGGGCAGTGAGGCCTTAGCCGAGGTGGGCTCGGACATGAAATCACCTAGCCAATCAGAGCAGCCTCAGGATGTCGTTCCTGAGGACGAAGACAAAGACAAAGAGGAAGAACGCCAGGCCGAGATAGCTGATGGCGTTCTGCACCTTGAGGGAGAGCTCGCGGCGCAGCACCAGCTGGATGACCTCGATCAAGATCTTGCCGCCGTCAAGGGGCGGGATGGGCAGCAGGTTCATGAAGCCAAGCGACATGGAGATGGCCGCGGCGATGTTCAGGAAGTCCCAGGCGCCAGAGCTCGCGGCCTCGGAGGCCATGGCGGCAATGCCTACCACGGAGCTAGACTGGTCGAGCACCTTCATGGTGTGCTGTGGCATGATGAGCTGCGCGGCAAAGGAGGCTACCTGGCCCGCATAGCCCACTGCGGCAGCAGAGGCCTCCGCAAAGGACGGGTGGTAGGTGTAGACCGTGGCCCGCACGCCGACGGCGTCCACGGGCTGGCCCTCGGGCAGGTCGAGCTGGAGCGTGAGGACCTGGCCATCGCGCTCGACGACCATCTGGAAGTCGGACCCATCCTGCAGGCGGAATCGCAGCTGCGTCACCACGTCAGGCCAGGTCTGGGTCTCCACGCCGCCGACGGAAAGCACGCGGTCACCCGTCTGGACGCCCGCCGCCTCGGCGATGGAACCTGCCTCGACGGCGCCCAGTACGGGCTCGGGGTCGATGGCGCTCACGCCCTGCCCCATGAGGACGGCCACCACCAGAAGAAAGGCGAGAAGGACGTTTATCGCCGGGCCCGCCACGAGCATGACAACGCGACGGGCGAAGCCGCAGCCCAGGTAGGTGTGGGAACGCTCGCGCGCAAGCAGCTCGTCGTCAGAGAGACCGAGGTCGCAGGGCTGTCCGGCCTCAGTGGAGCCCACGAGCGAGAAGTCATGCCCACGGTCGTACTCGGTCAGGCCGTCTGCATCTCGCGACAGGGTCTCGAAGGAGGCGGGCCATGTCTTCTGGTTGGGCTTCTCGCCAAGCGCAGGGTCGTAGTAGGCGCGGATGGAGCCCCAGTCCACGAGCGTGGCCATGAGGCCATAGACGCGCTCCTCGTCGCAGCCGAGCTCCGCGGCCACGTCCGCAACGGCAACGCGCCCTTCTCGCATGACGATGGAAAGGCACGGCCCAAGAAGCTCATCGGTGGCGGGCTCCATGCCGCTGATACGGTTGTAGCCGCCCAAGAGCAGCGGCGTGACGCCGATCTCCGTGCCGACCTTCCTGCTCTTGAACGAGAGCCTGACGCGACAGGGAAGCCCCAAGAAGAACTCGGTCACGCGGACGCCGAAGGCACGTGCGGCCAGGTAGTGGCCGCCCTCGTGGACAAAGACCAGCACGGAGAGCAGCAGCACGCCCCAGAACGCGGCGGAGAGAAAGCCGGCCACGGCCTGCATCAAAGCGCCACCCCCAGCTGGGCACAGGCCATCTCGCGGGCGCGAGAGTCGACCTCGAGGAGCTGCTCTACGCTCTGGACCTCCTCGTTGTTCCAGGCGTCCATGACGGCCTCTACGGAGCGCTCGATGTCAAGGAAGCCGCACTGGCCGCGGCGGAAGGCCTCGTTAGCCACCTCGTTGGCGGCGTTCATGGCGCAGGGCAGCGTACCGTGCTCGCGGCCGGCACGCTTGGCCAGGGCCAGGCAGCCGAAGGTCTTCTCGTCGGCCTCGTCAAAGGTGAAGTCGGGCTCGACGCACCAGTCAACGCGGCGGACGCTTGCCTCCCAGCGCTCGGGATAGCTGAGCGCGTACTGGATGGGGGCTCGCATGTCGGAGCCACCGAGCTGGGCCTTGACCACGCCGTCCACGAACTCAACCATGGAGTGAATCTTGCTCTGGCGGTGCACGAGGACGCGAATGTCATCGATGGGAATCTGGAAGAGGTGGTGGGCCTCGATGACCTCGAGGCCCTTGTTCATGAGCGAGGCCGAGTCGATGGTGATCTTGGAGCCCATGTGCCACGTCGGATGCGCGAGGGCGCGCTCAGGCGTCACCTCGGCGAGCTCCCCCCTCGTGAGGCCGAAGAAGGGGCCGCCAGAGCAGGTGAGCCAGAGACGGCGAAC
>CAJMPT010000040.1 GCA_905215465.1 uncultured bacterium | reverse complement strand
AGCTCGAGACCACGAGCTGGCAGGACTTCGAGAAGTCCCTGCACGGCAACCTCACGCACTACTTCGAGCTCGTCCACGAGACCTGCCCCTACCTCAAGGAGTCCAAGGGCTCTATCGTGAACATCGCCTCCAAGGTCGCCCTCACTGGCCAGGGCAAGACGACCGCCTATGCCGCCGCCAAGGGAGCCATTCTCGGCCTCACCCGCGAGTGGGCCGCCGCCCTCGTTCACGACTCTGTGCGCGTCAACGCCATCGTCGTCGCCGAGGCCTGGACGCCGCTGTACGCCAACTGGATCAAGACCTTCGGCGATGAGGAGGCCCAGCAGAAGCGCCTCTCCCTCATCACCGACCGCATCCCGCTCGAGCACCGCATGACCTCCGTCGAGGAGATCGCGGACGCCGCGTGCTTCCTGCTCTCCGACCGCTCCAGCCACACCACCGGCCAGTGGTGCAACGTCGACGGCGGTTACGTCAACCTCGACCGCGCGCTTGACTAGGCTGCGGCGCGAAAAGAGGGCTTTCAAATGTCTGATTCCGCCAAGAAAGCGGGCTCGAAGGGCTCTGCGGCAACCGTCGCCATCGTCCTCGTGACCTCGTTGTTCTTTGTCTGGGGCCTGACCATGAACCTGGTCAACGCCCTTAACAGCCCCATGGCCAACTACCTAGAGCTGTCTGGCACCGAGGCGAGCCTGCTGCAGGTCGCCTATTACGGCGCCTACTTCGTGATGGCCATCCCGGCCTCCATCGTCGCCAAGAAGTTTGGCTACAAGGGCGGCGTCATCATGGGCCTCGCCCTGTTCGTGCTCGGCTCGCTTATCACCGTGCCCGCCACCAACGTGGCCTCCTACGGCATGTTCCTGCTTGCCATGTTCGTGATTGCCGCCGGCGCCTCCACCCTGGAGACCAACTGCAACCCCTACATCACCAAGCTCGGTGACGAGCAGCATGAGTCCATGCGCCTGAACCTCGCCCAGTCCTTCAACGGTGTGGGCAACATCGTGGGGCCGCTCATCCTCTCGCAGTTCCTCGGCACCACCATCGCCGCCGGCGACCCCGGCTTTGCCGCTGCCAAGCTGTCGTTCCTCTCCAGCATGCGCGGCATGTACATCGTCATCGCCGTTGTGCTTGCGGTCGTGCTCGCCGTCTTCGTGTTCGTTAAGCTCCCGACGCCTCCGGGTGACGAGGAGGAGGCGGCCAACGGCGCCGCCGAGAAGGTCTCCTTCGGGTCCATGCTCAAGCGCCCGTACTTTGCCCTAGGCGTCCTCGCTGAGTTCATCTTCATCGGTCTGCAGGTCGCCGGCATGTCGCTGTTCTCTTCCTTCGCCATGCAGCAGTGGCCTGGCATGACCGCCGGTACCGCCGCGGCGTTCCTCTCGATTCTGTCGCTGCTGTTCACCATCGGCCGCTTCATCTCCACGCCGATCATGGCCAAGGTCGATCCCGGCAAGCTCCTGGGCGTCTATATGACGGCCTCCGCAGTCCTGTTCTTCGTCGCGTTCCTCGGCCTTGGTCCGGTTTCCGTCGTTGCGATGATCGTGTCGTACCTGTTCGTCTCCATCGGCTATCCGGTCGTCTTCTCGCTTACGCTCACGGGCTTCCAGGGCTCTGCCGTCAAGACCGGCTCTTCCGCGCTTGTCATGTCCATTGTGGGCGCGGCGCTGATCCCGCTCGTCATGAGCGCCGTCGCCGATGCCGCCGGAATCAACGTCGCCCTGCTCGTGGCGGTTCCCGGCTTCCTGTACGTCGCCTGGTACGGCATGTTCGGCAGCAAGCTCGGCCTGGAAAGGAAGTAGCCATCATGGCTCTTAAAGTAATCGACTCTCACTTCCACGTCTGGAACCTGGACACCCAGAGCCTTCCTTGGCTCGAGGGCACGGACGGCACGATCACGCATACCTATACCACCAAGGACCTTGAGGCCGAGTACGCGCGCCAGGCGGGCGTGGAGTTCGTCGGCGGCGTGTACGTCGAGGTCGACTGTGCCGACCACGAGGCTGAGGACAAGATCGCCTACGACATCAAGTCCGCCGACCCCAAGATGCTCGCCTGCATGCTCCGCAGCGACGTCTCGCCTTGGATGCGCATCCCCGCTTTTGCCGCGGGCATCCGCGAGCCGCTCCACATCGATTCCGAGCCCAAGGGCCGTTGCCTCGAGCCCAGCTTTATCGAGGGGCTGCACACCTTGGCAAAGAAGGGCCTGCCGTTTGAGTCCTGCAATCGCGTGGATGAGCTCGAGGACGCCTACGAGGCGTTTGCCCAGGCGCCCGAGGAGACCGTTATCCTGAACCATCTCGGCAACGTCGAGGCGTTGACGCCCGAGTGGAAGTCGGTCATGGAGAAGTTCGCGACCCTGCCGAACCTCTACATGAAGGTCTCGGGTTATCCCACCGCTGACAAGCAGTTCGTCTCGGAGCTGCTTAAGTTCGTGCGCGCGACGTTCGATCCCAAGAAGCTGCTCTACGCGTCTAACTGGCCTGTCGTAAAGCTCTACTCCAGCTTTGACGAGCACTTCCAGATTCTTCGCGACTCGTTCGGCGATGACGAGGATTTCTTCATGAACAACGCTGTTCGCGCGTACGGTCTTAAGATTAAGTAATTTTTTTGATCTACGGGGCTTGCCCCAGAAAGAGAGCCAGCTATGTTTGAGGGAGTCTTCTGCCCCTCCATCACCATCACCGACGACGAGGGCAAGATCGACTTCGACCTCTGGGGCAAGCACCTGGACCACTTGGCGGACGCAGGCCTCGACGGCGTGCTTCTGTTCGGAAGCATCGGCGAGTTCTACAGCGTGAGCCTTGAGGACAAGAAGGCCGTCGTCGATTTTGCTGTCAAGCGTGTCGGCGGTCGTATGAAGGTCTTCGTCGGCGTGGGCGACACCACCTACGCGAATGTCCTCGACCTCACCCGTTATTCCGAGAAGACGGGCGCGGATGCGGTCCTCGCCGTGTCGCCGTACTACTTCGGGCCGAGCGACGCCACCGCCGAGGAGTACTTCGGTGGCATCGCGCAGGCCACGGAGCTGCCCGTGATTCTCTATAACTTCCCAGCTCGCACGGGCACCGACCTCAACCCCGAGCTTGTCGCGCGCCTTGCCGCGGCTCACAAGAACATCTGCGGCATCAAGGACACCGTGGACACCATCAGCCACACGCGCAAGGTCATCCGTGCCGCGCGTGCCGTGAACCCCGAGTTCACGGTTTTCTCCGGTTTCGATGAGTACTACCTGGTCAACCGCGTGAGCGGTGGCAACGGCGTCCTTTGCGGCCTGACCAATGTCGAGCCCGAGCTCTTCTCGCGCATGCACAAGGCCTACCAGTCCGGCGACCTCGCGACCGCCGTCGAGTGCGCCGAGCGCATCTCCAAGCTGATGGCCGTCTACGACGTGTGCGATCTTTTCGTCTCGGCCATCAAGGCGGCCGTGAACGTCAAGGGCCTTCCCATCTCGACCAAGATTTTCGAGCCGGCTGTCCAGGCCACGCCCGAGCAGGTCTCTGCGATTCGCGAGCTTCTTGCCTAGTTGATTTCGAGCGTTTGAGTTTAGGTTCCTATCTGAATTCAGGCTTGATTCGCATCGCTAGCCGCATACCTTGTAATAAAACAGCCTTCTCTCGAATTACTCAGTCGAGAGAAGGCTGTATTTGTGTATCCATAGATAATGAATCGGTCAGACGGCCGCGCTGGACCCGTCCTCGGGCATGTTGTCACCTGTTTTCGGGAGCTGGATTATTCGAGACTCTATTTCGGGCGAGTTCTAGAATTACCTCTTCTAACGTCGGTAACATACTGATCTGAACGATAACGTGGGGAGATGCGCATGGCAAACGCAAAGAAGCTCGACTGTACCTGGCCCAAGGCCCGCCTGGAGCCGAGGCGCCTGCGCGTGGCCGACGACTATCTGCAGGGCGTCCTCGACGGAGAGAACTTCCTCGTGTTCGACGGCGCCATGGGTACGCAGCTGCAGGCACGCGGCCTTGCCGCCGGCGAGCTGCCCGAGCTTCTGTGCCTCACCAACCCCGAAGAGGTGACGCAGATCCACGCCGCATATATGGCCGCCGGCGCAGACGTGGTCACCACCAACACCTTTGGCGCAAACCAGGACAAGCTCGGCACGGCGGCGACGGTGGAGGAGATCTTCGATGCCGCCGTGGCCTGCGCCCGCAGGTCGGGGGCCCGCTACGTCGCCGCGGACATCGGCCCCACCGGGCAGCTCCTGGAGCCCATGGGGACGCTCCCCTTCGACGACGCCTACGAGCTGTTTGCCCGCCAGGCGCGTGCCGCCACTGCCGCGGGCGCCGACCTCTTCATCATCGAGACCATGGCCGACCTCGCGGAGGCCAAGGCGGCGCTTCTGGCCGTGAGGGAGAACTCTGACCTGCCCGCCTTCGTCACAATGACGTTTGCCGAGGACGGCCGCACCTTCCTCGGTACCACGCCCGAGGTCGCGGCCGTCACCTTGAGCTCGATGGGCGCCGACGCCGTGGGTATCAACTGCTCGCTCGGCCCTGACGACCTCGTGCCGCTCGTCGAGCGCATGCTGCCGTGGGCAAAGTGCCCCGTCATGGTGCAGGCAAACGCCGGGCTCCCGCGCGTCGAGGACGGCGTCACCGTCTTTGACGTGCACCCCGAGGAGTACTGCGAGGCCGTGCGCGTCATGCTGGACGCCGGCGTCACCATCGTCGGCGGCTGCTGCGGCACCGCCCCCGCCTACACGCGCGGGGAGCGTGGGCTTCTCGCCGGAAGGACGCCTGCGGCCCGCAAGGTCCGCGACTGGTTTGCCGTGGCCGGCCCCCAGAGGCTCATGTCCCTGGCGCCGGGCCAGGTGGGCGTCATCGGCGAGCGCATCAACCCCACGGGCAAGAAGAAGATGAAGGAGGCCCTGCGCACCGGCAACCACGACTACGTGATGGGCGAGGCCATCTCCCAGACCGAGGCCGGGGCCCAGATCCTTGACGTCAACGCTGGCCTGCCGGAGATCGACGAGCGCGCCGTCATGATGAGGCTCGTCTCGGAGCTGCAGGGCGTGACCACGCTTCCGCTGCAGATCGACGCCGCAGACCCCGAGGTCATTGAGACCGCCGTGCGCTCGTATCCAGGCAAGGCCCTCATCAACTCCACCAACGGCAAGCAGGAGACGCTTGACGCCGTGCTCCCCATTGCCAAGCACTACGGCTGCGCCATCGTGGGCCTCACGCTTGACGAGGAGGGCATTCCGCCCACGGCCGAGGGTCGCCTTGCCGTGGCGAGAAAGATCGTGGCGGCAACCGACGCCATCGGCATCCCGCGCCAGGACGTGGTCATCGACTGCCTGTGCATGGCCGCCTCCACCGACCAGACGGCACCACGGGCCATCCTGGACGCCATCTCGGCCGTCAAGCGCGAGCTGCCTGGCGTCCGATGCGTGCTGGGCGTCTCCAACATCAGCTTTGGCCTGCCGTTCAGGCCCCTGGTCAACGGCACCTTCCTGGCTGGGGCCTTTGCCGCCGGCCTTGACCTCGCCATCATCAACCCGCTGGTACAGAGGATGATGGACGTGGTCAACTCCTGGCGCGTCCTCTCCGGCGAGGACGAGAGCGCCCAGAGCTACGTCGCCGGTTACGTCAATCGCTCCGACGCCCTGCCCGCTGGTGGCGCGACGGCTTCCGCCGGACAGCCAGCGGCCGCCTCTGGCCCAACCTCTGCCGCGGCGCCCCAGACGCCCGAGGAGGAGGCCCGCGCCCTGGTGCTTGCCGGCCGCAAGGGCCCCATGCCCGAGGTCATCTCGCGCGTGCTTGCCGAGCACGACGTCATGTACGCCATCAGCGAGGTCCTCATCCCGGCGCTGGACGAGGTGGGCATCCGCTTTGAGAAGGGCACGTTCTTCCTGCCGCAGCTCATGGCCAGTGCCGAGGCCGCCAAGGCGGGCTTCGAGACCATCAAGGCCGCAAACGCCTCCGCGGGCGCCGACCAGGCCCTGCCCCAGAAGGGCAAGGTCGTGGTCTGCACCGTCCACGGGGACATCCACGACATAGGCAAGAACATCGTCCGCATGCTGCTGGAGAACTACGGCTACGACGTGCTTGACCTCGGGCGAGACGTGCCCGCCGAGGCGGTTGCCGACGCCGTGGTCAAAGACCACGTCGAGCTCGTGGGCCTCTCCGCGCTCATGACCGCGACGGTGCCCGCCATGGCCGAGACCATCGAGCTTCTCCACGAGCGCGCGCCCTGGTGCAAGACGATCGTAGGCGGGGCCGTGCTCAACCCCGAGTACGCCAAGATGGTCGGCGCCGACTACTACGCCAAGGACGCCACCGAGACCGCCCGCATAGCCGCCGAGGTCCTGGGCTAGCCCAGCGTCCTCCTGACGGCATCGTGCCAGCCGGTAAGAAGCGCCTCTGCCCGGGCCTCGTCCATCTGGCGGTGGAAGACGTCGTCTGAGGCGCGCAGGCCGCGCAGCTCGTCGGTGCCGCTCCAGAAGCCGGTGGCAAGGCCGGCCAGGTAGGCGGCGCCCAGCGAGGTGGTCTCCAGGTTGGCCGGCCGCCTGAGCTCGCAGCCCAGCAGGTCCGCCTGGAACTGCATGAGGAAGCCGTTGGCGCTGGCGCCGCCGTCCACGTTGAGCACGCCTAGGGGCGCCCCGGCGTCTGCCGCCATGGCGTCCGCGAGGTCGCGGATCTGGTAGGCAAGCGCCTCCAGCGCGGCCCGCGCCAGGTGCGCCCTTCCCGTCCCGCGGGTGAGTCCCAGGATGGAGCCGCGCGCGTCGGACCTCCACCACGGGGCGCCCAGGCCCGTGAAGGCGGGCACGATGTAGACCCCGCCGGTGTTCGGCACGCTCTTGGCCAGGTACTCCGTCTCGGCCGCGTTGGAGATGATGCCCAGCTCGTCGCGAAGCCACTGCACCAGCGCCCCGGCCACAAAGACGGACCCCTCGAGCGCGTACTCGGTGCCCCGCGTTCCCGGTGCGCTGGCAACGACGGTGGTCACCAGGTTGTGCGAGCTCTCGCACGCCTCGTGCCCGGTGTGCAGCAGCATGAAGCAGCCGGTGCCGTACGTGTTCTTTGCCTGGCCGGCCCCAAAGCAGCACTGGCCAAAGAGCGCTGCCTGCTGGTCTCCGGCCACGCCCGTGATGGGGATGCCCGCCGGGACGCCGGGGTAGCTCGTCTCGCCAAAGAAGCCGGAGCTGGGGCGGACCTCCGGCATCATGGACGCGGGGACGCCAAACAGGTCAAGGAGCTCCTGGCCCCAGCA
Source organism: uncultured bacterium (assembly GCA_905215465.1). GTDB lineage: Bacteria > Actinomycetota > Coriobacteriia > Coriobacteriales > Atopobiaceae > Paratractidigestivibacter. The sequence continues at coordinate 10,233 of CAJMPT010000040.1, read as the reverse complement.
GCCGCGATGGATGTCGTAGAGCATGGTGCGGCTGGCGTTGGTGGGGTCCGTCGCGTGGACGAGGCCGCCCGTGAGCACCCAGACAAGCCACGTGTCCACGGTGCCAAAGAGCAGCTCGCCGGCCTCGGCCCGCTCCCTCGCTCCGGGCACGTTCTTAAGGATCCAGGCGATCTTGCTTGCCGAGAAGTACGCGTCCGGCAGAAGGCCCGTCTTGGCTCGCACCATCTGACGCACCTCGGGGGCTCCGCACACCCGCTCCACCAGCTCGGCGGTGCGCCGGCACTGCCACACGATGGCGTTGCAGACCGGGGCGCCCGTCGTCGGGTCCCACACCACGGTGGTCTCGCGCTGGTTGTCTATGCCAATGGAGTCTATGTCCTCCGCCCCAAGTCCGTGCCTTGCCAGAAGCTCGGTCAGGCACCCAAGCTGCGAGAAGAGAATCTCCTGGGGATTGTGCTCCACCCAGCCGGGCTGGGGGAATATCTGCTGGAAGGGCCTCTGCACGCAGTCGACCACATGACCGCCCCGGTCTACGAGCACGGCCCTCGAGCTCGTGGTTCCCTGGTCAAGCGCTATGACGTACTTCTGTCTGCTCATGCGTTGCCGCCTCCGCTTCCCAGGTGCTGGTCAAGCCAGCCCCAGACGTCCCCAAAGACCCGCGTGTGGTCCTTCTCGTTCAAGATCTCATGTCGCATGCCCTCGTAGATGACGCAGGTGACGTCCGCGGAGCCGGCCTGCTCGGCAAGCTTTGCCGCCGTCTGAACGCCACGGCCCATGTTGCCCACCGGGTCTCCGTCGCCCGAGACGTAGAGCAGGGGCAGGTCGTGCGGCACGCGTGCGGCGCAGGCCTTGGAGCAGGCCTCGCGGGTGAGCGCCGTGAGCGTTACGTAGCCGCCGGCCGAGAACATGGCCCCGCACTCGGGGTCTGCCACGTAGGCGGCCACGTTTTCCTCGTTGCGGGAGAGCCACTCGAGCCCCGTGGGGCCGGGCGCCGCCTTCGAGAAGGCGCCTGCGCCCATAGAGTCAAGCAGGCGCGAGCGATGGTCTTCTCCGCGCACGGCGCAAATGGCGCGGGCGAGGAGGTTTCCGGCGGCAGAGACGGGGACGGCGACCGTCCCCGTGCCGCAGATGACGGCGGCCGCCAGGCCGCCTCCGTGGCGCGAGAGGTAGACGCGCGTGATGTAGCTGCCCATGGAGTGGCCGAAGAAGACGTAGGGCGTGCCTGCGGCAACTTGGCCGCCGATTAGCTGCCTCAGCCGGTGCTCGTCCTCTACCAGGGCGTCTGCGCCGCCGCGCGCCGGAAGGCATCCGTGCCGGCTTGGGTCGGCGGAGCGGCCGTGGCCAATGTGGTCGTCTCCGCAGACGACGAGCCCCCGCGCGCAGAGGAAGCGTGCGAACTCGTCGTAGCGGCGCACGTGCTCGCTCATGCCGTGGACCACCTGCACCACGGCGCGCGGGGCGGGCAGGCCGTCCCTCTCGGGCAGCCCCTCGGGTCGCCAGACGCACGCATGGATGGTCGAGCGGCCGTCGGCGGAGTCAAAGGTGACTTCATCGCAAATAACGTCCTGGTAGAGTGCCGTGTCTGCCATGGGTGGTCCAATTCTCCTCTTGGGACGCTTCCTCCGGGGTGGCGCCTTGCGTCCGATAGGGCAATTGTTCCCCAGCGACACGCCTGCCTTCCGCATGGCGTCGCCAAAGCGGTCGGCGGCGCAAAAACGCACGGGTGCGGCAGTGCGTTGGACTACACTCGAGGAAAGGCACGCACGGGAGAGGGCGCGCGAAGAGAAGGGGCGGTGCTCCATGGGGCGTCACTGCACTGACTGCGTTTTTGGCACGTTCACGTTGAGCGAGAAGACCGGCAAGTACCAGGGGGCGTGCAGCAGGGGATACACGTTGACCGATCCCAAGGTAACGCGTTCTCCCGACAACCGCCTTGCGGACGACCCGTCCTCGCTTGTCCCCACGGTTGACCCCCTGGGCAAGGAATACCTGCGGACGTCCAATGTCTGCGAGCGCTTTACCAGCCAAAACGCCATCATCGACACATCGAGCGAGCGTATTCGCCCCAGATAGAGCAACACGTGCCGCAAAACGTGTCAGTTGCGCCAAATGCTTTGGGGCGTGATACTTTAATCAGATAATCAGTTATGGCAACTGACATAAAAGGCACAAGGGACTTCTCGTCCCTTTCGATCGCTGCCGCTCGCTTGGCGTGACCAGGCGGCAGCGGAAGGCACTGGTGTGAGAATGGCGCAGACCGACGTGCGCCCGCGCTGCGCGGACGAGGACGCGGACACAAAGAGGCGGCTTGTGGCTGCCGCGACCGACGAGTTCTTTGCGTGCGGCTACGCGGGAGCCTCCCTGAGGCAGATCTGCTCCAGGGCGGGCGTCACCACCGGAGCGCTCTACTTCTTCTTCGAGAACAAGCGGGACCTGCTGAGAAGCGTCATCGACCCGCTTGCAAAGGGCGCGCTCGAGCTGCTGGGCGAGGGTGGCCCCTACGGCCCGGAGAGCCCCTATGCCACGGACGTCGTCTCGCGGGACTACGAGCGCGCGAGCGGTGTGCTCCACAAGATCACCGGCGAGTTCTTCAGACAGCGCCGCCTGGTCTCCATCGTTCTCTCCAACAGGGACAACGTCGTCGTCGCGGGCTTTCTGGCCGACGTCTGCCAACTCATCAAGAAGAACACCCGCGCCCACGTCCAGGCATGCACCGGAAGCGCGGACTCCCTGGACGACTTCGAGCTCAACTGGCTCGCCTCCACCATCACCGACGCCGTTCTGGAGGTCCTTGCCAACGACGAAGACCCCGTCGTGGCAGACCGCCACATCACCTCGCTTCTGGGCTTCATCCGCCTGGGCGCGGACGCCTTCCTGCCCCAGCGCGTCTAGGCGGGGTCCCGAGCGCACCCATCAAGCCCCAAGGCAAAGGCCGCCCGGCGAGAAGCGCGGACTTCTCGCCGGGCGGTCATCGTTGGTATGGCCCTCGCGCCTACTGCAGGCCGTAGAGCGAGCTGAACTTCTGCGTCAGGTAGTCCGTGTAGTACGCAGGCGAGAAGGGCTCTCCGCATGCGGCGAGCATGAGCTCGTCGGAGTCCTTGGCGCGGCCCCAGTGCCAGATGTTGGTGCGCAGCCACTCGCGGATGGGCGCGAGGTCGCCGGAGGCGCAGACGGCGTCAAAGTCCATGCCGCCGGCCACCATGGCGGCCTTGAGCTGGGCGCCAAAGGCGCTGCCCAGCGCGTAGGTGGGGAAGTAGCCCAGGCTGCCGTCAGACCAGTGGGTGTCCTGCAGGGCGCCGCGGGCGTCGTCAGGCACGTCGAGGCCCAGGTACTCCTTGTGCTTGGCCGCCCAGAGCGCGGGGATGTCGGCCGCCTTGGCCTCGCCCGAGAAGAGCATCTGCTCAAGCTCGTAGCGGATGAGGATGTGGAGCGGGTAGGTGAGCTCGTCGGCGTCGCAGCGGATGAGGCGGGGCTCGGCGCAGTTCTCGGCAAGGTAGAGCTGGTGGGGCGTCACGCGGCCGAGCTGGCCGGGGAAGCGCCTCTGCAGCACCTCGAGCAGCGGCCCCGCAAAAGCCTCGGAGCGGCCCACGATGTTCTCGAAGAAGCGCGACTGGGCCTCGTGCATGCCCATGGAGGTGCCGCCCTTGAGCGAGGTCATGGCGTAGGCGGGGTCCACGTTCTGCTCGTAGAGGGTGTGGCCGCCCTCGTGGAGCATGGAGAACACGTTGGAGAGCACGTTGTCCTCGTAGACGTGGCTGGCGATGAGCACAAAGCCGACGCCCGGGCCGCCCGTGAAGGGGTGCTCGGTGCGGCCGAGCCACAGGGCGTCCTCGTCGACGCCCTCCAGGCGCATGAGGTCGTCGGCCAGCGCCCACTGGCGCTCCACGTCAAACTTGCCGTCCATGACCTTGTGGTCGGGCTTGTGGCGGCTGGCCATGCAGTCGGCCAGGAGCGGAACGACGCAATCCTTGACCTGCGCGAAGAAGGGGTCGTAGAAGGCGCGGCTCGTGCCGTGCTCAAACTCGTCGAGCCAGACGTCGTAGGGGTCCTTCTCGGCGTTCTTTGCCTGGGACATGTGGCGCATGGACTCCACGATGCGGTCCAGGTAGGGCTCGAAGCTCGCCCAGTCGTTGGCGGCCTTGGTGCGGCGCCAGACGTCGTTTGCCTCGGTGGTGAGGCGGGTAAAGGCGGCCTGCTCCTCGGCGGGCACGTCGATGAGGGCGGCGCGGTCGCGGCGGATGACGCGGGCCTGGGCCAGGCGCGTCTGGCCCATGAGCTCCGGGCTCTGCTCTATGCGGTCAAGAAGCTGGCCCACCTCGGGCGCGCACAGGGCCTCGACGCGCTCCTGCTCGAGCAGGGCCACGGCCTCGCCGCGCTCGGCGGTTGCCTTGGCGGGGTCGATGACGGGGCCGAGCGAGGCTATCTCGTCGATGGCGTAGCGGTGGCAGTAGAGCGTGCGCTCCAGGGCGTCGAGCTGGGCGATGTCGGCGCGCGGGTTGGGGATGGCCGGCTCGGTGGCGGGCACGGCGTTGGTATCGGTCATGGTTCCTCCTTGGGTCAGGTGGCCTGCTTCGAGTCTACCCTCGCGACGCCTCCGGGAAGGGACAAAGCGGGGCTCCACACGCTCCTCAGCGCCAGCTCGCCGCCCAATCGTGTCCGCAGAGGCCCCATTTGGGTCTTGTCGCGCTTGCGCCCCCGCCGCGCACCGTATGATGGCGAGAAGGACATGGACGCGTTTAGGCGAAAGGACTCGCAAGATGGAAGCTGTTCTTGGCATCGACGTCGGCGGTACCAGCATCAAGGCCGGCCTCTTCACCCCCGAGGGCGAGCTGCTCGAGGAGCGCAAGATTCCGACGCCGGCCCTGGTGGACGATGCGGCCTACGCCGCCGTGACCGATGGCCTGAGCCGCATCCTCGAGGCCCACGACGCCACGCCCGAGGACGTCATCGCCTGCGGCCTGGACATTCCGGGCCCGGTGGCCGACGACGGTACGGTGGGCTTCCTCCCCAACATCAAGCTCGACCCCGAGGGGCTGGTGGGCGCCATCAGCTCCGTCTTCCCCCGCGCGCAGATCGCCTTCGTGAACGACGCCAACGCCGCCGCCCTGGGAGAGATGTGGGCCGGCGTGGCCCACGGCACCTCCAGCTACGTGCTCATTGCCCTGGGCACGGGCGTGGGCGCCGGCGTGGTGGTCAACGGTCGCCTGGTGGCGGGCGCCTTTGGCGCCGGCGGAGAGATCGGCCACATCACGGTCAACCCCGACGAGACCCTGACCTGCGGCTGCGGTCGCAAGGGCTGCCTGGAGCAGTACGCCAGCGCCAAGGGCATCGTCCGCCTCTACCTTGCCGAGTGCGAGGCCCGCGGCGTCACGCCCGTCAAGGTGGAGCACGCCACCGACACCCTCTCGGTCTTCCGCGCGCTTGCCTCCGGCGACGACTGCGCCAAGCTGGCCGTCGACCAGATGTGCGAGTACCTGGCCCAGGCCATGGCCCAGGTCTCTTGCGTGGTGGACCCGGCCATGTACCTCATCGGCGGTGGCGTGGCGGGCGCCTTTGCCACGTTTGCCCCGGAGCTGCGCCGCCGCTTTGCCGCCCATGCGCTTTCCACCTGCAGGGACGTGCGCATCGAGGCCGCGAGCCTGGGCAACCAGGCGGCCATGTACGGCTGCGCCTACGAGGCCCTGCGCCTGCGCGAGTCAGCCGGCAAGTAAGACCGGTGCGCTTCTCGCCAGCTCCGTTTGCGTGCGGTGGGGCGCCTCTCGCCGCATAAGTGTTGACAAATAGGCAACTTAAGGGTTTCTGGCACCTTCAAACCGGGTTTGGAGGTGCTATTCTTATGGGGTTGATTTTGAAAGCCGCGGCCCAGAACCACTGCGGCATGGCGAAGAAGGAGCTGGCATGAGCGAGATCGTCACCGCGTCCCACGTTTTCCTTGGCAACACCGCAACCTCCGTTGACGAGGTCCTGCAGTTCCTGTCCGAGAAGGCCGCCGAGCTGGGCGTCACCGACGACGCGGACGCCACGCTGGAGGCCTTCAAGAACCGCGAGGCCGAGGGCACCACGGGCATGATGGGCGGCTTTGCCATCCCGCACTGCAAGTCCGACATCGTCAAGCAGGCCACCGTCATGGTCGTCAAGTTTGCCGGCGATGTTGCCTGGAGCTCCATGGACAACGCGCCCATCAAGTGCGCCATCGCCCTGCTCATCCCCGCCGCCCAGGCCGGCGACGTGCACCTGCAGCTGCTCTCCCACGTGGCCGTGCTGGTCATGGACGAGCACTTCAGGGCCGACGTCCTGGCCTCCGAGGACCCGAAGGAGATCGCCGCCCTTCTCAACGAGGGCCTGGCCGAGTAGGGCCCGTCACAAGCAAGTGCCTCCTGGAGCCCGGTGCCCGCGTGGTGCCGGGCTCCTCTTGTGGTAGAAGTGGTGTGCGCGGCCCGGCCGCGCCTGCGCCCGCATGCGTCCCAGGGGGAGAAGAACATGCCCATCAAGCTCGTCTTGACCGACATCGACGGCACCATCATGCCCTACGGTGGCAAGCAGGTGACGGACAGGTGCCGCGCCGCCTTCCACGCCGCCATGGACGCGGGCATCCTGGTGGGCCCGGCGAGCGGCCGCTTCTTCTCGTGGATCCCCAACTTCTTTGGCGGGGACGAGGCGTGCTGCCAGACGGCTCTTGCCACCAACGGCATGCAAGTCTACCTGGGAGGCCAGAAGGTCCTGCAGAAGGAGCTGCCTGTCGCCGCGCTCAAGGTCATCATGGACGCCCTCGCAGACGTGCCGCAGTCGGGGCTTCTGGTCTTTGAGGGTGCGCGCCCGCTTCTGGTCCAGGGCTCCCGGGATGACCTGGCCATCGCCTTCCCGTCCTACGCAAAGACCTGCGAGGACGCCGACGCGCTGCCGGAGGCCGGCATCACCAAAGCAAACGTCTTCCTGGTGGGCGACCTCGACCGCACCCGCGAGGTGGTGGGCGCCCTCGATGCGTTGACGGACGAGGTGGACCTCGACGTGCCGCAGCCCATGTTCTCCAACGTGGTGCCCGTCGGCTGGAACAAGGGAGCGGCCCTTCGCTGGCTCTGCGAACGCGTGGGCGTCAGCCCCGAAGAGACCGTCGTCTTTGGAGACGCGGGCAACGATCTGCAGATGTTTGCCGCCACGCCCAACTCGGTGGCCGTGGCCAACGCCCTGCCCGAGGCCCGCGACGCCGCGCGCTACCACATTGGCCCCGTCGAGGACGACGCGGTCCCGGCCGCCATCGAGGTCCTTGCGCGCGGCGAGTGGCCGTTCCTGGACTAGCGGCCCAGATGCCGGCGGCGCCGTTCGCGCCGCTGGCGGATTACTCGGGTACGCGGGCTTGCGCGCGGCGGGCGTGGGGTACCGTAGACAAGATGGCCGTGGAGAGGAGACCCCATGGGTGCAACGTCAAAGAAGCAGCCGCTCTATGGCCAGCTGGTAGACAGCCTGCGCGAGAAGATCGAGTCAGAGTACGAGCCGGGAGACCTTCTGCCCTCCGAGCGCGAGCTCTCCGAGGACTACGGCATCTCCCGCACGACGGTGCGTCTGGCGCTCAAGGAGCTCGAGACCCTGGGCTTCATCAAGCGGCGCCACGGCAAGGGCACCTTCGTGGCGGACCGCTCGCAGGAGACCACCAACCTCACGCGCGCCTACAGCTTCTCGGAGCAGATGCGCAGCCTGGGCCGCATCCCGCGCTCAGAGCTCCTGGAGTTCCGCTCCGGCGAGGCCTCCAAGACCGTGGCGGACCGCATGGGCCTTGCGGCCGGCGAGCGCGTGATCTCCATGCGCCGCCTGCGCCTTGCCGACGACGTCCCCATGCTCATCGAGAACACCTACCTGCCGGGCAAGATCTTCTCGGGGCTGACCTCCGACGAGGTGGACTCCCGCTCGCTCTACAAGATCATGGCCCAGGACTACCACGTTGAGGTCCGCGTGGCTGAGGAGGAGTTCTACGCGAGCGTGGCCCGCAGGGAGGACGCGCGCCTCCTGGGCATCTCCGAGGGAGCCCCCGTCCTGCAGCTCTTCCGTCTGACCTACAACACCAGGAACCAGGTGGTCGAGTTCACCAAGGGCGTGGCCCGCGCCGACCAGTTCCACTACAAGGTCTCCTACTACGGCGGCTCCAGCAGCTAGCGGCCCGCTTGCGCCCGTGCTCCGCCGCGGGTGACAAAAACGGCGCAATGGGCGTCGCTTGCCCGCACTTCTCACAAATAGTTGCGCCCGGTTGTGCACCGGGCGTGTGACAAAGCACCTCTTAAGCCACGCGCGTTGCCCCCATAGACTCTTGAGTTGTCAAAGAGACAAGTTAAGAGAGGAGGCAAGCATGGCTTTGTTCGATTCCAGCCACGTCATCGACGGGCTTGGCGCCGCCGACCAGAACGCCGTCTTCGAGGCCCTGGCCCAGAAGGCCGTCGAGCTGGGCGTCGCGCAGGACGCTTCCGCGATCGTCGCGGACCTGCACGCTCGAGAGGGGGAGGCTTCCACCGGCTTTGGCGCCGGCGTTGCCATCCCGCACGCCAAGAGCAGAAACGTCACGTCGCCGTCCATCGTGTTCGCGCGCCTTGACTGCGCCGTCGAGTGGAACGCCCTTGACGATGCTCCGGTGGACACCGTCATCAACATCCTCGTTCCCGAGGGCGGAAACGACACGCACCTGCAGCTTCTTGCAAGGCTGGCGAGAAACCTCGTCCACGAGGACTTTGTCGCCAAGCTCAAGAACGATCCCATCGAGGACGTATGCGCCCTAATCCAGGGCGTCGTCGGATAGCACCGCAAGCTTCTATAACAAGGAAAGGAGAAGCGCATGGCAAAGTCCATTGTGGCAGTCACCAACTGCCCGGCTGGCATCGCCCACACCTACATGGTGGCCGAGGCCATCCAGACCAAGGGCACCGAGCTGGGCTACGAGGTCCACGTCGAGACCCAGGGTGCCAGTGGCGTGGAGAACAAGCTCACGCCCGAGCAGATCAAGGAGGCCGACTACGTCGTCCTGGCCCTTGGTCGCGGCATGAACGACGACGACCGCGTTCGCTTTGACGGCAAGAAGGTCGTGGAGGTCCCCGTCTCCGAGGCGCTGAAGCGCATCGACGACCTCATGGGCAACCTCGAGTCTGAGGCCAAGGTCTTCCACGCCTCCGCGGTCAAGCTCGGCGCCAAGCAGGAGAGCGTCACCACGGGCGTCATGAGCTACCTCATGGCCGGCGTCTCCGCCGCCCTACCGTTCGTCATCGGTGGCGGCGTGCTCATGGCCATCGGCTCCATCATGGCCCAGTTCGGCGCTCCCAACATCGCCCCCGGCGACGGCCAGATGGCGTCTCTCGCCTGGGTCCTCAACACCATTGGCGGCCTCGGCTTCACCTTCATGATCCCGATGATGGGCGCCTTCATCGCCAACGCCATTGGCGACAAGCCCGCCATCATGCCCGCCTTCGTCTGCAGCTACCTGGCCAACAGCAGCGACCTTCTGGGCACGCAGGTCGGCGCCGGCTTCCTGGGCGCCTGCGTCATTGGCCTTGCCATCGGCTACTTCGTCAAGGCCATGAAGAAGATCAACCTGGGCAAGAACTTCCAGTCCCTCGTTGGCTTCCTGATCATCCCGGTGGTCACGCTCTTCGTCTTTGGTCTGGCCACCTACTACATCATCGGCCCCGCCATGGCCTGGCTGATGAACGCCTTCGTCGGCCTGCTGACCTCCATTCCGAGCTCCATGAAGCTCGTGGGTGCCTTCCTCGTGGGCGCCATGCTCGCCTTCGACATGGGCGGCCCCGTCAACAAGGCCGCTTGGTTCTTCTCCTTCTCCCTGCTGGGCTCCGGCGTGTATGACTGGTACGGCATCGTCGGCGTCGTGACCATCCTCCCGCCGATGGCCGCCGCCATCGCCACTTGGATCCGCCCGCAGCTCTTCACGCAGGCCGAGCGCGACTCCGCGATCCCCGCGCTCATCGTCGGCGCCACCGTCGCCACCGAGCCGGCCATCCCGTACGCCCTGGCCGCCCCCGTGCCCATGATCTCCGCCAACGTCATTGCTGGCGGCGTCGCCGGCGCCATCTCCATGGCCCTTGGCGTGGAGCGCATCGCCCCGGGCATCGGCATCTTCGACCCGTTCCTGGGCCTCATCTCCCCGGCTGGCAGCTACTACATCGCCGTCGCCGTCGGCCTGGCCCTGAACGTCGCCCTCATCATCGTCCTCAAGACCGCTTGGACGAAGAGGCAGGCCGC
>CAJMPT010000039.1 GCA_905215465.1 uncultured bacterium | reverse complement strand
CGTCCCCACCCTCGAGGTCGGCTAGGATTGGTGCGGAAATGCTGCCGCAGTCCCCCAAGGCGAGTTTTGCTCAATCAGCAGGCCAAAACAGCCTCCACGTACGACCTCATGATCGGCACGGTATGCGTCCACGTCACCCGCAAGGCTGTCAAGAATTTCAACCTGCGCGTGAAGCCCGACAACAGCGTCGGCCTGACCATCCCGTGGCAGGCAAGCCGGCAGAAGGCCCAAGAATTCCTCAACGCCCACCAGGACTGGCTGGAGAAGGCCCTTGCTCGAGCGGCGCAGAGACAGGCCACAAACCCCGATGACGGACTCGTCCCGCTATGGGGCAAGCTCGTAAGGCTCCCCGATGGCCTCACAGCAGACGAGCTCTACCGAACCGAGGCGACGCGGGCCCTCCCTAGTGTCGTCAAGACCTGCGAGGCCGCAACGGGCCAGCACGCCACCGCCTGGCAGCTGCGCGCCCTCACCTCAAGGTGGGGTTCCTGCACTCCGTCAACCGGTCGCATCCGTGTCAACGTCCGCCTGGCCGCCTACCCGCCCACCTGCCTGGAGTACGTTGTGGCGCACGAGCTCACCCACCTCGCCGAGCCCTCTCATAACGCACGCTTCCACGCCCTGCTCTCCCAGGCCTTCCCCGACGAGAAGGACGTCCGCGCAATCCTCAGGCAGAATCCGCGTACGATTGCCGAGGACGGTCGAGCGCCACTCCCCTAAGGCACTGCAGCCCCGTTCCGCCGTCCAAAACAAAGGAACGCCCCGCACCGAGTCGCTTGGTGCGGGGCGTTCGCGCTATCCAGCAAGGCAATCAGGCGAGAAGCGCCTGCGCCGAGAGCTACTTGGTCTCGGGGGCCTCGACGCCGCAGTTCTTGCGGCCGAGCTCGGACCACTCGGGCTCCTCGTCGGGCAGAGAGCCAGCCTCCTTGGTGAACAGCTCGCGCAGGCAGTTCACGGCAACGATGAGGCCGAGGACCACGAGCAGGATGGCAAAGACGAGCTGCAGGGCGGAGTTGAACAGGGTGGCAGGGTTGCCAGCGGAGAGGGCGGTGACGCAGCCCATGATGCTCTGGACCAGGGAGGTGAAGGTGCAGCAGAGCAGGAAGGCCACGGGCACGTAGAGCATGGCGCCCTTGCGGCCGGTGCACTTGCAGAAGACGGCCAGGGTGATCATGGTCATGCCGCCCAGGAGCTGGTTGGAGGCGCCAAAGAGCGGCCAGATGGCCAGGTAGCCGCCAAAGGTGAGGGCCAGGCCCGGGATCAGGGTCACGAGGGTGGCAAACCAGGGGTTGCCCAGGACCTTCATGGCGCCGGACTTGTCCTCGATGGCCAGGGCGTCGTTGGTCTTGGCAAAGAACTCGGAGAAGGACGTGCGGGCGATGCGGGCCACGGCGTCAAGGGAGGTCAGGGCCAGGGCCGAGACGTTCATGGTCATGAACACGGTGGCGACGGTGCCGTCAACGCCGAAGGCCTTCATGCCCTTGGCGATACCGGCGGCAAAGATCTGGAACGGGGTGGCGGCAACGCCGGTGGAGCCGGTGCCGGCGGTGTTCATCTCAGAGAACATGATGCCGGCGATGATGATGGCGAGGATGCCCACGAAGGACTCCAGGACCATGGCGCCGTAGCCGACCTTGACGGCATCGGTCTCGTTGGAAACCTGCTTGGAGGAGGTGCTGGAGGAGACCAGGCTGTGGAAGCCGGAGAGGGCGCCGCAAGCCACGGAGACAAAGAGCACCGGGAACATCATGCCGGACTTGGTGGAGAAGCCGGTGAACATGGGGGCTGTGATGGTGGCCTGGCCCTTGACGCCCAGGACGACGATGCCCAGGACGGCGCAGACGATCATGACGACCATCATGATGGTGGTGAGGTAGTCACGCGGCTGCTTGAGGGTCTGGATCGGCATGGCGCCGGCAAAGACCAGGTAGACCATGACGACGGCGATCCACTGGTTGAGGTCCAGGTAGAGAGGGAACTGCATGCCCACAGCAAACATCAGCACAATGGCGACGACGGCGACGACAAACTCCTTAACGCCATCGAGGTTGAACTTGCGCTGGGCCCAGCCAAAGGCGATGGCCACGAAGGTGAAGAGGATGGAGATGGTGCCAGCGCAGCCAGCGGCGTAGGACTTGGCGTAGTCGATGCCGCCCGCCTCAGCCGGAGTGTACTTGAAGGTGCCGCAGACCATGGAGGTGAAGGCGGCGATGACGATGATGCAGAACAGCCAGGAGAAGATCAGGAAGAGGCGACGGCCAGTCTTGCCGATGTACTTCTCGATGAGCTGGGCCAGGGACTTGCCGTTGTTCTTCATGGACGCGTAGAGGGCGCCGAAGTCGTGCACGGCGCCAAAGAAGATGCCGCCGATGAGGACCCAGAGGACGACGGGCAGCCAGCCAAAGGCCATGGCGACGATGGTGCCCGTGACAGGGCCGGCGCCGCAGATGGAGCTGAACTGGTGGGAGAACACGGTGAAGGCGGAGGCGGGAGAGAAGCTCTTGCCATCCTCCATGCGGCGGGCGGGGGTGAGCGCGTTGGCGTCAACGCCCCACTTGTTTGCCAGCCACCTGCCGTAGAGCAGGTAGGCGCCGGCGAGAACAACCGCCGCGGCGACCATCAGCACGATTCCGTTCATTTACTTTCTTTCCTCCTTAAGTGCCGTCAACAAAAAGCGGGGCCGTTTGGGTTTCTCTCCCAAGCGGCCCCGCTGCACTCGCGCTAATCAGCCGCCCGTATCTTACGGGCTGGCTGTGTGCCAACCCGTATCAAATAATTACAATGCTGATAATGGATAGCTGAGCGGTCATGTTGTTGATGACTCCATAATCCGTGGTGCAAAAGCACCTCCTGTGGACGAGTCAACATAGTGAACTTGCAGCCCTCACGGGTCGCCCACAGTATCCAACACCTAACACGCTAGAAACATAGAAACCCTCCGTCTGGCGATAAGAACCCGCCGTCCGCCGAGGACAGATAGGCAAAGCAGGTATTATCTGCTTGGAACTAGCCAACGAAGGGAGCCTCATGTCCGTCATCGACCTCATGGCCAACCGCTACTCCGAGAGGCGCTTCTCGCCTGACCCCGTTGAGGACGAGAAGCTGCAGGCCATCCTTGCCGCAGGGGCCCTTGCCCCCACGGCCGAGAACAAGCAGCCGCAGCGCATCCTGGTGGTGCGCGGAGATGAGGCCCTGGCCAAGGTAGACAAGTGCACGCGCTGCCGCTTTGGCGCACCCGTCGTGCTGGTCCTGGCCTACGACATGACCGTGGCCGCCCGCCACCCCGACATCTGCGACTTTGGCATGGTTGACGTCTCCATCGTGGGAGACCACATGTCGCTTGCCGCCGCGGAACTGGGCGTCCACAGCTGCTGGGTGGGCCTCATCGACCCCTGCGAGCTGCGCCGCCAGTTTGACATCCCGCAGGCATACAAGATCGTGGCCGTCATGCCCCTGGGCTACCCCAGCGAGCGCAGCCGCCCCTCTCGCCTGCACCGCATGAGGCCCGAGCTGGGCTCAACGGTCTTCTTTGACTCCTACGCCTCCCCTTCCGCCGAGAAGGACGCAGAGTAGGCAAGACGTCCGGCCGGCGTCAGCCAAAACGAGGGCCCCCGCACCGACACGTCGATGCGGGGGCCCTCTTTGCCTCATCGGCCCTAGGCAATCTGCGACCTAGGACTTGACCTCAAACTTGGTGCGGCACTTGGGGCAGGTCACGCGGAGCTTGCCCTTGCCTCGCGGCACGCGGACGCGCTGGCCGCAGCTCGCGCACTTGACGTGCTTGTAGGCCTTGGCCTCGGCAAAGGCGGCCTTGGGGTTCTGGACCCAGGGGCGTGCGGGACCCAGGGCCTTCAGGAAGGCGGCGTTCTCCTGCGCGCGGGCGCCCAGGTTCTTGGACTGGATTCGGAAGACCGCGTAGGCGATGAGCGCTAGGGCGACCCAGCCAATCCAGCCCGTGTGGGCAAAGAGGTTGACCACGACCAGCACCAGGGCCAGGTTGGTGCAGAAGACCACGATGTCGTCCGGTCCCTGCCTGCCCCTCAGCCACTCCGCCACCTTACGTTGCCAGTCCTGGTCTGCCATCTTCTCCCTCTCGGTTGATTTCCAATGCCTTCTCTTCTACCCAAAACGGGCCACCTCCAAGAGGCGGCCCGCCAATCCCCACAACCCGTGGGAACGTTCATCTAGGTAAGAGAGGCCCTTCCCTACTCGCGGCCGACGCCCATGACATAGGCGCGAGTGAGCTTGTCGGTCTCCACCATGGCATCCACGTGGAAGCGCTCGCGACCGTGAGTGTTCATGCAGGCCATGCCAAAGGCGCCAGCGGCGATGTTGTTGGCGTGCATGTAGGCGGCGTTGGCGTCGGTGCTGTAGTGGAAGCAGACCTGGGTGTTCCACTTCTCAGGGTCGCAGGCCTGACTGGCGCAATCGATCAGCGTGTTGGTGAGGTTCCAGTCGTAGGGGCCCTTGGCGTCAGACGCAATGACGCCCACCTGGTGCTCGTCGGAGTCGTAGTCCGGGCCAACGAGGGTGATGTCCACGGCCACGTACTCGCTGCACTCGCGCGGCACCCAAGAGCCGCCGTTGCCGATCTCCTCGTAGATGGGGAAGGCAAACAGCGTGTCAAAGGCGGGCTTGAGGCCCTCCTCCTTGAGCCAGCGCAGGACATCGATGAGGACGGCCACGGCGGCCTTGTCGTCAATGTGGCGGCTCACCACGTAGCCGTTGTCAAACTCCTCGTAGTGGGGGTCGATGCCAATGATGGCGCCTTCGGTGATGCCCAAGGCGCGGGCGTCGGCCGGGCACTTGACGTCACCGATGACGGAGACGGACATGTGGTCCTCGTCGCGCGGGTCGGTCTTGGTCTCGGCCCAGACGTGCACGGAGTGGTGGTTGCAGATGACCTGGCCGGCAATGGCGGAGCCGTCGCGGCACAGGATGGAGCAGGTCTCGCCCTCGATGCTTGCGTAGTTGATGCCGCCGAGCTGACGGACTCGTAGGGTGCCGTCCTCGTTGAATCCACGGACGATGAGGCCGATGGTGTCAAGGTGGGCGCCGATACAGACGGTCTTCTCGGAGCTCTGACCGGGGACGCGCACGTAGGCCGTGGCCTTGTTGTCGGTGTACATCTCGTAGCCGAGCTCGGCCAGGGTGTCAGAGAGCCAGGCGTGGATCTCGGGGTAGTAGCCCACGGGGCTGTCGACCTCCACGCACTCGCGCAGCACACAGGTCAGGTACTTGGGGTCGATCTTCTCGAGCTGAAGGTCCATTGGGAGACTCCTTAGAGGGTCAATGGTCTAAACCTACGGTCATTATGGCACCGCACGGGGCGTCACAGGTCTTGCCTACTTCTGCGGCACCGCGTAGCGGGCGACAAGGTCGACGAGCATGTCGACCATGGCCTCGAGCTCGGGCACGGGCACGAACTCGCGGACGCCATGGGCGTTGTAGTAGCAGGCGGAGAGGTTGGCGCAGGGGAAGCCGCGGAAGCTGAGCTGGCTGCCGTCGGTGCCGCCACGCATGGGGATGCAGGTCATCTCCTGGCCGATGGACGCGTAGGCCGCGCGGGCGTTCTCGATGAGGTGGGCATACTCGGGGCGGGTCACCACGTCGGCCAGGTTGTGGTACTGGTCGTGGATGTCGATGGTCACGTACTCCTCGCCCATCTCAACGTTGAGGAGCTTGGCGGCGTGGCACATCATGCGCTTGCGTTGCTCGACCTTGGCCTGGTCGTGGTCGCGGATGATGTAGTCTGCGCTGGCGGATTCGCAGTCTCCGCTCATGCGCTCAAGGTAGAAGAAGCCGTCGTAGCCCTCGGTGAACTCGGGGCGCTGCTCGGCGGGCAGCATCTGGTGGAAGCGCATGATGAGCTCGGAGGCGTTGACCATCATGCCCTTGGCGGTGCCGGTGTGGCAGGAGAGGCCGCGGGCGCGCACGTTGACCTCGGCGGCGTTGAAGGTCTCGTAGCAGAACTCGCCAAGGGGGCCGCCGTCGATGGTGTAGCCGTAGGCCGCCCCAAACTTCTGCAGGTCGAGAAGGGCAGCTCCGTGGCCAATCTCCTCGTCAGGCACGAAGGAGAGCGCAAGGCGTGGGTGCGGCAGGCTGGGGTCGGCCTTGAGGCGCGCAAGAAGGCTCACGACCATGGCGTCGCCGGCCTTGTCGTCGCCGCCCAGAAGGGAGGTGCCGTCGGTGGTCACGATGTCCCAGCCGGCCATGTTGGCCAGCTGCGGGTTGGTCTCGGGAGAGACCACGACCTCGCGGCCGTCGCGGCCGGTGCCAATGCGGAGCTCGCCGCCCTCGTAGTGCTTGACCTCGGGGTGGACGGGGTTGCCCACGCTCTGCCAGGCGGTGTCGATGTGGCAGCAGAAGCCCAGGCAGGGCAGACTCTCGCAGCCCTCGGAGGCCGGCCAGTGGGCCGTCACGTAGGCGTGCTCGTCAACGGTGACGTCCTCGGCGCCCAGCTCGCGCAGGTCCTCGGCAATGACGTTGGCTATGTCAAACTGCTCGGGGGTCGAAGGGACCTTCTCGGCCGTCAGCGGATTGGACTGCGAGGCAACCTCGCAATACTTAATAAACCTATCAAGCACGTCAGACATATAGTTCTCCCCTTCCCAAGGCGCCCGCCTGCGGGCGCACAAACTTGTTTAGGCATACACCCTGAGCACGTGGCGGTGAAGTGCCAGCACCCAACTTGTAAACATCACAAAGGGAGCCCCCGTTTGCTGATGGCGCAGTTCCGCACGAGCCCGAGGCCACTTAATGTGGCTTCGGCGCGAGCAGGACTGTCCGAGCACAGCAGCAAACGAGGGCTCCCCGGCGATGACTCACTAGATTGAGACCGGCGTCTTCTCCTCCTCCGTCAGCCCCTCGTCATAGAGGTGGCAGGCGCACCTGTGGCCAGGCTTGACCTCGCGCATCTCGGGGGCGCGCTCGCAGCACACCTTCATGCAGTGCTGGCAGCGCGTGTGGAAGACGCAGCCCGCAGGCGGGTTGGTCGGGCTGGGCACGTCGCCCTGCAGGATCTTCTTGTCCTGGATGCGCTCGTGACGGATGCGCGGGATGACGTCGAGAAGAGCCTTGGTGTAGGGGTGCAGCGGCTCGTCGAAGAGCTCGTCCTTGCTCGTCAGCTCCATGGTGTGGCCCAGGTACATGACCATGACCGTGTCGGAGATGTGCTTGACCACCGAGAGGTCGTGGCTGATGAAGATGTAGGACAGGCCGAGCTTGTCCTGCAGCTCCTCCAGCAGGTTGACGACCTTGGCCTGCACAGACACGTCAAGCGCCGAGACGGGCTCGTCGCAGACCACAATCTCGGGCTCGAGCACGATTGCGCGTGCAATGCCGATGCGCTGGCGCTGGCCGCCGGAGAACTCGTGCGGGTAGCGGTACTTGAATGCGAGGTCCAGGCCCACGGCCTGCATGATCTCTTCGACGCGGGCGTCACGCTCGGCGCGGGTCTTGTAGGTGCCCGCGATGTCGATGGGCTCGGCGATGATGTCGGCCACGGTCATGCGGGGGTTAAGGGAGCTGTACGGGTCCTGGAAGATGAGTTTCATCTTCTGGCGGGCGCGCGTGAGGTCCTCGCCCTTGAGCTTGGTGAAGTTCTCGCCGTCCAAGATGACCTCGCCGGAGGTGGGCTCGGTCAGGCGCAGGATGCACTTGCCGGTGGTGGACTTGCCGCAGCCGGACTCGCCCACGATGGCAAAGGTCTCGCCGCGGTGGACCTCAAACGAGGCGTCCTCGAGCGCATGCACGCAGGCGTCGGACTTGGAGAAGACGCCCTTCTTGATCGGGTAGTGCTTGGTAAGGTGCTCGACCTTGAGGACGACGTCGTTCATGTCGGCGTTCTTGCCCATGGCTACTCCCCCCATTCCTCAGAGTCAAACATCCAGCAGGCCACGGTGTGGTTCTCGTCACCGTCAAGCGGCGAGACGTGCGGGCACTTGCTCCGGCACACGTCCTTGGCAAACGGGCACCTGGGATGGAACGGGCAGCCGGAGGGCAGCTCGTTGAGCATGGGCACGTTGCCGGGAATGGCATAGAGCTTCTCCACGGCGTCGTCCATCGAGGGGATGGAGTTGATGAGGCCGATGGAGTAGGGGTGCTTGGGGTTGGTGAAGAGCTCGCCCGCGGTGGTGTACTCCACCAGGTGGCCGGCGTACATGACGGCCACCCAGTCGGCCATCTCGGAGACGACGCCCATGTCATGGGTGATGAGCATGACGCCCGTGCTCAGCTCCTCGCGCATGCGGTCGATGAGCTGCAGGATCTGGGCCTGGATGGTGACGTCGAGGGCCGTGGTGGGCTCGTCGCAGATGAGCAAGCTCGGCTGGCAGGCGAGGGCCATGGCAATCATGACTCGCTGGCGCATGCCGCCGGAGAGCTCGTGCGGATAGCTCTTGAAGACCTTCTCGGGGGCGGGGATGCCAACGAGCTTGATCATCTCGAGCGCGCGGGCGTCGGCCTCCTTCTTGTCCATCTTGGGGTTGTGGACGAGGATGCCCTCGCGGATCTGCAGGCCCGCCTTCATGACCGGGTTGAGCGAGGTCATGGGCTCCTGGAAGATCATGCCGATCTTGGAGCCGCGGTAGGTGCGCATCTCGTCAGCGGAGAGCTTGGTAAGGTCCGTGCCCTCCAGGTTGATGGAGCCACCCACGATCTTTGCGGGGGGCTGGGGCAGAAGGCCCATGATGGAAAGGGCCGTCATGGACTTGCCGCAGCCAGACTCGCCGACGACGGCCAGGGTCTCGCCCTTGCGCATGACGAGGTTGAGGTGACGGATGGCGGGAAGCTCGCCGTCCTCGGTGAACAGCGTCACGCAGAGGTCATCCACGTCCAGAAGCACGTCGGCCTTCTTGGACTCGGCGATCTTGGCCTCAATCTCGTCTGCCAGCTCGTCTCGGAGCTCGGCGTTCAGGGAAACGTTGGTCTCAGACATTGGTTCTTCTCCCCTCCCCTAGGAACGCATCTTGGGATCGAGCGCGTCACGAAGCGCGTCGCCCAGGAGGTTGAAGGCCATGACCGTGATGATGATGGCAACGCCGGGGATGATGCTGTAGTACGTGCAGGTCTGGATGTAGGGCTGGGCGGCAGAGATCATCTGGCCCCAGGAGGACATCGGCGGCTGGACGCCCAGGCCCAGGAAGGACAGGGACGCCTCGGACAGGATGGCGTTGGGGATACCCAGCGTGGACACGACGATGAGCGTGGAGACGCAGTTGGGCAGCAGGTGCTTCAGGATGATGCGCATGGGCTTGCCGCCAGAGAGGATGCAGCTCTGGATGTACTCGGAGCCCTTGAGGCGCATGACGTCGCCACGCACCAGACGCGCCGTGGAGGTCCAGCCCAGAAGGCCCAGCGCCACGTAGAGGTTGATGAGGCCCGGCCCCATGGCAAACATCACGACGATGGCAAAGAGCAAAAACGGGAAGCTCGAGAACACCTGGATGACGAAGGAGATCACGGCGTCGACCTTGCCGCCAAAGTAGCCGGCCAGCACGCCCGCGGTGAATCCGATGAGAAGGGCGATGGCCTGGGAGATCACGCCGACGGAGAGGCTGATGCGGCAGCCGTAGATGACGCGGGAGAGGATGTCTCGGCCAAACTCGTCGGTGCCGAAGGGGTGGGCGCCGCCGGGAGCCTGGAACATGTTGGCGATCTCTTGGACGTCCGGGTCATAGGGGGCCAGGACTGGCGCGAAAACGGCGATCAGGCACAGCAGGGCAACCACGATGAGGCAGAGCATGCCGAGCTTGTTCTTCTTGAAGATGTTCCAGGAGACGGCCCAGTAGCTCTGGGCGCGCTTCCTGCCGGTCTTGGCCTTCTCGTCGGCGATGGCGGCAGCGGCGTCAGCCGCGACACGCTCCGTCTTTTGGACCTTGGAGTCGTTCTTGTCGCTAGAAAGCAGCCCCATTACTCCGCGGCCTCCTCTCCGAGTCGGATGCGCGGGTCGACGACGGCGTAGAGAATGTCGACGACGAGGTAGACCACAACGCAGATGAGTGCGATGTACATGACGCCGCCCTGGATGAGGGGCAGGTCGCGGGCATTGATGGCGTCAAGCAGGAGCTTGCCCATGCCCGGCATGGCAAAGATGGACTCGATGAGGATGGAACCGGTGAAGATGTCACCCAGCTGCGTGCCCGCAATGGTGATGATGGGGATAAGCGCATTGCGCAGGCCGTGCTTCAGGATGATGACCCACTTCTTGACGCCCTTGGCCTCGGCGGTGCGCATGAAGTCCTGGGAGAGGACCTCGAGCATGGAGGTGCGGGTGACACGCGCGATGGACGCGGCATAGCGGACTCCCAGGGCGCAGGTGGGCAGGACGAAGGCCTGCCACGTCTTGATGCCAGAGAGCGGGAACCACTTGAGGGTCAGCGCGAAGACGATCTGGAGAATGACGGCCATCCAGAACGCGGGGGCGGAGATGCCAAAGATGGAAAGGGCCATCAGGATGCGGTCGGCGGCGCGGCCGTGGTTGACGGCGGCGACGACGCCCACGGTGAGGCCCAGCACGAGGGCGAAGATGTAGGCGAAGCCGGCGAGCTTGGCCGTGGTGGCAAAGGCGTTGCCCATGAGGTCGACGACGGCCTTGCGCTGCGTGTAGGACGTGCCGAAGTCACCGTGCAGCATGTTGCCAAGCCAGTTGGCAAACTGCTCCAAAACGGGCTTGTTCAGGCCCATCTGCTCGCGGATGCGCTGAATGGTGGCCTCGTCGGCCATGTCGCCCACCATGACGCGCACGGGATCGCCCGGCACGATGTTGAGCACGAAGAACGTGATGGCCGAGATGGCGAAGATGACGCCAATGGCCAGCAAGATCCTCTTGATGAGATAGTCTCTCATCCACCTACTCCTTTCTTACGTGACGCGTCCGCGCACTCCCCCGTTGCGCCACGCCCCTCAAACACGGGGCGTCCCGACAGCCAAAAACCGGCGTCGGGACGTCCCGGACAACGCTATCTAGACTACCCCTAAGCGGTCTGGTAATTCGGGTCAGAGGTATCGATGTCGAGGTCGAACATGTGGTACACGAGGTTGCCGACCTTGGCGTTCTTGACGTAGCTCTTAGCCGCGAAGGAGTTCTTGGGCCAGTACAGAGGAATGGTGGCAAAGTCCTCGTGGCAGATGATGTGGTCGGCCTGCTTGTACAGGGAGGCACGCTCGTCCTTGTCCTGGGAGACGCGGGCGTCGGACAGGAGCTTGTCGACCTCGGGGTTGTTGTAGAAGGAGGACTTGCCCTTGGCGTTCTCGCTGTAGAAGTAGGTGTAAAGGTGGTTGTCGCCATCGGCGTAGAGCGGGAACCAGCCGAGGGCGGTAACCTCGAGGTTGCCAGCGGCCCAGTCGGACTGCCACACGCCGGTGTCCTCGACGCTGAGGTTCAGCGTGACGCCGATCTTAGCCCACATGTCCTGGACGACGGTCATGTACTTCTCGTACAGGCCCTTGCGGATGGGGCAGTTAAGGGTGAGGGAGGAGACGCCGGCCTCGGCCAGGAGCTGCTTGGCCTTCTCGGGGTCGTACTCGAGGGTGGCGGAGTCATCGTGGCCCGGGGTGGCGGGGGCCAGCCAGCAGCCAGCGGGCTCGCCGGCGCCGGACAGGGTGTTGTCGATAAGGGCCTGGCGGTCGATGGCCAAAGACAGGGCCTCGCGGACCTTGGCGTCCTTGAGGTTGTCGCTCTGGAGGTTGAGGTTCACAAAGTGGACGCCCAGGGTGTTGTACAGGGTGATGCAGTCCTTGACGTCGGGGTCGTTGGAGTACTGGGTCAGCATGTCGGTGGAGACGTCGCACCAGTCGATGTCGCCGTTCTTGAAGGCCATCAGCTTGGTGTTGTTGTCGTCGTAGTAGATGATGTCGATCTCATCGAGGGCAGGCTCGCCGTCGTGGTACTCGGCGAACTTCTCGAACTTGACCTCGGTGGTGTCGTCGTTCTCGACGACCTTGTACTTGCCGGTGCCGACGCAGTTGGTGCCCCAGCCCCACTGGTCGCCAGCCTCCTCGCAGGCCTTCTGCGGGTAGATCTGGGCGTAGCTGATGCCCAGGTTGTTGATGAAGGTGATCATCGGGGACTCGAGGACAAAGGTGAAGTGGGTGTCGTCCTCGACGGTGAGGCCCTCGAGCTCGGTGGCGGTGCCGGCGAGCATGTCCTTGGCGCCCTTGATGAGGTCGTACATATAGGTGGACTTGGCGACGGTCTCAGGCTTGAACATGCGCTCGAACGTGAACTTCACGTCGTTGGCGGTCAGCGTTGAGCCGTCGTGGCACTTGATGCCCTCCTTGAGGGTGCAGTGCAGGGTGACGCCGTCGTCCTCGAAGGTCGGGATTTCGGTCAGCAGGCAAGGAACGAGCTCGTTGTCCTCGGTCCAGCGAAGCGGCGCCTCAAAGACGCAGTCGGAGACGGAGGAGGAGCCGGAGTTGGTGGACTTCTGCATGTCCAGGCCGAGCTTGGCGTTGGACTGGCCGAAGCGCAGGACCTTCTTCTTCTCGCCACCGTCGGTGGTGGAGGAGTCGGAGCTGGAGCCGCAGGCGGCCATGGAGAGCATCGTCGCGGCGGAGCCGGCAACGGCGGCGCCCTTGACGAAGTTACGGCGGGTGAGGTTAGCCATTAGACTTGCCTTTCTCTTCTCCCAATTTTACGCGCATCCCTTTCGCGCGGCCGTTGGACAGCACATGTATGAGAATCCCCCGGCTCAAGGTAGTATCCGCGATGCTCCCGTTCTGCCTGCGTCTTTTAACCTCGCTTAACAAAAGCAAAGCGTTGGAAACCTTTTGGGGAGAAAAACACACCGTTCATGCAAGTCTGGACACAAAAAAGGGCCGCCCCTGATTGAACTGCCTCCCATTTCTTGGACTGGAAAGTAAAGTCCGAGAGATGGGAGGCTTTTCCATGACTGTCTACGAGAGGTCGGTCAGGGAGCTGGCCTGCGGGCTCTTCGACCGGGGGCTCGGCAGCGGAGCCGCCGCGGCACGCCTGGGCATACCCGAGGGGACCGTGCGAAAATGGAGCCGGACTTACCGAGCCGTCGGGAGGGATGGTCTGCTGAGCATGGGCGCCACGCACGCGAGATACGACTTCGAGACCAAGGTCGCGGCCGCGAGGGCCGTGGTCGACGAAGGGATGCCCGGGCCCGAGGCGATGAGGCGCTTCGGGGTGGCGAGCGAGTCGCCGCTCAAGAGCTGGTGCAGGCTGTACCGCGAGGGCGGCGCGGAGGCCCTCAGGCCCAGGCCCAAGGGGAGGCCGCGCCGGGAGCCCGCGACGCGCGAGCAGGAGCTCGAGCGCGAGGTCCGCAGGCTCGAGGCCCAGGTGGCGTACCTAAAAAATCGATAGCCCTGAAGGCGGAGCTCGGCTTGCCGCCCGGGAGCGGGCGGCGGCCGTGAGCGAGCTTTCGGGGCGCTACCCCCTGGCCGACCTGCTGGAGGCGGCGTCGCTGCCGAGGTCGACCTACTACTACGCCCTCGCGCACCCCAAGGCCCCGACCAGGCCCGAGCTGCGCGCCCGCGTCGCCGAGATCTTCGGGAGGCTCCCCAACGGCGTGGGCCACCGGCAGGTGGCCATGGAGCTGCGGGCGGTGGACGGCGCGCGCGTCGCCGACAAGACGGTGCTCAAGGTCATGGGGGAGATGGGGCTGCGCTGCGGCATCCGCCGCGAGACCGACTACCACCGCTACAACTCCTACAGGGGGATCGTCGGCGAGACCTTCGAGAACGTCATCGGCCGCGACTTCGGGGCCGACGCCCCGTGGCAGAAGATGGGCACCGACGTCACCGAGTTCAGGCAGCCCTGGGGGAAGGCCTACTTCGCGCCGGTGTACGACTTCTGCAGCAAGGAGATCGTGGCCTGGTCGGTCTCCCAGCACCCCGACCTCGCCCAGCAGGGCGAGCTGCTCGACCGCCTGCTCCCGAAGGTGCCCGCGGGCGCGAGGCCCGTGCTGCACTCCGACATGGGCTGGCAGTACCAGCACGACGAGTGGGTGGGCCGCCTGAGGGCGGCGAACGTGGTGCAGAGCATGTCGAGGAAGGGCAACTGCCTGGACAACGGGGCGACCGAGCAGGTCTTCGGGCACCTGAAGGACGAGTTCTTCCGAGGCCGGGAGTGGCCTGACTTCGAGTCCTTCAAGGCCGACCTCGACGCCTACGTGGTCCACTGGAACACGAGGAGGCGCCAGGTCAGGCTGAAGGGCCTGACCCCGGAGGAATTCCGGAATCAGGCCCTTGGGACCTAGCCGTATATATGCGTCCAAGTTTTGGGGCGCAGTTCAGATTGGGACGGCCCTTGAACCTGCTTGGTGCTGGGAGCCTGAAGGAGGTTACTCCTCGACGGTCTCCTCGGCGGCCTCGGCCGGCTTCTCGGACTCGGGGAGAGGCTTGACCTCAACCTCGGTGCCGAGGGTCTCGGCGGCGGCCTTCATGGACAGGGAGATGCGACGACGGTCGAGGTCGATCTCCATGACCTTCACCTGGACGGTATCGCCCACGGTGCAGACCTGGGAAGGCTGGTCGACGTGCTGCTTGGCCATCTCGGAAATGTGGACCAGGCCCTCAACGCCGTCACCAAGGTCGACGAAGGCGCCGAAGGTGACGAGCTTGGTGACCTTGCCCTCGACGATGGCGTCAACGGGGTACTTCTTGACGAGGGTGCGCCAAGGATCCTCGGTGGTCTGCTTGAGACCGAGGGAGATGCGCTCGCGATTCAGATCGACGTCGAGCACCTGGACCTCGACCTCCTGGCCGACCTTGACGACCTCGGAGGGGTGGTTGACGTGGTTCCAGGAGAGCTCGGAGATGTGAACCAGGCCGTCGATACCGCCGAGGTCCACGAAGGCGCCGAAGTCCACGATGGAGGAGACGGTGCCCTTGAGGCGCATGCCGACCTTGAGCTTGGAGAGGATCTCCTGACGCTCGGCCTTGCGGGCCTCCTCGAGCACGACGCGGCGGGAGAGGACAACGTTGTTGCGGTTGCGGTCCATCTCGATGACGCGAGCCTCGATGCGGGTGCCCATGTAGGCGTTGAGGTCCTTGACGCGACGGAGGTCGACGAGGGAGGCGGGCAGGAAGCCGCGCAGGCCGATGTCGAGGATCAGGCCGCCCTTGACAACCTCGATGACCTCGCCCTCGACGGTCTCGCCGGAGTTGAACTTCTCCTCGACGGCGTTCCAGGCGCGCTCGTACTCGGCACGCTTCTTGGAGAGGACGAGACGGCCCTCCTTGTCCTCCTTCTGGAGAACCAGAGCCTCGATCTCGTCGTTCATGGCAACGACGTCAGCCGGGTTGACATCCTTGCGGATGGAGAGCTCGCGGGAAGGAATGACGCCCTCGGACTTGTAGCCGATGTCAAGCAGGACCTCGTCGCGCTCGATCTTGACGACGGTGCCGGTGACAAGATCGCCCTCATCAAAGTCGGTGACGGTGCCGTCGATGAGGTTGTTCATCTCCTCGTCGGAAATGTCATCCAACGCAAAGATGGACGAGTTCTGAATCTCACTCAAAGGTGGACCCCTTTCGAACAACGGGGCCCCGGTCGTCATGGTCGCTGCCTGCAGTGCCGTGTGGCGTCTACTCGGAAACTTGCATGCTCTCGGGGGCCGACAGATACGTTTGTGCGGACCCTATGCCCACACGCGTTCTAGGGTAACGTTATGGGTGCGTTCTTTTCAAGGTTCGCTTTTGTGTTTTTTGTCCTTCTTCGCAGGTACTTCGCATGTTGTGAAAGGTGGCCCGCCCGTGGTTCGCGCCGTGCTCTTTGACTTGGACGACACGCTCCTGAGTCTCAACCTCACCGCGTTTCTCGCCCGCTACGTAAACGGGGCCTCGGGGCTTCTGTGCCGCGCCAGCGGGAAGGTGCGCGTGAACATCATGGCGGCCTACGCGAGGGCCTGGCTTGCCGCCGAGGCCGAGGGCCGTCGGGACCGGCTGACCAACGCCCTGCTCATCAACAAGGTGGTCTTTGACCAGACGGGCATCCCGCTTGACGACCTCGTCATCGCAGACATGATCTCATGCTACGAGAAGACCGTGGTGCCACGGATGGGCTCTGGTGTGGTGCGCGCCCAGCCCATGCCGGGGGCACGTGCCGCCGTGGACCGCGTCCATGACCTGGGCCTTGTGTGCGCCCTTGCCACCAACCCGGTGGTCTCGCACGCCTGCGACGTGGCGCGCCTTCACTGGGCGGGCTTTGACGAGAGCGACTTTGCCCTCATCTCCTGCGCCGAGAACAGCACGCGCTGCAAGCCCTGGGCAGGTTACTACGAGGAGTTCTGCGGCAAGCTCGGCCTCTCCCCCGACGAGTGCCTCATGGTGGGAAACGACGCCCGCCGCGACTTTGCCCATCCCGAGTGCGGGCTGCGCACCATCTACGTGGGCCACGCCCACCCCAAGCGCGCCGTCTGGAGCGGGCGGATGAGCGACCTCGCGCCCGTGCTGCCGCAGATTGTGGCCAGCTGCTAGCGATACGAGACCAGGCGGTATCCGGCAGACTCTATGACCTCGCGACACGCGTCCTGAGAGACGGGCCGCTTGAAACGCACGTGGGCGCGGCCCCCGGCAAGCTCCACCGTGGCCCAGACGCCGTCTAGGGAGTCAAGGGCGTTGGTCACCGCGGACACGCAGTGCTCGCAGGACATGCCGCCCACCTCGAGCTCGGCCGCATACGGGTAGTGTGACTCGTCCGTGTCGGCAACCTCGACGGCCGGATAGCTCTTGGCCGCGGCGCCGGAAGCTCCCTTCTTGGCGCCACTGCAGCAGTCGCGCGTCCCCTTGGTGGTCCCCACCAGGCGCACCACCGCCACGATGACGATGACCGCAACGATGCCGACGATCGCGATGTCCGCTGGGCCCATGGTCTTCTCCCCTAGCAGTTAGCCTTGGTTTACTAAAGCCAATATACCCATAGGGGACTTAACGAGCAACAGGCGGCGAGAAGCGCGTGCTTCTCGCCGCCCGTTTGGGAGGGCCGTGCTATGGGGCCGTCAGGCAGGAGCTGCTACACCCAGAAGAGCAGGCTGTTGTAGCTGGGGACGGGCCAGTAGTCGGCGCCGCAGACCTTCTCCATGGCGTCCACGGAGGCGCGCAGGTGCTCCATGCTCGGGATGACCGAGTCGCGGTAGGCGTCACACTGGGCCTGCGGGTCCTCGACGGCGCGGGCGTCGGCGTTGTTGGACTCGAGGTCGGTCGTGGCCTCGTAGATGGCGTTGATGCCGTTGGTCAGGGTCTTGACCAGCTCCTTCTCGGCCGTGGCCTCAATACCCAGCTCGGCCTTGGTGGCAACGCTCGTGGCGATGTCGCCGGAGTACTCGGAGATGGCCGGCAGGTAGAGGGAGCGGGCCATGTACACCATGGTGTTGGCCTCGATGTTGAGGAGCTTGGAGTACTGCTCGGCCTTGGAGACGTAGCGGGCGTGGACCTCGGCCTCATGACCGATATGGCGGCGCTGCAGAAGCTGATGGCGGACAAAAAGAGCCTGGAGC
>CAJMPT010000038.1 GCA_905215465.1 uncultured bacterium | reverse complement strand
GCCGTCGGTCTGCGCGAGTCGCGCAAGCTCGGCCAGGGACTCCTCGCAAGTCCAGTCGGACCTTCCGAGGTCGACACCCACGAGAATCGCCCTCTCGGGCACAGGCGCCGTGCTCACGGGCTTGAACCTGTCGACGTTCCTGCTCATCGCACGCCTCCGTCCGCCTCGAGCGCACGCACAACGAGTTCGCACGCGTCATCAGCAGAGAGCTCATCCATGTCCAGGATGCGGGCACGCCCGTCTCTCCTGATCCAGGAGAGCTGGCGCTTGGCGTAGTTGCGCGTTCGGCGCTTGATGGTCTCGACGGCCTCTGCGAGCGTACACTCGCCGTCAAGATGGGCGAGTACCTCCTTGTAGCCGATGGCCTGGCCCGCGGTTGAGTCGGCCACGAGGCCGCGGGCCCTCAATGCGTAGACCTCCTCGATGAGGCCCTGCTCCACCATGGCGTCAACGCGTCGATCGATGCGTTCGTAGAGACGTGCGCGATCCATGGAGAGCGCCCAGATGGACGACTGATAGTGGGACTTGCGGACCTTGAGGCCCTGGTGTTGATCGGCGTAGGAGACGCCCTCGTCAAGCATCTCGAGCGCCCTCACGACACGCCTGGAGTTGTTGGGGTGGATGAGCTCGGCGCTTCTGGGGTCGCGCTCGGCGAGAAGCCCGTGCAGGGCGGCAGGCCCCTTCTCCTGAAGAAGCCCCTCGTAGGCGCATCGCGCCTTGCCGCCGACCTCACCGGAGGGAAAGTCCATCTCGTCGATGACGGCATCCAAGTAGAGGCCAGTGCCTCCACACAGGACGGGGACGCGCTCCTCGGCAAGCAGCCCGTCCACGCACGCGCGGGCATCGGCCTGGAAGCGCTGGACGGAGTAGCTCTCGCTGGGGTCGCAGACGTCCACCATCAGCAACGGGCAACGCCTCTCCCCTACCGGGGTCTTTGCGGTCCCCACGTCCATGCCGCGGTATACCTGCATGGCGTCGACGGATACCACCGAGCTGTCCAGACGAAGGGCGACGGCCTCGGCAAGCGAGCTCTTGCCAGAGGCGGTCGGACCGACGATGCAGACGAGCCTTGGGGCCTCGCTCATCGAGGGTCGCCCTCAACCTCGCCGCGCAGGTACCACGTCTTGGCCTCGCGCACGCGGACGTCGACGATCTTTCCGATGAGGTCCGTTGCGCTGAGCCCCTCGGGCAGGCAGAAGTGGACCGTCTGGTTCTTCTCGCTGTGGCCGACGAGGACGGAGTCATCGCGCTTGGAGGTTCCCTCGACGAGGACCGTCGAGAGGGCTCCCAGGTCGGCCTGGTTGGCGTCGTGCGCCTGACGCGCCACCTGGTCGGCAAGGCGGTCGAAGCGCTCCTGGATGACCTCGTGGGGCGTGTCGTTGGGCATCTTGGCGGCAGGCGTGCCCGGGCGCGGGGAGTAGATGAACGTGAAGGCCGAGGAGAAGCCCGCCTCACTGACGAGGGAGAGCGTGTCCTCAAAGTCCCCCTCGGTCTCGCCAGGGAAGCCGACGATGATGTCGGTGGAGAGGGCGAGGCCGGGGACGCCCTCCTTGAGTCGCCTGGCGAGGTCGAGGTACTCCTCGCGGGTGTAGCTGCGGTTCATCGCCTTCAAGACGCGCGTGGAGCCGCTCTGGACCGCCAGGTGGAGGTGCGGCATGACGGCGGCCACCTCGGCCATGGCGCGGATGGTATCGTCCGAGAGGTCCTTGGGGTTGGACGAGGTGAAGCGAATGCGCTCGACGCCCGTCTGGCCCACCGCGCGCAGGAGCTCCGCGAAGCGGGGCTCCCCGTAGATGTTGCGCCCGTAGGAGTTGACGTTCTGGCCCAGCAGCGTGATCTCGCGCACGCCGTCGGCCACGAGCTTCTCGCACTCGGCCACGACGGCCTCGAGCGTACGGCTCTTCTCGCGTCCGCGGACGTACGGGACGATGCAGTACGTGCAGAAGTTGTTGCAGCCCTGCATGATGGGCACCCAGGCGTGGAAGCGCTGCGCGCGCCTGCTGGGAAGGTCGGCGGAGAAGCCGCGGCCCTCCTCGCCGGTGTCCACCTCGACGACGGAGCCGTCGTCGGCAAACGACTCGGCGAGAAGCTCGGGCAGGCTCGCCAGTGCCGAGGTGCCAAAGACGACGTCAGCGGCGGGAATGTTCCTGCGGATCTTCTCGCCGTCGCGCTGGGCGATGCAACCGCCGATGGCGACAACGCGCCGCCCGCAGGGCGGCTCGGGGGCGCTCACCATTGCAGAGGCCTGGCCATAGAGGCGCTGGTCGGCGTTCTCGCGGACGCAGCAGGTCATGAAGACCACGATGTCGGCCTGGTCCGTATCCTCGACGCTGATGCAGCCGCACTGCTCCAGAAGGCCGCTCACGCGCTCGGAGTCGTGCAGGTTCATCTGACAACCAAACGTCTTGACGACGTAGGTCTTTCCGACAAGGGTCATGAGGTCGGCCATGCTAGGACACCATCCCGAGGTTATCGTCAGTGGACAGGACGCCCGCCTGGGCGTTGATGCGGTGGACGTAGACCGCGATCCTGATAGCGGTGCGGCTCTCGCCACCAATCTCCACGTCCGAGAACGTGGGGGCGCAGGAGATGTCCACGCCCGTGGGGATGAGGAAGCCGCGCGCGATGGCCACGGCCTTGATGGCCTGGTTGACCGCGCCGGCGCCGACGCACTGCATGTTGACGGGCGTCCCATCCTTCACCAGGCCGGCGATGGCGCCCGCCACGGACGCGGGCGAGGACTTGCTTGAGACTTTGAGGAAATCCATTGGTGGCTCCTGTGGCACGTTTCTGGTCTGGAGTTGTTCTTGGATGCTGTGGTTGGTTAGGCAGAGTCAGGGGGCTAGTCGCTCTCGTCCAGGTCGAAGGTGACCGTGATGCGGTGCGGGCTCACCCTGACCTTGGGCTCGGCAGACAGCGAAAGATAGTAGCGCTTGGCCACGTAGGAGAAGCCCCGCTCCATGATGCGCGAGAACTCCTCGGCGTCGTCCCTGGAGATCTTGAGGCCGCGCCGGTCTCGCACGAGATCCACCTCGCGGCGCTCCGCGGGCTCGCCCCTGTGCGTCAGTCGCGAGAGGACGCTTCTCAGGGGCTTGATCTGCCCTGCAACGATGCGGTGCGCCGTGCGCTCGGACATCTCGAGTCCCAAGGAGAGACAGGCGTCGAGAAGCTCGCTCGCGTCGGCGGCGACCTTAAGGCGCTCGAGGACGGGAAGCTCCAAGAGGGAGTCGATGAAGAGCAGGTCGGCGCCATCGACCGAGGAGGCAGCCCTCATGCGGGCCGTCGCGGCGATCTCGGCCGGGGAGCCGAGGTAGACCTCACAGGTACCGCGCTCTTCGAGGGCAAAGTCGCAGCAGGTCCTAATGATGTTGTGCGGTCCGCGCACGCAGGACTGAACGCCATCCTCGTCAGTGCCGACGGAGGGCCAGGTGGACTGGTCACGCCTCTCGGCAAGCTCGGTGGCGTCGGTGACCACCTTGATGGAGGAGCCAAGGCCCACCCCGGAGGACGCGACCTTGGCACTCACGGCGTTCTCCCTCACGGAGAAGAGTGCCATGCCACGTCCGTGCACACCCCAGCGGTCCATGTGCACGCTCTCGAGCTTGGAGGTGACGCGAGCCTCGAAGATGCGGTCCTGCATGTCCTCGGGGATGCCCGAGCCATCGTCGAGCATGACGAGGGTCCTCAGGTCCCCCTCGCGCGTGGTTGCCACGTAGATATGGCGAGCGCCGGCATCCCTCGCGTTGCGGAGCATCTCTATGACAACGTCCTCGACGCAGCGGACGTCATGCTTGGCCTGGCGCCGCTCGGCCTCGGCGACGCGAAGGCGAACGTACCCCTCGCCGAGGTTCTCCTCGACGCGAAGGGCACGCTCGCCTCCCATGGAGGCGACGAATCCAACAAGGTCGTCGCTGCCTTCTGCCATGCGATTTGTTCCTACTTGGCGATGCCGAGGGCGCGGGACTCGCGGATGACCACGACGCGGACCTGGCCGGGGTACTCCATCTCGTCCTCGATCTGCTTGGCAATGTCATGAGCGAGGACCGTAGCCTGGGCGTCGGAGATCTTCTCGGGTTCGACCATGACGTGGAGCTCGCGACCGGCCTGCATGGCGTAGGTGCGCTCGACGCCCTCGTGGGCGTTGGAAATCTCCTCGAGCTTCTCAAGGCGCTTGATGTAGTTCTCGGCAGACTCGCGACGGGCGCCGGGACGGGCGGCGGAGATGGCATCGGCGGCCTGGACAAGGACGTCAAGGACGGTGTCGGGGTCCACATCGGCGTGGTGCGCCTCGATGGCGTGGACGATCTCGGGGCGCTCGCCGTAGCGGCGGGCGAGGTCTGCGCCGATCACGGCGTGCGGGCCCTCGACCTCGTGGTCGATGGCCTTGCCGAGATCGTGGAGAAGGCCGGCGCGCTTGGCGGGAGCCTCGTCCAGACCAAGCTCGGAGGCCATGATGCCGCAGAGCGCGGAGACCTGGATGGAGTGCTGCAGGACGTTCTGGCCGAAGGAGGTGCGGTAGCGAAGGGCGCCCAGTGTACGGACCAGCTCGGGGTGCAGGTCGTGGATGCCGGCGTCGAAGGCGGCCTGCTCACCGGCCTCGCGGACGCGCTCGTTGACGAGGTCTTCGGCCTTCTTGTAGAGCTCCTCGATGCGCGCGGGGTGGATGCGGCCGTCGGCGATGAGGTTCTCGAGGGCGACGCGGGCCGTCTCGCGGCGGACAGGGTCAAAGCTGGAGAGGATGACGGTCTCGGGGGTGTCGTCAATCACGAGGGAGACGCCGGAGACCTGCTCGAAGGTGCGGATGTTGCGGCCCTCGCGGCCGATGATGCGACCCTTGAGGTCGTCGGAGGGAATGTGCACGGAGGTGACGGTGATCTCTCCGGCCTGGTCGGCGGCGCAGCGCTGGATAGCCGTGGAGATGATCTCGCGGGCGGTCTTGTCAGCCTGGGCACGGACGTTCTGCTCGGACTCGCGTAGGATCTGGGCCTCGTCCCTCACGCTCTCGGCGCGGACGCGGGAGATGAGCTCGTCGTGGGCATCGTCCTTGGTGAGCCCGGCGATGCGCTCGAGCTCGGAGGTCTGCTTGGAGACGAGCTCGTCAAGGTCGGACTTGCGGCGGTCGAGCTGGCCCTGGAGGCTGGAGAGCTGGTGCTCCCTGCGGTCGAGGGCATCGTTGCGGTGGTCGAGGGACTCCTCGCGTTGCATGATCCGGTTCTCGAGGGTCTGCAGCTCGCCCTTGCGCTTCTTCTCCTCGGCCTCGGAGTTCTGCTTGAGCTGCATGATCTGCTCCTTGGCCTCCAGGACCGCCTCCTTCTTGGCGTTCTCGGCCTGGCGGCTGGCCTCGGAGGTAATACGCTCGGCCTCGGAGCGGGCGTTCTCAATCTGCTGGTCGGCGAGCTTGAGCTTGGACGTGCTCTTGCCTGCTAGCACGAAATAGGTCAAGACAATGCCCACCACTAGGCAGGCAATGCCAACACCGATTGCAATTCCCATGATGTTCTCCTCAAAGATGGCTTTCTTCAATGTGGTTCAGGAGACCATGGCCAAAGGCCACGGAACCCGCCATCTGAGGACAGTCCGCCGCTCGGTCCGTTGCATGAAACTATGTACTACAGCTAACGAGTAGGACGATATATGCATCTGCTGGTAGCCCAGCGGAAGAGAATGAGCCTCGATGGCAGTTCTCATCGTATATGCCGCAGGGTCATGATGTCAAATCATATGTTCGGTCCAAGGGCGCGAGCGGCGGCCCTCCGCAGGAAAGGCACGTGCTCAGCCCTCCTCAGCCTCCGTAAGCACCCTCTTTGCGGCGTCCATGGCCACGCCCATGGGAAAGCCACGCCCACAGAGGAAGCGCACAAGCTTCTGGAAGTCGTTCTTGCCCGTGAGGCGGCGTCGGGAGGCCAGCTCGTAGGCCGCCGCGTCCTCGCCATCCTCGAAGAAGGCCTCGGGCCAGCCGTCGAGCTCCGCGACGTCGATGCCTCTACGGGCGAGCTCCCGCGAAATCTTGACGCGACCCCATCCGGCCCCGACCTTGGACCTCACGAAGAGCTCCGCGAACCGGGCATCGTCCAGAAGGCCGACTTCGACAAACCACGAGACCACCTCGTCCGTCACGGAGGGAAGGTAACCCGCCTCCTTGAGCTTGTCGGCAAGCTCCTTTGTGGAGTAGTCCCTCCGGTTGAGAAGGTCCTCGGCCTTGGAGTGCGCAAGCTCGGCCGAGAACGCACGCACCTGGTAGAGAAGCTCCGAGCGACAAGACGGCAAGGCTCCCCCAGACTCCCGGAGCGACACGAGCCTCTTCCCAACCGCCTTGGGCAGGGGGATGCGCTCCTCCCCGTGCGACTCGGATGAAATTGTGAGCGTGGCCCTGGGACGACGCTCCCCAAGCGCGACAGACCCACGCTCGGGGAGCTCAACATCCCACTCAAAGGACGAATCTGTCACGTTGCGCCTACTCGGTCAGGCCGTCGGCCTCGACACCGTCAACGGGCATGCCAGCAGGCTCGTCGCCCAGCTCAAGCCCGCACGCAACGCGCACCTTGTGGTCGATCTCCGCCATGAGGTCGGGGTTGGTTGCCAGGAACTCCTTGGCTGCCTCGCGGCCCTGGCCCAGGCGCTCGGTCTCGTAGGTGAACCAGGAGCCGGACTTGTTGACGATGTCGTACTCCACGGCCATGTCCAAGAGCGACCCCTCCTTGGAGATACCCTTGCCGTACATGATGTCGAACTCGGCCTGCTTGAACGGGGGCGCGACCTTGTTCTTGACGACCTTGACGCGGACGCGGTTGCCAACGTTCTCGCCGTTGACCTTGATGCTGTCGATGCGACGGATGTCCATGCGCACGGAGGCAAAGAACTTGAGGGCGCGACCGCCAGGCGTGGTCTCGGGGTTGCCGAACATGACGCCGATCTTCTCGCGCAGCTGGTTGATGAAGATGCAGGTGGTGTTGGACTTGGAGAGGGAGCCCGCGAGCTTTCTCAGCGCCTGGCTCATGAGACGGGCCTGAAGACCCACGGTGGTGTCTCCGATCTCTCCCTCAATCTCGGCACGAGGCACGAGGGCCGCGACGGAGTCCACGACCACGACGTCGATGGCGCCGGAGCGCACAAGCATGTCGCAGATCTCGAGCGCCTGCTCGCCGGTGTCGGGCTGGGAGATGAGGACGTCATCAATGTCAACGCCGATGCGGGCAGCATAGCCGGGGTCAAGGGCGTGCTCCGCATCGATGAAGGCGACGACGCCGCCCATGGCCTGAGCCTCGGCCAGGATCTCAAGCGAGAGCGTGGTCTTGCCGGAGGACTCGGGGCCGTAGATCTCGACGATGCGGCCGCGGGGGACGCCGCCAATGCCCAGAGCCGCGTCAAGCGCAAGGGAGCCCGTCGGGATGGCCTCGACCTCCATACTGGGGCCATCGTCACCAAACCTCATGATGGAGCCCTTGCCGAACTTCTTGATGATCTCGTCCTCGGTAGCCCTGAGGACCTTCTCGCGCTCCTCGCCCGTGGTGGCGGGCAGGATCTCCTTGGACGTTCCCTTGGTCTTGGCCATGTGCGCTCCCTTGCTCTTGGTATGCCTCGATGTTAGACGAACGCCTGTTCTAAGTCAACATCCTTGGGCCAACCTTAGTTTGGAAGACTTGCAGCTAGCGGACACCAGGCATACCGGAGGCTTTCGGCAAGCGTGCGGCACGCTTTCACCACGGACGCGCGAGCTGCGCAATCCAGGTGGCCCGAGGGTCGTAGTTGCCTGCGAGCAAACGCGAATTCCTAGGAAGTTTCCACAAGCCCTTCATAGAGGAGCTCGAGGGCGCGGGCGACGGCGGCGGAGCGCACCTGCGCACGATCGCCGTCAAAGCAATTGAGCTCGGTCCTCACGCCGCCGGACGTGCCCAGACCCATCCAGACGGTGCCGACCGGCTTGCCGGGCTCCTCTCCCCCGGGGCCGGCGATGCCGGTGATCGAGACCGCCACGTCGCAGGCAAGCACGCGGCGCGCGCCCTCGGCCATCTGGGCGGCGCACTCGGAGGAGACGGCGCCCACGCCGGGCTCGTCGAGAACCTCCTGGGAGACGCCCAGCACCTCGTGCTTCACGGGAATGGCGTAGCTCACGACGCCGCCGCGCACCACCGAGGAGGACCCGGGCACCGCGGTGAGGCTTCCCGCCACGAGGCCGCCCGTGCAGGACTCGGCGGTCCCCACGGTGAGGCAGAGCTCGCAGCCCTTCTCGATGACGCGCCTGGCAAGCTCATAGAGTACCTCGCCAGACGGCAGGATGCACGTGCCCACGGCTAGTCCTCCTCCGTGAGGTACTTCCAGGACTTGGCAAAGTAGTCAATGCCAGACCACGCGGTGAGCGCCACGGCCACGAGAAGCACCACGTTGAAGAGGAACGAGAGGCCCCAGGCGCCGCAGCTCTCGGACGGCAGCGCGCAGACGAAGAGCAATCCGCAGATGGAGATCATGGTGGTGGCCGTCTTCCACTTGCCCAGGTTGCTCGCGGCTATGACCACGCCCTTGGACGCCACGACCATGCGCAGGCCGGACACCAGAAACTCGCGCGCAATCACGACGAGAAGCACCCAGCTGCCCACGATGCCGTGCTCCAGAAGGAAGCAGAGCGAGACGACGACGGCGAGCTTGTCGGCGATGGGGTCGAGGAACTTGCCGAAGGTGGTGACCTCGTTGCGGGACCTCGCCAGGTAGCCGTCGACCTTGTCGGTGAGCGAGATGAGCAGGAAGAAGGCGAAGACGCCCATGCCAGGCCAGCTCAGGGCCTCGCCAGAGGGAACGCCCACCAGCTCCGCCACGAGGAGCCACACGGGAACGAGGACGACCCTGGTGCAGGTGACGACGTTTGCGGGGGTCCAGATGCTCTTCTGGGCAAACAAGGCTACTCGGCCTCCCCTTCCTCGACGATCTCGCCGACGAGCTCGTAGCAGAAGGAGTCCACGAGGTCGACGGTCACGATGTCTCCCACGGAGACCTCGCCCGCGGCGATGTGCACGGCGCCATCGCAGTCGGGGGCCTGGAACCAGGCGTGACCGATGAGCTCGGGGCCGTCCTCGCCCTCCTCTGCACCGTCGATGATGACCTTCACGCGCTCGCCGACGTGCTTGGCGGTGGCCGAGAAGCCCAGCTGCTCTACGAGGTCCATCAGGCGCTGGGTGCGCTCAAGCTTAACGCCCTCGTCGACCTGGCCCTCCATGCGGGCGGCCTTGGTGCCCTCCTCCCGGGAGTAGGCGAAGACGGACGTGTAGTCGAACTCCTCCTCCTGGATGAAGTCGTAGAGCTCGTCGGCCTCCTCGTCAGTCTCGCCAGGGAAGCCGCACATGCCGGTGGTGCGAAGGACCATGCCGGGAATCTCCTGGCGCAGGCGGGCAAAGAGCTCTCGAAGCTGCTGCGTGGAGCCGGAGCGGCCCATGGACGCGAGCACGCGCTCGGAGCAGTGCTGGATGGGGATGTCGATGTAGGGAAGGACCTCGTGCACGTCGCGGATGGTGGCGACGAGCTCGTCGGTCATGCCCTCGGGCTGCAGGTAGAGCACGCGCACCCAGCCGTCGTAGGGACGCACGACCTCCGCCACCTGTCGAAGCAGCTTGGCGAGCGTCTGGTCGCCCTCGAAGTCCGAGCCCCAGATGCCGGTGTCCTGGCCGATGAGGACGACCTCGCGGACGCCGCCCTCCATGAGGTCGGCGACCTCGGCGCAGATCTGGTCGGCGGGACGGGAGTAGTAGCGGCCGCGGATGTACGGGATGGCACAGAAGGCGCAGAAGCGGTCGCAGCCCTCGGAGATCTTGACGAAGGAGGAGGCGCCGTCGATGGTGCGCAGGGTGCCGGAGAAGTCGACGGGAGCGAGGTCGGCCTGGACGCCCAAGACGTCGGCCACGACGCCGACGATGCCGTCCTCGTCCTCGGAGCGCACGAACGCGGCCACCTCGGGGAGCTGCTCGGGCAGCTCGTCGCCGTAGCGCGAGGGAACGCAGCCGCACATGACGATGGGGCACTCGCGGACGCCCTCGGCGCGGCCCTCCGCAAGCTCGAGGGTGGCCTCGACGGACTCCTCGGTGGCCGAGGCCAGGAAGGAGCAGGTGTTGACGATGGCGACGTCGGCCTCCTCGGGGTCTGCGGCCTCGGAGAAGCCGGCCTTGAGGAGAAGGGCGCGCATGCGGTCGGTGTCGACCTCGTTCTTGGCGCACCCGAGGGTCACGAAGAGGACGGAGGCGATTGGGATCTGCTCTGCCACGGCTGCCTCCTAGCGGTAGTTGACGAACTGGAGGGGCTGGCCGTAGTCGTTGCCCTTGAGCGCGGCGATGACGGACTGCAGCACGTCGCGGGAGGCGGAGGAGACGCGCAGCTTGTCGCCCTCGACGGTGGCCTTGGCCTTGACCTTGAGGTCGCGGACGTCCTTGGCGATGCGCTTGGCGGTGTCCTGGTCGATGCCCTGGACAATGGTGCCGGCCTGGCGGACGGACATCCCGGTGGCGGCCTGCGGGTCGGCCCAGCGGATGGCGGTGAGGTCGATGCCGCGCTTGACGAGCTTGGAGCCCAGGATGTCGCGCACCTGGCCGGCCACGAACTCGGAGGGGGCCTCGATCTTGAAGGCGCCATCCTTCTTGGAGAGCTCGAGCGTGGCGCCCGTGCCCTTGAGGTCGTAGCGCTGCGTGAGCTCGCGGGCGGCCTGCTGGTAGGCGTTGTCGACCTCCTGCATGTCGACCGTGGAGACGACGTCAAAGCTGGATTCCTTGGCCATGGATGCTCCTCTCGGGCGCCCCCTCGGCGCCTGCGTGCGTGGATGGTGGAAGTTGCTGGTGGCTACTGGCTCTTGGAGCCGGTCGTGGTCTTGGTGCTGGACGAGCTCGACGAGGTCGAGATCGTCGAGGCCGTGCCATCCGCGGACTTTGCAGACTCGTCGGCGGCGGGCGCGGGCGTGCCCTTGATGGTTATGGTGCCCAAGCCAGAGGTCTTGGACGAGAAGCCCACCTTCTTGCCGTTGTTGGTGACCGTCACGGCGTCCAAGTTGCTCACCTGGATGGAGATGCTGTCGGTCACCGTGTAGGTCTGCGACCAGGTGCCCGTAAGGTTGTCCGCAACGACGCTCTTGCCGTCGACGGTGACCTCGACCCAGGAGGCCTCGCCGGAGGCCAGGCTCACCTGGACCACGGTCTGCTCGGGCGTGGCCGCGGCGTCGGCCTGCGTCTCGCCCGCGGCGGTGTCGCCGCTGGCCGTGGCGTCGGTGGCAGTGGTCGTACCCGTCGAGGCGGAGCCCTGGGCAGAATCTGCGGAGCTGACCGTGCCGCCGCCCTTCTCGGCGTCAGAGCCGGAGTCCTGCGACGATTCCTGGTCGGAGCTCTGGGTGGTGGTCACGTTGACCGTCTTGCCTCCCGTCTGCGCCGTCTGGTTGGACCCCGTGCAGGACCTCACCGAGAAGACCAGGATGAGCGTGAGCACAGCGGCCAGGACCACGAGCAGGAGCAGCAGGGCGCTTCTCCTGTCCGCAAGGATGGCATCGAGAACGCCCGCGATGCCGCCGCGGCGCGGCTGCTGGCGCCGGCGGCCTGACTGCCCACCCGACCTGCCGGACGACTGGCGGCGCCTCACGTTAGGACGCTCCACCGAGGCGATGTTTCTGGATGACCTGCGACCGGAGATGGTCGAGGCGCGCTCGTAGGGGCTGGCCACGCCGTCATAGCGCAGGTCATCGCGGTACTCGCCGCGACTGACGCTGCGGGTGCTGACGTCATCGCGCTGGTAGAGCCTCTGCGTGCGGGCCTGCCCGGCGCGCCCGCGAGGGGACACGAGGTCTCGGTCTCGGTCGACCACGCCCTGTTGGCCCTCGCGAAGGAGGCGGCCGGCCGGGTCGGACTGGGGCCTGCGCTGGCCGTTGGCGCGCCTGCGGGCCGTGCTTCTCTGCTGCCTTGCCTCGTAGGGCTGGCCGGAGTTGTAGGGACGCTGCTGGTGCGTATGTTGGCGGCCGTAGTCATCGCGGCCGTAGGCGGCCACTGCCGAGGGGCCAAGCCCCGCCAGGGGAACTGACTGCCTGGGGCGCGCCGGCGTCACCGTGGCGAAGTTGCCCATGTCGCCAGCCGGACCGCCGGCGGTGGGGAGAAGTCCGTGATACTCCACGTAAGCCTTGGGCCTGGAGCCCGCTTCGTTCACCACGTCGTAGCCAGAGATGCCCCGGCCGGCGATGGTGTCCCTCGTGCGACGACGCAGCTCGTGGGAGCCGGAGCCGTTGACGTACTCGTAGAGCTCCTCCTGGAAGAGGTCGACCACCTCACGGGCGTTGAGGCCCAGGTAGCGGGCATAGGAGGAGAGCATTCCCTGGGCGTATCCGCTCTGGGGCATGCTCTCGAAGTCGCCCTCTTCGAAAGCGACGAGGACGTCCTCGCGCAGCTTCAGGATGCGTGACGCCTGCTCGCACGTGAGCCC
Source organism: uncultured bacterium (assembly GCA_905215465.1). Lineage (GTDB taxonomy): Bacteria > Actinomycetota > Coriobacteriia > Coriobacteriales > Atopobiaceae > Paratractidigestivibacter. The sequence goes on along the minus strand of CAJMPT010000038.1, from coordinate 5,175 downwards.
GAGCTGGCGCCTGCGCTGGAGCAGCATCTCGCTGAAACGCGGACGTGGCACCTGCTACTCGACCTCCCTGTACGCAGCTTCCTGAACCTTCAGATCCTCGAGGCCCTCCTTGTCGAGAAGGACCTCGCGCGGCTTGGAGCCGTTGGCCGGACCGACGACGCCCTTTGCCTCGAGCATGTCCATGATGCGGCCCGCCCTAGCGTACCCCACGGAGAGGGCGCGCTGGAGGCCGGAGGTAGAACCAAGCTGCGACTCCACAACTATGCGTGCGGCCTCCCAGACAAGGGGGTCGTCGTCCTTGCCGACCTCCGCGCCGGGGGCGCCCGGCTGGTTGGGCACCACCGCCGTGAGGATGTCCTCGTGGTAGTCGGCGCTCACCTGCTCGCGCACGAAGGCCACGGTCTGCTCGATCTCCTCGTCGGAGACCCAGCAGCCCTGGGCGCGCCTGGGCTTCTTGCCACGCAGCTTGACGAGCATGTCTCCCTTGCCCAGGAGCTGCTCGGCGCCCTTCTGGTCAAGGATGATGCGAGAGTTGATGGCGTTGTCGACCGAGAGGGCCACGCGGTTGTCAATGTTGGCGCGAATGAGGCCGGTCACGACGTCGGCGGACGGTCGCTGCGTGGCCACGATCAGGTGGATGCCGGCGGCTCGTCCCAGCTGGGCGATGCGCACGATGGAGCTCTCCACGTCCTTGCCTGCGACCATCATGAGGTCGGCCAGCTCATCGATGACGATGACGAAGTACGGCATGTGCTTGGGAGGGTTCTCCATGTCTGCGTACTTATTGCCGTCCACGTTGCCGTTGTAGGTCTTGATGTCGCGAACCTTGTAGTGCTCGAACACCTTGAGCCTGCGCTCCATCTCGGTGACGCCCCACTGAAGGGCGCTGGCCGCCTGGCGGGGCTCGGTCACCACGGGGACGTAGAGGTGCGGCAGGCCCGCGTAGCCGGTGAACTCGACGCGCTTGGGGTCCACCATGATGAGCCTGACCTGCTCGGGCGTGGCGCGCATGAGCATGCTCATGATGATGGCGTTGAGGAGCACCGACTTGCCCGATCCGGTGGTGCCGGCAACGAGCAGGTGCGGCAGGCCCGCGAGGTCGACCACGATGGGCTTGCCCTCGGAGTCGCGGCCGAAGGCGCACTCCAGAGGGCCTCCCTGGGCGTACGGGAGCACGTCGGAGAGAAAGACCGGCTGGGGCTTCTCGTTGGGAATCTCGATGCCCACCAGGGATGTGCCCGGAATGGGCGCGAAGATGCGAACGGACTTGGCGGCCAGGGAGAGCGTGATGTCGTCCTCAAGGTTGACAATCTTGCTCACGCGCTCGCCCTCGCCCATGGAGATCTTGAACGTGGTGACCGAGGGGCCGGCGATCCATCCGGTGACGCGCGAGGTCAGGCCGAACTCCTCGAGCGTGCCCTGGAGCTTCTGGGCCGTCTTGGCGAGCTCGGAGTCGTCTGCGTAGCTGCCGTCGGAGGCATCGTTGGCGCGCAGGATGGAGAGGGGCGGCAGCTCGTAGTCGGCCTGGGAGTCCCCGGGGCGGCTGATCTTGTCCGCGGAGGGCGCGCTCACGTGGGCGCGCTCCCCCTTCATTCCGGCGAGAAAGTCGGGCACGGCCGCCCTGGCGGCGTCATCCGCAACGGCGGCGCCCTTCTCGGCGGCATCCTCAGTGGCATCCTCGGAGTCATGTTGGGCGGCGTCCTCGCCCTGGTCGGCCTTGACGCGCTGGGCCTTGCGGCCGCGGGACTTCTTGCGACCGGAGAGCAGCTTGGTCTGGGCCGGCTCGCCCTCATCGTCGGTGGGCTCGTCCCAGGGAAGGTCCACGTCGAAGAGGGTGCCTCCCTCGGCGGCGTCCTCGGCCGTGGAGGCGTCGCCCTCCCCCGTGGCCTGTGCCGCGGGGGCCACGGCCGCGCCACGGCGGCGAAGGACACTCGTCTTGCGGTCGCCGATGAAGGTGGTCTCGCCCTCGCCCGTCTCGTCGAAGAGGGAGGCCTGGGGCACCTCCGCCGCGCCGCGGCGCCTCTTGGGGGCGCGCTCGCGGGTCTTGCCATCGGAGTGGGCCGCAGCCGCAGCCTCGCGATCCTGGGCCTTGGCCTCGGCCCGCGCACGATGCAGCTCGCCTGCCAGCGCAAGGCGGGAGTTGATTCTGGACACGGCGTTGGAGATGGAGAAGCCGCAGATGACGATGCCCGTCACCACGAGGCCGACAAGGATGACGTTGCCCACGACGACGCCTAGGAAGCGCAGCAGCGCTAGAGCGATGAAGCCGCCGACGTAGCCGCCGGCACCCTTGACCACCGTGGAGGAGACCACGGTGTCGGGCATGGACTCGGCTCCGGGGAGGTTGAGCGAGAGCATGGCCAGTACGGCAAGCACGATGAGCGTGAGGCCACAGGCAATGCGCCCGGAGACCAGGGACCCCTCCTCCACGAAGAACGTGGCCGAGAAGACGAGAAGCGCCACCGGGAACAGGATGGCGCCCGCGCCGAAGGCGAGCTCGAGCCCATTGCCCACGGCGCTCGTCACGACGGCCGATGAAGGTGCCACGATGGAGACCACCATGGCGATGGCGACCACCGCCAAGGCAATGCCCACGAGGTCGCCGGCCACAGAGCCCCTCTCAGGGGCCTGCGAGGCCTTGGAGGCGCGAGAGGACGAGCCCCTCGCGCCCGAGTTCTTCTTGGGTGCGTTTTTGCTGCGGTTGGATGGCATGCGGTGCTAGACCTCCAGCACGACCGGGATGACCATGGGCCTGGTGTGGGTCTTGTTCCAGAAGAGGTTGGAGACGGAGTTGCGCACGTTGCGGCGAAGCGAGTCGATGCTCGCGCCGTCGGAGTTGGCAAGCTTGTCGGCCTGGGTGCGGACGGTCGCGCGGGCCTCCTCCATGAGCTCCTCGTCAGACCCGAAGGAGATGCCGCGGCAGGTGAGCTCCACGGCGGAGACGTTCTTGCGCTTGCCGGAGATGGCCACGGTCACGGAGACCACGCCGTCCTGGGCGAGCTTCTGGCGGTCGCGGATGACGACGGGGTTGGCATCGGTCACGTTGCCGCCGTCGACGTAAACCACGCCGGACTCAACGGCGCGGCCGCGGCGGACCTTGCCGTGGCGCATCTCGAGGGTGTCGCCGTTGTCCAGAACGAAGATGTTCTTCTCGGGGACGCCCATCTTGACCGCCAGCTCGGCGTGGGCGCGCAGGTGGCAGGCCTCGCCGTGGACCGGCATGAAGTTCCTCGGCTTGACCATGGCCAGCATGAGCTTGAGCTCCTCCTGGGAGCCGTGGCCGGAGACGTGCACGAGGGCGCGGCTCTTGTCGTAGATGTCGCAGCCGATCTTGGAGAGCGAGTTGATGATTCCCTGGACGCTCTTCTCGTTGCCGGGGACGGGCGTGGCGGAGATGATCACCGTGTCGTTGGCGGTGATGGAGAGCGACTTGTGCTCGCCGTTGGCCATGCGGGCCAGGGCGGAGAGCGGCTCGCCCTGGGAGCCCGTGCACAGAACGACGATCTTGTCGTCGTCGATGCGGTCGACGTCGAAGGCGTCGATGATGTCCTCGTCGGAGATGTTGAGGTAGCCGAGCTCGCGGGCGACCTTGGTGTTGTTGACCATGGATCGACCCGTCACCACGACCTTGCGGCCCACGGCCACAGAGGCGTCGCAGACCTGCTGCAGGCGGTGGATGTGGCTCGAGAAGGACGCTACGAAGACGCGGCCCTTGGCGTTCTTAATGATGTGGCGCAGGTTGGGGCCGACGGCGGCCTCGGACTGCGTGAAGCCGGGCCTGGTGGCATTGGTGGAATCGGCCAAAAGAAGGTCCACGCCCTGGGCGCCGAACTTGCAGATGGCCTGGTAGTTGGGACGGCGACCGTCGATGGGCGTCTGGTCGAGCTTGAAGTCGCCCGTGTGGATGAGAGTGCCGGCCGGGGTGTTCATGAAGACGCCGAGCGCGCCCGGGATGGAGTGCGTCATGGCGAAGAACGTGAGGTTGAGGGCGCCCAGCTGGATGTTGGAGCCGTCCTGGACCTCGCGGAACTTGGGCTGGCGGATGTTGTGCTCCTCCAGCTTGCCGGCGATCATGCCAAGGGTGAGCTTGGCGGCATAGATGGGCACCTTGCGGGTGAGGTCCATGAGCAGGTACGGCAGCGCGCCCGTGTGGTCCTCGTGGCCGTGGGTGATGACGATGCCGCGGAGCTTGTGCTCGTTCTCCAGCACGTAGGTGTAGTCAGGGAGTATGAGGTCGATGCCAGGCTGGTCGTCCTCGGGGAACATCAGGCCGGCGTCAACCAGGACCATGTCGTCGCCGTACTCGAAGGCCGTCATGTTCTTGCCGATGCCGTCGAGTCCGCCGAGCGGGATGATCTTCAGGGCCATGTCTTTCTTGGGCATTCCTATGGAATTCCTTTCGTTTGCGCAGTTCAGGATATATGTACACGGCCCCTGGCGCTGCTGAGACGCCGGACCGCAACCATTGCGAGGTCAAAACGCATACTTTCCCATTGTAGTCGAGAACTGCTCGGCGAGCGGCTCATCCATAGGTGTTTCACGGCTCGAACGGTCACGTGCCGAGAGGGGAACGGGCACAGGAAAGGCCCCGGACGCGGACGTCCGGGGCCTTCAAAGGGTCTGTGCGTGCCTACGCGCGACTAGGCATCGTGGTGGCGACGGGGCTGACGGCCCCCGTTGCCGGTACCCTCGCCCTTGTCGCCGGGACGACGGCGCGGGCTGCGGTGCTCGCGGGGACGACGATCCTCGCCGTCGTGGTGACGGCCGCCGTTGCCGGAACCTGCGGGGGCCTCGGGCTTGTCGATGCGGTCGAGGCTGATCTTGCCCTTCTCGTCGACCTCGAGGACACGGACCTTGACCTCGTCGCCGATGTTGAGGACGTCCTCGACCTTGTCGACGCGGCCCTGGGCAACGCGGCTGATGTGCAGCAGGCCGTCCTTGCCGGGGAGAAGCTCGACGAAGGCGCCGAAGGGCTGGATGCCGACGACGCGGCCGGTGTACTCCTCGCCCACCTCGGGGACCTTGACGATGGCCTTGATGCGCTCGGCCGCGGCATCGCCCGCGCCGTTGACGCCTGCGATGAAGACGGTGCCGTCCTCCTGGATGTCGATGGTGGCGCCGGTGTCCTCCTGGATGCCGCGGATGACCTTGCCACCGCTGCCGATGACCTCGCGG
>CAJMPT010000037.1 GCA_905215465.1 uncultured bacterium | reverse complement strand
CGGAACCAAAAAAATTAGCTATAAAGAGAAGTCCGTAGCCTTACGGACTTTTTTATCCGGGAGCGCCGCGTCGGCCACCGCGCTCTGCTCGAGCCCCGCGGCCCTGACGGCCATGCTCGGACCCACCACGCCAAAGGTCCGGGCGAGTCTCTGCGGGTCGGTCCGCGCGAGCTCTCCCAGGGTCCGGATACCCATCTCGTGCAGGCGGCGCTCCGTTGCCTGGCCGATGCCGCTCATGGCGCTCACCGGCAGCGGGGCGAGAAACGCCTCCTGCGTGCCGGGGAACACGATGGTGAGTCCCCGGGGCTTCTCTCGCTCCGAGGCTATCTTGGCCACGGTCTTGTTGACGCCCAGGCCGATGGAGCACGTGACGCCCAGCTCGCTCACACGCGACTGCACGCGTCGGCAGATGTCCACCGGGCTCTCGCGCGAGAAGCGCCCGGGGGAGACGTCGAAGAAGGCCTCGTCGATGGAGACCTGCTCCACCAGGGGCGTCTCGTCGTAGAGGACGGACATGACGGCTGCGCTCATCTCGCGGTAACGGTCGTAGTGCCCCTGGGTCCAGATGGCGTCCGGGCAGAGCCGCTCGGCCTGCCAAGAGGGCATGGCGGAGTGAACGCCAAAGCGGCGCGCCTCGTAGGAGCAGGTGGAGACCACGCCACGGCGCCCGGCAGACCCGCCCACGATGAGGGGCTTGCCGCGCCACTCGGGATGGTCGAGCTGCTCCACCGACGCAAAGAAGGCGTCGAGGTCAAGCAGGCCGATGGCGGGGCCCTCCCACGCAAAGGCACCCTGTGACGCGTCGTGGCCCGCGCCGCGCGCTATGTCAGCTCTCTTCTCCATGGGGCTGATTATAGGGTGACGTGGAAGCAGGTCCCTTCGTCCGCGCCGCTGGTGGCCCAGATCTTTCCGCCGTGGGCCTCCACGGTGCTCTTGGCAATGGCGAGTCCCAGTCCGTAGCCGCCCGTCTCCTGCCTGCTGCGCGCCTTGTCTGTGCGGTAGAAGCGGTCGAAGAGGTGGCTCAGGTCCTCGGGGTCTATGACCGGCCCCCTGTTTGCCACGGTAAGCGAGGCATGCCCTCCCGCGTGCGTCAGCCGAACGCTCACCTGGCTGTCCCTTTCGGCGTACTTGGTGGCGTTGTCAAGCAGCGTGCGGACCACGCGGCCCAACTGGGAGGCGTCGCCGCGCACGGTCAGGCCGCAGGCGACGTCGGCCTCGATCGAGCAGCCCCGCTCGAAGGCCACGGCGTCAAACTCCAGGGCTGCCTCCTCGACCACGCTCGAGAGGTCCACCTCGTCGTGTCGGAGGGCGTCCTGAGTGGTGCCGGCGGCCGCCTCGTCGGCGCGCGCGAGGGTCAGCAGGTCCTCGACCAGGCCCTTCATGTGGGAGGCCTCCTCGGCGGTGCTCCTCACCCACCTGCGGCTCTCCTCCGGGATCGTCTCGTCGTGCGTCAGTATCTGGGAGTTGGCGCAGATGACCGCCAGGGGCGTCTTGAGCTCGTGGCTGGCGTCCGAGACGAAGCGCCTCTGCTGGTCCCAGGCGCGCTCGACGGGGGAGAGCGCCCACTTTGAGAGGACCCTCACCGCCACGGCCAGCGCCGCCATGGAACCGGCAAAGATTGCCAGGTCAATGCCCAGCTGACGCGCTATGGCCTCGTCGCGCGAGGTGGTGTCGCAGACTGCCAGCGTGAAGCCCGAGTCTGTCTGGCGCTTCATCCACGCCACGTGGTTCTTCTCGCTGTGGCCGGAGGTCCGGTTGCTCTCTATGGCCTTGGAAATGAGCTCTGCCATCTGGCCGCTTGACACCTCGATGGCGGCCCCCGACCTGCTGAGCACGACGCCTGCGTCGCTCACGTCGAGCGTGACCACGAAGGCTCGGTCCGCGCTCTCCCCCGCGCCCATGGTGGGTGGCTGCGCCCAGCCCATCTCGAGGCTCCTCTCCAGCATGGAGCGGGTGATCTGGCTCTGGGTGTTCACCGTCGAGACAAAAGAGGAGCCCAGGGCTGCCACGAGGACGACCCCCACCAGAAGAAGCGTTATGGCGCAGAACTTGCGGCGGAGCCTCTTGAGCATGGCGCGTCCCCCTGCCTCGGCAACAACCGTCCCAGTCTAGTCCTCGAAGACCTCAAGGCGGTAGCCGAGCATGCGCAGGGTGGTTATCTGCACCTTGGAGCCAACGTGGTGGAGCTTCTTGCGCAGGAACGAGACGTAGGCCTCCACGGAGTTCTCGGAGGCCTCGGCGTCGGCGCCCCAGACGCGGGTGAGGAGGTCCTGCTTGGACACCACGCGGGCCGACGAGCTCATCAGGATGCTCATGACCTCGAACTCCTTGCCCGAGAGGTGGACCTTGCGCTCGCCGCAGGAGAGGTCGTGGGTCGAGAGGTCCAGCCTCACGTCGGCAAAGCTCACCTCGTCCAGAAGCACGTCCCCGCGGCGGCGCATGAGGGCGCGCAGTCGGGCGAGAAGCTCCTCAGCCTCAAAGGGCTTGGTCATGTAGTCGTCCGCGCCGGCGTCGAGGCCCTCGACCTTGTCGGCAAGGGAGGTCTTGGCCGTGAGCATGAGGACTGGCGTCGAGACCTGCTGCCTGCGCATCTCATGGACCACCTCGGTGCCGCTCATGCCGGGCAGCATCACGTCGAGCACGATGGCGTCGTACAGGCCGCTCGTGGCGCCCGCGAGGCCGGCGCGGCCGTCGTAGACCGCCTCGGCGTTGTACGAGCCGTCCTTGAGGATCTGCACGATGGCGTCCGCGAGGTTCCTCTCGTCTTCGACGACAAGCACGTTCATCGGTGGACCTCCTTTGAGCGGCCCCGTGGGGCCTCGCGCGTTCAGGGTTTTCAGCAATCCTAAGACGTAGCACTTAAAGCGGCCTGAAGGGCGGACGGGCCAACATGGGCTCGTCGCCTTCCGTTCACAAAAACTGCACCTTGCGGCCATATTGAAGAGTCGTATGATAGGTAACTGTTTTGTGGCTTAGCGGCACAGCCTTCCTAACAACCACGTGTGCCGCATGTCTGGAGGAGTTACTTTGGCAGTCAAGATTCGCCTGGCCCGTCACGGTGCCAAGAAGCGTCCGTACTACCGCGTCGTCGTCGCCGACGGCCGCATGCCGCGTGACGGCCGTTACATCGAGGAGGTCGGCCGCTACAACCCGCTGACCAACCCGAAGGTCATCGACATCAACCTCGAGAAGGTTGACGAGTGGATCTCCAAGGGCGCCCAGCCCACCAACGCCGTCTCTCACCTGATCGACGTTGCCCGCTCCGGCGAGGTCATCACCGAGAAGAAGGCCAAGATGTCCAAGAAGGCCGCCGCCAAGGCTGCCGCTGCCGCCGAGGCTGCCGCCGAGGCCGCCGCTGAGGCTGTCGACGCCGAGTAGCTGCGTGGTCGATCACATGGAGACCACGGGTAGCAGCGAGCTCGAGGGCGCTGAGGCCGAGGAGATGCCCTCTGACAAGGTCGCCGACCTTGTGGAGTACATTGTTTGCGGTCTTGTCGACGACGAGTCAGCCGTCTCCCTTGACGTGACCGATGGCGAGAGCGGCTCGCTCATCGAGGTCACGTGCTCCGAGGAGGACGCAGGCAGGGTCATCGGCCGCAAGGGCCGCACGATCAAGGCGATCAGGACCCTCGCGCGCGCCCTCGGGCAGCGCGTCGGCACTGCCGTCGAGGTCGAGGTCGTAGGCTAGGCCACGGTGCGAGAGCGCTACAGAGTCATAGCCCGTGTGGAGAAGACCCACGGGAGAAGAGGGGAGGTCGTGACGGTTCCCGTTCACGGCCTTCCCTCGCTTATGCACGAGGGCCTCAAGGTGGCCGTGGTGCCTCCCCAGCTTAAGGGGAGCCGCTGGCACACGGTCGCGGAGGCGACGGACGACGGCCGCGCGGGACAGCTCGTCTCGCTTTCGGGCGTCGACTCCATCGACGGGGCGCAGGGCCTGGTGGGCCGCTACGTCCTCGCCAGCCGGGACGACCTACCCGAGGACTTTGAGCTCAAAAACGCCGAGCTCCTCGTCGGGCGCGAGGTCGAGGATTCCGAGCTCGGTCTTTCCGGCACCATCACCGAGGTCATGGTCGGCCCCGCCAACGACGTCTGGGTCATTGACGTCACGGGGGAGGGCGAGCTTCTGCTCCCGGTCATCGATCAGGTCATAGGGGAGGTTCCCGAGAAGGGCACCATCCCTGTCAATGCGCAGGGCTTCTACCAAGGAGGTTCAGGCAAGTGAGGTTTGAGACGCTCTCGGTCTTCCCCGAGGTCTTTGCCCCCTACCTGGATGCCTCGATCATGGGGCGCGCCCAGAAGGCGGGCATCCTTGACTTTGAGGCCTATGACCTGCGCGACTGGACCCATGACCGCCACCGCACGGTCGACGACGCGCCCTTCGGCGGCGGTCAGGGCATGCTCATGAAGCCCGCCCCCATCTTCGAGGCCGTCGAGGCCCTCTCCGCCGAGGGGCCGCGCCCGCACGTCGTGTTCTTCTCGCCATGCGGGAGGCGCTACGACCAGTCCTGCGCCGAGGCACTCTCGCACGAGGAGCGCGTGCTTCTGGTCTGCGGGCGCTACGAGGGCATGGACGAGCGCGCCTACGAGCTCGCCGACGACGTCTTCTCGCTGGGAGACTACGTGCTCACTGGAGGAGAGCTCGCCGCCATGGTGGTCATCGACTCCGTGGTCCGCCTGCTGCCGGGCGCGCTCGGAGATGCCATGAGCGCCAAGGACGAGTCATTTTCCGACGGCCTGCTCGAGTACGCGCAGTATACGCGTCCGGCCAGCTACCGCGGCATGGACGTCCCCGAGGTGCTTCTGGGCGGGGACCATGCCAAGGTGGACGCCTGGCGTCGCAGGAGCGCCGTCGAGCGCACCGCGCGCTGGAGGCCGGACCTCATCGAGGGGGCCGACCTCACGCCCGACGAGCTCGCACTCGCACGGGCGGTCATGGAGGGGGAGGGGGACCATGTCCTCTAGGCGCACTGGCTCGTCCGTCCTCGGCTACCTGGGGACCGTCATCCTCGCGGTGCTCATCGCCTTTCTGCTGAGGACCTTCGTGGTGGGCGTCTACCAGGTGCCTTCGGGCTCCATGCTTGATACCATCCAGATCGGCGACATGCTCGTCGGCGAGAAGGTCACGCTCAACTTCGAGGAGCCCAAGCGGGGAGACATCGTCACCTTCGAGAGCCCGCGAGACCCCGCCACCACGCTCATCAAGCGCGTCGTGGCCACCGAGGGCCAGGAGGTCGACCTTAAGGACGGCGTCCTCTACGTGGACGGAGTGCCCGAGAGCGCCTCCTACACCGAGGGCAAGCCCACCTACTCGCTCTCGGACATGGAGGGGTCTGCGGGCATCCAGTACCCGTACGTGGTTCCGGCCGGCTGCGTCTTCGTCATGGGCGACAACCGCACCAACTCCGCAGACTCTCGCTACTTCGGTCCCGTGAGCGTCAAAGCGGTAACATCGAGGGCATTGTTCATCTACTGGCCGTTCCAGGACGTGGGGACGCTCTGATTCCACGGCCCCGGCCGCAACAGCATCGCAAGAGAAGGGCTGCCATGAACGAAAACGCGCTTACCTTCCAGGACATGATCTTGGCCCTGGAGCACTACTGGGCCGACAAGGGCTGCACCGTCATGCAGCCGTATGACTCCGAGGTCGGTGCCGGCACCTTCCACACCGCCACCACCCTGAGGAGCCTCGGCCCCGCGGCCTGGCGTACCTGCTACCCGCAGCCCTGCCGCCGCCCCGCCGACGGCCGCTACGGCGAGAACCCCAACCGCATGCAGCACTACTACCAGTTCCAGGTCATCCTGAAGCCTTGCCCGACGGACTCCCAGGACCTCTACCTCGGCTCCCTCAAGGCCATCGGCCTGGACCCCGCCGATCACGACGTCCGCTTCGTCGAGGACGACTGGGAGAGCCCGACGCTGGGCGCCTGGGGCCTTGGCTGGGAGGTCTGGATGGACGGCATGGAGGTCACCCAGTACACCTACTTCCAGCAGGTCGGCGGCATCGAGGTTGACCCGGTCCCGGTCGAGATCACCTACGGCCTCGAGCGCATCGCCATGTACGCGCAGGGCGTCGACTCCGTCTACGACCTGATCTGGTCCTACCTGCCCGACGGCACGCCCATGACCTACGGCGACGTCTTCCACGAAAACGAGGTGGAGTTCTCCGCCTACAACTTCGAGGTCGCCAACGTCGAGATGATGCGGCAGAAGTTCGACGACTACGAGCGCGAGTGCCACTCCTGCCTGGAGCGCAGGCTGCCGCTGCCTGCCTACGACTGCGTCATGAAGTGCAGCCACGCGTTCAACATCCTCGACGCCCGCGGCGCCATCTCGGCCACCGAGCGCGCCAACTACATCCTGCGCGTCCGCAGCGTGGCCAAGGCCTGCTGCGAGTGCTATCTCGCCGAGGTGGCCGGCAAGTCGGATGACTCTACCAAGAAGGGGGAGGTGGCCTAGATGGCGGACACCCTTGACTTCCTGCTCGAGATCGGCTGCGAGGAGATGCCCTCCGCGCCGCTCATGAACGCCTCAAAGCAGCTGCCCAAGCTGGTCCAGAAGAGGCTCGACGCCGCGGGGCTCTCCCACGGCGCCGTGCGCGTGGTCTCCTCTCCGAGGCGCCTGGCCGCCATCGTCTCCGACGTTGCCGTCGCCACCGAGGCCATCGACGAGGTCATGCGCGGCCCCAAGGCCCAGATTGCCTTCGACGCTGACGGCAACCCCACCAAGGCGGCCGCCGGCTTCGCCCGCAAGTGCGGCATCGAGGCCTCTGAGCTGCAGGTGCGCACCGCCGAGGACGGCAACGACTACGTCTTCGCGCAGAAGAGCGTGCCCTCCAAGCCCGCCATGCCCATCCTCTCCGAGCTCTCCCATGACGTCATCGCCGACATCGAGTGGCCCAACTACCGCTCCCAACGCTGGGGCTCCGAGCACGAGACCTTCGTGCGACCGATCCGCTGGATCTGTGCCCTTCTCGGCTCCGAGGTCGTGCCTGTGACCTACGCCGACGTCACCAGCGGCAACGTCACCCGCGGCCACCGCGTCCTGGCCCCCGGCGAGCACGTCGTGTCCGACCCCGCCTCCTACGAGGGCGTCCTTGAGGCCGCCTTCGTCCTGGGTGCCCAGCGCCGCGAGTCCGTCATCCGCGAGGGCATCGCCCAGGTCGAGGCCGATCGCCCGGGCTGCCGCGTGGACACCCCCAAGCGTACCTTCGACGAGGTCGTCAACCTGTGCGAGTGGCCGACCGTCCTGGTGGGCACCTTCGACGAGGAGTTCCTCAAGGTCCCGCAGGAGATCATCTGCGAGTCCATGCTCTCCAACCAGCGCTACTTCCCGATCTTTGACGCCGAGGGCAAGCTGACCCGCGAGTTCGTCATCGTCTCCAACGCCGACCCCAAGGTGTCCGCCACCGTGGTCTCTGGCAACGAGCGCGTCGTCCGCCCGCGCCTCGATGACGCCAAGTTCTTCTTTGAGGAGGACCTCAAGCGCCCGATGGAGGAGTTCGTCGAGCGTCTGGGCATCGTGACCTTCCAGGAGAAGCTCGGCACCACGCTGCAGAAGGTCGGCCGCATGGAGCGTCTGGCCGAGGCGGTGGCCCGCGCGGCAGGGCAGGACGAGACCGGCATCGCCGACGCCGCCCGCGCCGCCCACTTCGCCAAGGCAGACCTGGTCTCACAGGCTGTCGTCGAGTTCACGAGCCAGCAGGGCGTCATGGGCGGCTACTATGCCGAGGCCGCCGGCGAGCACGCCGACGTCTGCGCCGCCATCCGCGAGCACTACCGCCCGCGCTTTGCCGGCGACGAGCTGCCCAGCGGCACCTGCGGCAAGTGCGTGGCCATTGCCGACAAGCTCGACACCGCCTGCGGCATCTTTGCCATCGACGAGCCGCCCACCGGCAGTTCCGACCCCTACGCCGTCCGCCGCGCGGCCATCGGCATCATCGCCATGTTGCGCACGCTGCCCGGCGTCCACCTGAAGGAGCTCATCTCCCTGGCCCTCTCGTCTTACGCCGAGCAGGGGCTTGAGTTTGACGCCGCAGCCGTCCAGGCCGACGTCGAGAAGTTCTTCCTGGGCCGCCTTGCCGCCATCGCCAAGGACGAGGGCGTGGCCCCCGACGCCATCGAGGCCGTCTCCTCCGTGGGCGTCATCGATCCTGCTGAGTTTTTGGCCCGCGCCGAGGCCCTCGACGCCGCCCGCTCCGAGCAGCCCGAGCTCTTTGACGACCTGGCAACCGCCTACGCCCGTGCCCACAACCTGGCAGACGCCTCGCTGGGCTGCGAGGTCGACCCCGCCCTTCTCGGCGAGGCCGAGCGCGCCCTGCTGTCCGCCTGCGAGCAGGGCGAGAAGAAGGTTGTGGCTTGTGTGGAGGCGTCCGACTTTGCGGGCGCCTGTGCTGCACTCGCGGAGTTGAGGGAGCCCATCGACCGATTCTTCGAGGATGTCCTTGTCATGGACGAGGACACTACGCTAAGGGAGAACCGCCTCAGGCTTCTGAACCGCTTCGCCTCCGTCTTTGCCGACGTGGCGAACATCGGGGCTCTCTCTCGCAAGAAGTAGGTACGTGCGCTATGGTTAGCTGAAGGCCACGGCAGGCGTGGCCTTCAGCATCGATCAAACAGGGGGAACGCCATGACTAAGCTTGACTTGGATGACGACATCTTTGGTGGGGTCATCCCTCTTATCTACGTCCTGTCAGACTCTCGCGGCGAGACGGCCAACGCCGTCGTCATGGCCGCGGCCGCGCAGTTTGGCGACGGCTCGGTCGAGATCATCCGCGTGCCCAACGTGAAGTCCGTCGACGAGGTCCGCGCCTTCTTTGACGAGAACTACGACGAGGCCAGGCCCACGGCCGTGTTCCACACGTTTGCAAACGGCATTCTTCGCAGGGAGATCAGGCGCGAGCTTGACGGTCGCGGAATCCCCTCCATCGACCTGCTGGGCCCTGCCGTGACCATTCTCTCCACGCTCACCGGCGAGGAGCCCAGCCACGCAATTGGCGCCACGTTCAAGCCTGACGCCGAGGCCAAGTAATCGGCCAAATCAATTTCATGTTACTACCAGTCCGGCCCCCGCATCCGTGGGGGCCGGATTTTTTGTTCCAAACCCCGTTCACCTAGCGACATGCGCCATACGTCCGATAGCTGGGGCTCATTTGAATGAGCGTTGTTACCATGACGAAGTGCCGCAAGGGCAGGCGCCCTTCGGCCCCGTGTTGTGAGTGCACGCAGACTGCGTGTCGGGTTTCAAAGTAGCTTAGGGGACAAAATGGCTGAAAAGCACGTGTACCGCTTTGGCGCCGGCATTGACGGCGTCAACGCCACCGAGCCTGCCGGCGAGACCGTCGACCAGGCAAAGTGGATCGTCGGCGGCAAGGGCGCCAACCTTGCCGAGATGGCCAAGATCGGCCTTCCCGTTCCTCCGGGATTCTCCATCACCTGCCAGACCTGCGTTGCCTACGCAAACGCCGGCAACACCTGGGCCGACGGCGTCCTGGACGAGATCGACGCCGCCCGCGAGAACCTCGAGGAGCGCATGGGCAAGAAGCTCGGCGACCCCAAGGACCCGCTGCTGGTCTCCGTCCGCTCCGGTGCCCCGTTCTCCATGCCCGGTATGATGGACACCGTCCTCAACCTCGGCCTCAACGACGTCTCCGTCAACGGCCTCATCGAGCAGACCGGCAACGAGCGCTTTGCCTGGGACTCCTACCGCCGCTTCGTCCAGATGTTCTCCAACGTCGTCATGGGCGTCGAAGGTGACCTCTTCGAGGACGCCATCAACGAGAAAAAGGCCGAGAAGGGCGTCAAGCTCGACACCGAGCTCACCGCCGAGGACCTTAAGGACCTCACCCAGACCTTCAAGCAGATTTTCGCCGTCAACGTCGACTCCCAGGCTCACCCCGAGGTCACCGTCGATGGCTGCGCCGCCTTCCCGCAGGACCCCAAGCTGCAGCTGCGCCTTGCCATCGAGGCCGTCTTCGGCAGCTGGATGAACGAGCGCGCCATCATCTACCGCAAGCAGAACAAGATCTCCGACGACCTCGGCACCGCCGTCAACGTCCAGGTCATGGTCTTTGGCAACAAGGGCGAGACCTCCGCGACCGGCGTCGCCTTCACCCGCAACCCCGCCGACGGCACCAAGGAGTTCTACGGTGACTTCCTGGTCAACGCCCAGGGCGAGGATGTCGTGGCCGGCATCCGCAACACCGAGCCCATCGCCGACCTCAAGACGGTCCCGGGCCTCGAGGAGGCCGGAAAGCAGCTCGACGAGATCTTCGTCAAGCTCGAGGAGCACTACCACGACATGATGGACATCGAGTTCACCATCGAGCAGGGCAAGCTCTGGATGCTTCAGACCCGCGTGGGAAAGCGCACCGCTATGGCCGCCCTTGCCATCGCCATGCAGTTCGAGGCCGAGGGCGCCATCTCCCGCGAGGAGGCCGTCATGCGCGTGGCCCCCGAGCAGCTCGATCAGCTTCTGCACCCGCAGTTCGACCCCAAGGCCGACTTCAAGGTCCTCACCAAGGGCATGAACGCCTCTCCTGGCGCCGCCGTGGGCAAGGTCGTCTTCTCCGCCGAGGAGGCCGTCCACTGCGCCAACAAGGACCAGCCCTGCATCCTCGTCCGTTGGGAGACCACCCCTGACGACCTCAAGGGCATGGTTGCCGCCGAGGGCATCCTGACCAGCCACGGTGGCAAGACGAGCCACGCTGCCGTCATTGCCCGCGGCATGGGCGCCCCCTGCGTCTGCGGCGCCGAGGCCCTGAAGATCGACGCCAAGGCCAAGGAGGTCGCCGTCTCCGGCACCGACGTCGTGCTCCACGAGGGTGACATCATCTCCATCAACGGCACCACCGGTGACGTCATCCTGGGCGCCGTGCCCCTGGTGCGCCCGGAGCTCACCGGCGACCTCGAGACCATCCTCGAGTGGGCCGACGACATCCGTCGCGACGCCTCCCGCGGCCGCATCTTCGGCGTCCGTGCCAACGCCGACAACCCCGAGGACGCCCAGCTGTCCCGTGACTTCGGCGCCGAGGGAATTGGCCTCGACCGCACCGAGCACATGTTCCTGGGCGACCGCAAGGAGATCATCCAGTCCTTCATCCTGGCCGACCGCACCGGCGCCAAGCAACAGGCCCTCGGCCAGCTTCTGAAGGTCCAGACCGATGACTTCCTCGGCATGTTCAAGGCCATGGACGGCAAGACCGTCATCGTTCGTCTGCTCGACCCGCCCCTGCACGAGTTCCTCGACAACCCGCGCGAGTACGCCGTCGAGCTTGCCCACGCCGAGGATCGCGGCGAGAGTGACATCCAGCTCAAGGCCCGTCGTGACCTTCTCGCTCGCCTGGACTCCTTCCAGGAGGCCAACCCCATGCTCGGCCTGCGCGGCTGCCGCCTGGGCATTGTCTACCCCGAGCTCACCGAGATGCAGGTTCGCGCCATCGCGTCCGCTACCGCCCACCTCAAGAAGCGTGGCTTTGACCCCAGGCCCGAGATCATGGTCCCGCTCATCGGCACCGTCGAGGAGCTCAAGGTTGTCCGCGAGCAGATCGAGGGCGTCATCGCCGGCGTCTCCGAGCAGACCGGCGTCGAGCTTCACATCCCCGTGGGCTGCATGATCGAGATTCCGCGCGCCGCCGTTACCGCTGACGAGATCGGCAAGTACGCCGATTTCTTCTCCTTCGGCACCAACGACCTCACGCAGATGGGCTTTGGCTACTCCCGCGACGACGTCGAGAGCGCCTTCATCCCGCTGTACCTCAACAAGAAGATCCTCAAGGCCAACCCGTTCGAGACGCTCGACCCCGGCATCGCCAAGCTCGTCAAGCTCGGCGTCGAGGGTGGCCACCAGGCCAACGAGAAGATTGTCTGCGGCGTCTGCGGCGAGACGGGCGGAGACCCCGACTCCATCCAGATGTACTATGACCTCGGCCTCGACTACGTGTCCTGCTCGCCGTACCGCGTGCCCATCGCTCGCCTTGCGGCCGCCCAGGCCAAGATCAAGTCCAACGGCGGGGCCCAGAAGCTCGCGTAGCCTGACGGACTGCATGCTTTGAACCGTGACGGGGCGGGATGCCTGGGGCATCCTGCCCCGCTCTGCTACAGGGAGGCGCCATGGCCGTCGTTGGGAGGCTTGAGCTCGAGGCCCGCGAGTCCGAGCTGCTGTCTGCGCTGGGGTGCCGCTCCGCCGAGTCCCTGGGAAGGGCCATCGCCGAGGAGCCCGACCCGCTGCGCACCTGCTTTCAATGCGACCGCGACCGCATCCTGCACAGCAAGAGCTTCCGGCGCCTTGCCCACAAGACGCAGGTGTTTCTCGCCCCCGAGGGGGACCACTACCGCACGCGCCTCATCCACACGCTCGAGGTGGCGCAGGTGGCCCGTTCCATCGCCCGGCCGCTTGGCCTCAACAAGGACCTGACCGAGGCCGTGGCGCTCGGGCACGACCTGGGACACACGCCGTTTGGCCACGAGGGGGAGCGGGCCCTCTCGCGCTGCCTTGCCCGCTGGCGCGGGATGGACCCTGAGGAGGGCGTGCGAAGGCGCCTCTTTGCCCACAACGACCAGAGCGCGCGCATCGTCGAGCTTCTGGAGAGGGACGGGCGCGGGCTCAACCTCTCCCGTGAGGTCATCGACGGAATCCGCTGCCACTCGGGAGGCCTTAGGGCATTGAC
Source organism: uncultured bacterium (assembly GCA_905215465.1). Classification (GTDB taxonomy): domain Bacteria; phylum Actinomycetota; class Coriobacteriia; order Coriobacteriales; family Atopobiaceae; genus Paratractidigestivibacter. The sequence continues at coordinate 5,174 of CAJMPT010000037.1, read as the reverse complement.
CGCCGAGGGGCGGGTCGTGGGGCTTGCCGACCGCGTGGCCTACGTGGCTCACGACATCGACGACGCAAAGAGGGCGGGGCTTCTTCGCGAGGCGGACCTGCCCGCGCATGCCCGCGAGGTCCTTGGGCATTCGTCCTCGGAGCGCATCGAGCGCATGGTCAGGGACGTCGTGGAGCGCACCGAGCAGATGGGGGAGGTTGGCATGACGCCCGAGGTCTGGGAGGCCATGATGGCGCTCAGGTCCTTCCTCTTTGCCAACATCTATTCCAAGGGCGAGGCCAAGTGGGAGGAGCCCAAGGCCAGCCGCTTGCTTGAGGAGCTCTTCTCGCACTTCTGTTCGCACATGGACGAGGTTCCTGCCGAGTATCGCCTGCACGACGCCGACTCGCCTGAGGTCCAGGTCGCCGACTTCATCTCCGGCATGACCGACCGCTACGCCATCAAGACCTACGAGGAGCTCTTTATCCCGCGGGTGTGGAGCGTGCCGCGCCCCTAGGCGCCGCGCCGCCCTTCTCTGCTACGCTCTAGACTCCGGTAAGAAGCGGGGAGGGGAGAGACGCATGGCAGCTCATGGAAGGCGTGGCGAGAAGGGCAGGGGCACGCTGGGGCTCGTGGCCGCCGTACTGTTCTTTGCTGCTTCCGTCGGGGTCTTTCTGGTTGCGTCGGGCGTCATCGCGCTCCCTGGCGCCTCCTCCCAAGATTCGGGGGCGGCTCCCGAGCTTTCCTCGGAGCCGGCGCTTGAGGTCAAGACCGCCGGCGAGTACGACTGGGACGAGCTCTCGCAAATCTCCGCGCTCGTCTCCGCCGCGCCGGACGACGCCTCCGGCCTTGAGGTCGCTCGAACCTATGGGCTGGTCGACGAGGACGGAGTTCCCGTTACCGCCGACATCGAGGTCCCGCTTGCTGACGGGACGCTCGCGCATGCCCAGCTCGTCGGCATCAGGCATGACGTACACGAGGACGGTGCCGTGGTGGGGCTCACGTTCATGCTCTCCGTCACTGCGGACCAGCCCATGTGTGCCTCGGACTCGACCTCGGGTGGATGGGAGGCCAGCGCCCTCAGGGCATGGCTTGGCTCGGAGGGAAGGGCGCTTCTGCCTGAGGAGCTCTCCTCCTGCGTCATCGGGGCGCGCAAGCTCACAAACAACGTGGGCGTCACGGATGACGTGGCCTCCGTGGGGCAGACCACAGACGATCTGTGGTGCTTCTCCGCCACCGAGGTATGTGGTCCCGTCAGCTGGTTTGCCGACGAGTATGGCCCCACCATGGGAACCTACGACGCCGTCCTCAACGCCGAGGGCACCCAGTACGCCTTCTTTGCGTCCCATGGCGTCACGGGCTCCTCGGACCCCGAGGGGGTTCTCGCCCTCACGTATCGTGGCGAGGCCTGGCCCTGGTGGTACCGGAGCGCCTATCCCTACGTGTTCCAGGGCCGCGGGGACTCCGGCAGCTTCTTCCAGGTCACCGCCACGGGCTTTCCCTCGTCGGTGGGCCTTGCGAGCAGCGCCTCTGGCGTCGTCCTGGGGTTCTGCCTGTGAGTTGTGTTCTTCTTGTACCGCGGGACCAGGTCACGTATACTACAGCATTGTGTGTAAACCTATGTGCCGTTCGCATGGGGCGTCGGCACCTCTAGAGAGATGGGAAAGAGCATGGACTACATTCGCGCCATCGAGCGTCAGCAGATCCGCGAGGACATCCCCGCGGTCAAGGTTGGCGACAACGTCAAGGTTCACTACCGCATTACCGAGGGTGACCGCACGCGTGAGCAGGTCTTCCAGGGCGACGTCATCCGCATGAGCGGCGCTGGCGCCCGCGAGACCTTCACCGTCCGCAAGATCAGCTTCGGCGTCGGCGTCGAGCGTACCTTCCCGCTTCACAGCCCGAAGATTGCCAAGCTCGAGGTCGTCCGTCACGGTGACGTGCACCGCGCTAAGCTCTACTACATCCGCGAGCGCGTCGGCAAGGCCGCCCGCATCCGCGAGAAGCGCTAAGCGAGCACACGGTTCGGCGAGAGCCGCCCTTCGGGGCGGCTTTTTCTTTGGAGGTGGTCATGGCAGCCAGGCCCACGAGCGCAAAAGAGATCGCAGCTACGCTTTCGGACGCTCCCGAGGCGGAGGCCCTCGAGCTCATCGAGAGGTACGCCGAGGACCCCAGAAAGCAGGTCCAGCACGCCATCGCATCGGCACGTCGCCGCATCGAACGCACCCATGCCGAGCGTGAGCGCGTTCACGGAATGTACTCGCTCATGCGCGAGATGGGCGGGGAGGGCGTCGTCATTGGCGTTGACGAGGTCGGGCGCGGCTCCATTGCGGGTCCACTCACGGTGGGCGCCGTGGCGCTTCCCGACGACCCTGAGATTCTGGGCCTGAATGACTCCAAGCAGCTCACGCCCGAGCGCAGGGAGGCCCTGGCGGCCCAGATCGCCGACGTGGCCCTGGCCATTGGCATCTGCCACGTGGAACCTGCGTCCATCGATGCCGTGGGCATGGCCCAGGCGCTCAGGATGGCCATGGCCGGCGCCATCAGGGACGCTGGCGTGGAGCCCGACTGCGTCCTCATCGATGGCAACCCCATGCACGTCCACCCCAAGGAGAAGACGCTGGTCAAGGGTGACGCGCGCATTGCCTGCATTGCCGCTGCATCCATCGTGGCCAAGGTGACGAGGGACTCCATGATGGTTGCCTATGACGAGGAGTACCCCGGCTATCACCTTGCCCAGTGCAAGGGCTATGCCTCGCCGGAGCACATTGCCGCCATCAAGGCGATGGGTCTGTCGCCCATCCACAGGGTCTCTTTCTGTGGCAACTTTCTGGAGACTCCGCCGCTCTTCTAACAGGGCGTTTTTGACGATACCTTGCTTCACGGCCCGACGGGTGCGCCTGCCTGCGCATTCGCCGGGCCTAATTTGAGCCGCAAGCGTGCGGAAAGCCAGCGGTACGCGACCGGAAAGTCTGCGGCAAGTGCTCTCTGTCATTCTCGGCCTCCCGTTTGCGGACAAAGGAGGCACCGGATGGACAAGATCGACGAGCTGACGTACGAGCGGCCGGAGGAAGAGGAGATTGCGCCAGACGTTCCCGAGGGTGTCGACGCGCCCTCAGGGGAGGACGACGGGAAGGCGGACTGCGTGGACGCCCCGTCTGAGGACGGGCTTTGCCTCACGCAGGCGCAGGTCGAGGAGCTGGCAAGGCTCTACCCCAGGCGCGTGGGGATGAGGAAGGCTTTGGCTGACATGACGCCCGCCGAGGTCGGGCGCGAGGGAGAGGTCATGGCCGCGGCGTTTCTCCTCTCCAACGACTTCGAGATCCTTGACACCAACTGGCGCTGCGGTGGCCGGGAGGCGGACATAGTGGCGCTTGATGGCGATGAGGTGGTGCTCGTTGAGGTCAAGACCCGCCGCCGTCCCGCCCAAAGCCGGCGGGACGAGATTCCCGAGCTTGCGGTGGACTGGCGAAAGCAGGAGGGGTACCGCTCGCTCGCACTCCTCTACATGGCTTTCCATGCTGACGTCAGGCATATTCGCTTCGACGTTATAACCATCAACATGGTGGTGGGCGGCGGCAGTCGGATTCGCCACCTTGTGGGCGCCTTCACTTGGGACGAGTGACATGGGCGCCCAGGAGCTCGCGGACGTCAGCGTCTGCGTTATGTCGGCCACGCTCAGGGGCGTGGAGGCCCTGCCCATCACCGTCGAGGTGAGCCTCTCGGGCGGCATCCCGGGCATCGACATCATCGGGACCAGGGAGCCCTCGGTTCTGGAGGCGCGATATCGCGTGCGGTGCGCCATCAACGCGACCGGCTTCGAGATGCCGCGCCTCAAGGTGACCGTCAATCTCGCGCCGGGAGAGGTGCGCAAGAGTGGCACCGCATTCGACCTGCCCATTGCCGTAGGCATCCTTGTCGCAACGCGCCAGGTCAGCCCACGGTTGGCTGACGAGGCCCTCTTCTTTGGGGAGCTCGCGCTTGACGGCAGGGTGTGCCCCGGCAGAGGGGAGGCGGCCTACGTGGCCCTTGCCGAGAGGCTCTGCGGCCTTGCCGTGCTCTCGGACCAGACCGAGCTCATAGGCCCTGGGGCCGAGCGGGTGAGGCTTATCTCCAACCTCTCGCAGCTGAGGGAGGGTCTCGACGGCCTCGGACGGGAACGCGCCAGGGCCACGGGCGAGACGGACGGCGTCGACGGCCAGGCCCCTGGTCTGGACTTTGCGGACGTCGTCGACCAGGAGATGGCCAAGCGTGCCATGGTCATAGCCGCGGCCGGCAGGCACGGCATGCTCATGGTGGGCCCTCCCGGCGCGGGAAAGACCATGCTCGCCCGGCGGATGCCGGGAATCCTTCCGCCCCTCACCGAGGAGGAGCGGGCCGAGGCCCTTCTCGTTCACTCCGTGGCGGGCCAGCCCGTGGAGGACATTGCCAGGGGAGTGAGGCCCTTCAGGGCGCCCCATCACTCCATCTCCGCGGGCGGCCTCGTCGGGGGCGGCAGGCCGGTGCTTCCCGGCGAGATTTCCCTTGCCGACAAGGGCGTCCTGTTCTTGGACGAGCTGCCGGAGTTTGCCAACAACGTCCTGCAGTCGCTCAGGCAGCCCATGGAGGACCGCGAGGTGAGGATCGTCCGTGTGGACGGCGTCTACACCTTTCCGTGCGACTTCCAGCTCGTGGCCGCGGCAAACCCCTGTCCCTGCGGCCATTTGGGAGACCCTGGCTACCAGTGCAGCTGCACGCCGGCTCGCATTCAGTCCTACCAGGCCAAGGTGGGAGGCCCGCTCATGGACCGCATCGACGTGGTCTGCGACGTGGCCAGGCCGTCAAGCGACAAGGTCATCAAGGGACGGACGGGGCTTGGGACGCCTGAGATGGCCCAGATGGTCATGGAGGCGCGGGAGCGCGCCGACTGGCGCCGGGCGCGCCTGGAGGAGCACGACCTCAGGGACCCGGTGGCCTCCGCGAACATGCAGGTCGAGGCGATAGAGACCTTTGAGTCCTGTGCGCGGCGCCTCTGCCTTGGAGGGCGCGCCATCTCCCGCGTGGCGCGCGTTGCTCGCACGGTTGCCGACGTCGAGGGGCATGACGAGGTCATGACGGAAGACCTCATTGAGGCCCTTGGCTTCAGGTCGAGGAACATGGGATGTATATCTCGCCGTTAAAGGCGCTCGCGGCCGATGTGGCCAAGAACCTAGAAC
>CAJMPT010000036.1 GCA_905215465.1 uncultured bacterium | reverse complement strand
GAGGTCCCCGACTCCGAGGGTGCGCGCCCCGGCTTTGACGGCATTGCCGCCGAGGATGTGAGCTTCTCGTATGCTGACGGCTCATCGGCGGATGGCACCTCTGCGTCTGGCGAGAAGATCTTGGACCACGTGAGCGTCGGCGTGGAGCCTGGGCAGATCGTGGGCATCCAGGGCAAGAGCGGCTCCGGCAAGTCCACGCTTTGCCGCCTGCTCATGCGCTTCTGGGACGTTGACCAGGGCCGCGTTGCCCTCTCGGGCGCGGACGTGCGCGAGGTTGCCACAAGCTCCCTGCGCGACGCGGAGGCCTTCGTGGAGCAGGACACCCACCTCTTCCACGACAGCATTCGCGACAACCTGCTCATCGCGCGTCCGGAAGCCACGGACGCCGAGCTTGAGGCCGCGTGTCGCGCCGCCAGCGTCCACGACTTTATCTGCAGCCTGCCCAACGGCTACGACACCATGGTCGGCGAGCTGGGCGACACCCTCTCTGGCGGCGAGCGCCAGCGCCTGGGCCTGGCGAGGGCCTTCCTGCACGACGCACCGCTGCTCCTGCTGGACGAGCCCACGAGCAACCTGGACTCCCTCAACGAGGCCCAGATCCTGAAGTCCCTCTCCGACCAGCGCGGGCACCGGGCCGTGGTCCTCATCAGCCACCGCCCCTCCACCATGGCAATAGCCGACAAGGCCTACTCCATGGACCAAGGCCGCGTAAGCTAGGCCGCGCCCCCGGCGAGAAGCCCTTCTCGCCGGGGGCTTTTTGGCGGTGACCTTAAACGTCTTCGTTATCGGGAAGTCCATAACGCTTTTTGATGGCGCTGAGTGCTTCAAAGGCATTAAAGGAGTTGTTGCTGCGGCGTTCTTCTTCGGCTAGCGCGATCCTTGCCATTAGCTGTGCCTTTGCGTCCCCAGCTTTGTGTGCAATGCAGTCGTTGGGTGTTGCGGGAGACTCGGGTGACATGCGGGTTTGCATGGTTCAGTCCTTTACGACGCTTATTGCCATGAGCGTGATTGTGCCAATTCGAAATGCACTTCGACGATAACTAACGTCATCGATGATGGGCGCCAACCTAAGAAAGTCTGCATTTTGCAGAAATCAGCCATTTTAAAGTCTGCATTTTGCAATAATTAGGCTCTAAAAAGTCTGCATTTTGCAGAATTACCAGCTTAGAAGCCTCGTTGTATTGGATGGTGCAGTGATGCTGGAACGGAAGATCTCCAAGCGTCTTCTTGAGTGGAAGAGCACGAAGCGCAACCAAGGTCTTCTTGTGACGGGTGCCAGACAGGTTGGCAAGACGTTTGCAATCGAGCGCTTTGCGCGGGAGCAATATGCGTCGAGCATAAAGATTGACTTCGTCGAGCAGCCTGATGCCGTGGGCATAATCGCGGGTGCCCGCAACTTGGACGATCTGGTGATGAGGATAACGGCGCTGGCTTCCGAGCCTCTTCAAGAGGGTAAGACCCTCTTGTTCTTTGATGAGGTCCAGCGTTGTGGCGACTCCATTACCTGGATGCGCTATCTGGCTGCCGACCCACGTTTTGACGTTATCTACTCGGGCTCCATGCTTGGTGTCGAGGCGTATGACTTCCGCTCTCTGCCGGTGGGCACCATCGACATCGTTGAGATGTTCCCCATGGACTTCGAGGAGTTCTCCTGGGCATGCGGCGTCTTGCCGACGTTGTGGGACGTGGTGAGGCAATGCTATGCCGAGGAGAGGGAAGTCCCGGATTTCATTCATGAGCGTCTGATTGACTGCTTCTATCGCTACGTGCTTGTCGGAGGTATGCCCGAGGCTGTTGAGACGTATGTCACTACAAAAGACACGCAGGCAATGCGTGCTCGGCAAAAATCAATTCTTGATGCGTACAGGGCGGACATAACTCGCTATGTGCGCGACCCCGAGCATTCACGGCGCATCAAGACCATATTCAATGCGGTCCCGGCTCAGCTTAACAAGGAGAACAGGAGGTTTGCCGTGTCTGGCATAGACAAGACTCGGCGCTTTCTGCAGCTCCAGCCGGATTTTGACTGGCTTGAGAACGCGGGCGTCGTGATTCCGGTGCGCCGCGTGGGCGATGCCGCTTTTCCGCTGGGGCTCCAATGCGAGAACAGCCAATTCAAGCTCTACATGAGCGACTGCGGCCTGTTGTTCTCTACCTTTGGGTCGCAAGATGTCGAGGACATCCTTTTGAGGGCAGAGACGCTCAATCTGGGGCTGGTATTCGAGAATGCCGTTGCCCAGGAGCTGCGCGCCGCGGGGAGGGACTCCCTGTACTACTACAGCACCCGTGGCCGCGGCGAGGTTGACTTCCTCATCGAGAAGCGCAACCTGCCCGAGGTCATTCCCGTTGAGGTGAAGTCTGGCAAGGGCTTCCACAGGCATGCGTCATTGGACAACCTCATGCTGGTGGAGAACTATCACCTCAAAGAGGCAAGGGTGCTCCATCCCGGCAATGTGCTCCGCGAGGGTTCGGTGCTTTACCTGCCGCTTTACATGACAGGACTGCTGTAGACGGCGCATGAAGCGATCCCAGCGACGGGTGAAGGTCGCTGGGGTCGCTGATGACTTGCGAGTCGCTCTATCTTACGTAGCCGCAGTTGGGGCGGTAGTACTCTTTCTTGACGCTGCGATGTAGATATGAGGGACGAAATGGTTGCTGGGGTACCAACTAAGTTAGGCTAGACTGACTTGTCAGCCCCTCCTACCTGATTGGCTCTTTGATGTCCAAGCCCCTTACCCCCGAGGCCGTCGAGGCAAAGCGCGAGCGAGAGCGCCTGGTGGTCACGCAGATGATTGGCGTCTACTGCCGCGGAAACCACGGGACCCCTCGCGGTCGGCTCTGCCCGGAGTGCGCCGCGCTGACGGAGTACGCCTCCGCGCGCATCGGCCGCTGCCCCTTCATGGCAACCAAGACCTTCTGCTCGCAGTGCCGCGTGCACTGCTACGCGCCCGCCCAGCGGCAGGCCATCAAGGACGTCATGCGCTATGCTGGTCCCAGGATGCTGCTTAGCCACCCGGTCATGACCGTCCGTCACGGTATAGACACGCTGCGCGCCAGGCAGTCACATCAATGACGCAATGAGAAATGGGGACTGTCCCTTTTTCTCATTTTTGGGAGATGAGCGAGCGTGAGTGGGTTTGTCGGCGTGTTTGACTCGGGGGTCGGCGGCATCAGCGTGCTGCGGTCCCTGGTTGCGGAGCTCCCGCACGAGGACTTCCACTACTTTGGAGACTCCGCCAACGCCCCGTACGGCGAGAAGACCGAGGCACGCGTGCTCGAGCTCTCCCAGGACATCGTGGAGCGGTTTGTGGCGGACGGCGCCAAGGCCATTGTCATAGCGTGCAACACGGCCACCTCGGCTGCCGCCCCCACGCTGCGCCGCATATACCCTGACCTGCCCATCATTGGCATCGAGCCGGCGCTCAAGCCCGCGACGGAGGCTCCCGGCCACGGCCGCATCCTCGTCATGGCGACAGACATCACCCTGCGCCTTGACAAGTACCAGGAGCTTGCCGCCACCTACGGGCGCGACTGCGAGATCATCTCGGTCCCGTGCCCAGGCCTTGCCGGACGCATCGAGCGGGGTGACCTTGCCGCGGCGGACCTGCGCGAGATGATCCGCGGCTACGTGGGCTCCTTCGCGGGCACCGTCGGCTCCGTGGTCCTTGGCTGCACGCACTACCCCTTCGTGCGCACGCAGATTGCCGAGGTCCTGGGTGGTGACGTGCACTTCTATGACGGCGGTGCCGGGACGGCCCGCCAGCTGCGCCATCGCCTGGGGGAGTGCGGCCTTCTGGCCGACGAGGCCCACGCGGGCTCCGTGAGTTTTGCCTCCAGCGAGGACACCCCCGACGAGCTGGCCCTTTATCGCGAGTTCTTTGAGATGGAACTGTAGGAGAAACAACAGAAGGCCCGGACGACGTCGTCCGGGCCTCTCTTGTCATTTGCGTGCGCAGCCCTGTCTACTCCCTGGGCTTGCCCCAGAAGAAGAGGGCAACGGTGCCCGGGCCGGTGTGACAGCCGATGGTGGCGCCAATGGGATAGATGCGAACGGGGCCATCGATGTGCGGGAACGTGGTCTCAACGCGGTGGGCCAGCTCCTCGGCGTCGACCAGGCACTCGGACTGGCTGATGAAGACCTTGCCCGTGTAGTTGCGCCCGCCCTGGGCCAGCTCCTCCATCTTCTGCAGGTCGCGTGCGATGGCTCGGCCCTTGCTGCGAATCTTCTCCTTCACGGCAAGGCTTCCGTCGGGCTCCACGTCCATGACGGGGCAGATCTTGAGCAGGCCGCCCACCAGGCCGGCCGCCTTGGAGATACGCCCGCCACGGATGAAGAAGGTGAGGTCGCTGGAGAAGAACCAGTGCTGGACCTCAAGGCGGTGGTCCTCGGTCCAGGTGGCGAGCTCGTCGATACCCATGCCGGTGTCGCGCAGGTCCGCAAGCCTGTCCATGAGCAGGCCGTAGCCGGCGCTTGCGCACAGGGAGTCAACGATTACGACCTTGCGGTCCGGGTACTTCTCGGCGAGCTGGTCGCGCGCGGCGCAGGCAGAGCCGTAGGTGCCGGAGATGCCGGAGGAGAGCGTCACGTGGAGGACGTCCTTGCCCTGCGTGAGGAACTTCTCGAAGTGCGTGAGGTACTCGCCCACGCTGACCTGGGAGGTCTTGGCATCGGCGCCGGCAAGCATCTTTGAGTAGAGCTGGGCGGGGGAGTTGGTCTGGCCAAAGTCGTCCTTGAGCATCTGGCCGTCCAGCTGGTAGTTGAAGTAGACGTATGCAATGCCGCGCTCGTCAAGGAGCTCGCGCGTGACGTCTGCGGTGGAGCAGCAGCTAAGGACGTAGTCGGACATGGGGTCTCCTCTCGTTCTTCTGTGCCTAAAGAATACCGCGCGCGGGCGGTCGCGTGCCTTGGGGGCGCGGCGAGTGAGGCTCGCAACGACTGTTGTTGTGCTCCTTACATAATCATCACACGCCCGGAAGAAGGCACTCCCAGTCTCCGGCTTCCTCCCATTTGCCGACGTTCCCGCACCAAGCCGCAAACAGGTTCCAAGCTTTATAAACACCCCGACGGGTGCCGCCAACCGGTAGAAAAACGTCGGCAAACGGTAGCAAATGAGCGGCGTATGGTTTCCCGTACAACCGTGACCGGAGCGGTTAAGACCGAAAGTGAGACGGAAGATGTTTGAGGCAGACCTGCCGTTTGACCACAAGACCATGCATCTCAAGCTGGAGGACAAGAACTTCGCCGGCCTGATGGAAGGCCACCAGAACGAGTTCAAGCCCGAGGCGAGCCAGGAGGAGCTCGTCGAGAACTCCCTGGACAACCCCTATGGCTCTCCAAAGCTCGAGGAGCTCTGCCGCGGCAAGCGCGACATCGTCATCATCAGCTCCGACCACACGCGCCCCGTTCCCTCCCGCGTGACCATGCCCATCCTGCTGCGTCGCATCCACGCTGCCGCCCCCGAGGCCCGCGTGCGCATCCTCGTGGCTACCGGCATGCACCGCCCCTCCACGCACGAGGAGCTCGTCAACAAGTACGGCGAGGATATCGTGGCCAACGAGGAGATCGTCATGCACGTGGCGACCGACGACTCCGCCATGGAGAAGATCGGCACCCTGCCCTCCGGCGGCGAGTGCATCATCAACAAGGTGGCCGCCGACGCCGACCTGCTGCTGGCCGAGGGCTTCATCGAGCCGCACTTCTTTGCCGGCTTCTCCGGCAGCCGCAAGTCCGTGCTGCCTGGCATCGCCAGCTACAAGACCATTATGTACAACCATAACGGCCAGTTCGTGAACGACTCCCACTCCCGTGCCGGCAACCTCTGCCACAATCACGTGAGCGAGGACATGTTCGCCGCGGCCGAGATGGCGCACCTCGCCTTTGTGCTCAACGTGGTGCTGAACGGCAAGCACGAGGTCATCGGCTCCTTTGCCGGCGACATCCACAAGGCCCACGAGGCCGGTTGTGACTTTGTGCGCAAGCTCGCCGGCGTCGAGCCCGTCCAGTGTGACGTGGCCATCACCACCAACGGCGGCTACCCGCTCGACCAGAACATCTACCAGGCCGTCAAGGGCATGTGCGCGGCCGAGGCTACGCTGCCCGAGGACGGCGTCATCATCGACGTCGCCGGCTGCGCCGACGGCCACGGCGGCGAGGGCTTCTACAAGAACATCGCCGAGAACGACCCGGCGGAGTTCGAGCGCGCCTGCATCGAGCGCCCGAAGGACGAGACCCTGCCCGACCAGTGGACCTCCCAGATCTTCGCCCGCATCCTTGCCCATCACCCGGTGATCATGGTCACCGACCTCTGCGATCACCAGATGCTGCGCGATATGCACATGACGCCTGTCAACACCGTTGAGGAGGCCCTCGAGCTGGCCTTCAAGATGAAGGGCGCCGACGCCAAGGTGGCCGTCATCCCCGACGGCCTGGGCGTCGTCGTGGCCCAGCACTAGGGCTCTCAGGCGCGTTGGCATGTGGTGCGCGGCCGCGCATCCGTGCCGGCGCGCCTTGCCGTTAAATAATCGTTGCAACTACCTAAGGAGTTTCACGCGTGGCAAGCTATGACCTTCTCTACCACATGCTGTGCGAGTTTGGCAGCACGGCGCTCATGATCATCTTCGGCGTGGGCGTTCACTGCGACACCGTCCTCAAGGGTGCCAAGTACCAGGGCTCCGGCCACATGTTCGCAATCACCACCTGGTCCTTTGGCATCTCGGTGGCCCTGTTCATCTTTGGCGGTGCCGTCTGCATGAACCCGGCCATGGTCCTGGCCCAGTGCATCGTGGGCCTGGTACCCTGGTCCTCCTGCATCCCGTACATGGTCGCTGACATGCTCGGCGGCTTTGTGGGCGCCGTCGTTGCGTGGTTCATGTACGCCGACGAGTTCCGCGCGTCCGAGGGCGTGGTCGACCCCATCGCGCAGCGCAACATCTTCTCGACCAACCCCACCGAGGGCCTGCAGAACCTCCCGCGCGACTTCTTCTGCGAGGCCATCTGCACCTTCGTCTTCATCTCCGCGATTCTGGCCGCCGCTAGCCGCGCCGGTGAGAACGTCCTCCTGCTCGCCATCTGCGTCGGCCTCATTGTCTGGGCCGTCGGCATGGGCATGGGCGGCATCACCGGCTTTGCCATGAACCAGGCGCGTGACCTTGGCCCGCGCTTTGCCTACCAGGTGCTTCCCATCAAGGACAAGGCCGATAACAACTGGAAGTACGGCCTTCTGGTCCCCGGCCTGGCCCCCTTTGTGGGCGCCGTCCTGGCGGCGGTCTTTGTGCACGCCTTCCTGGGCATGTTCTAGGCGACAGCCCAACTGGCCGCGGGCCAACTGTCGGCTGACGGCCAACAAGGGCCGGGCGGCGAGTCTTTGGAGGCTCGCCGCCCGGCCCTTTTTCATTTCTTTGCGTGCCTACTCAAACAGCGGCTTGGTGGCGCGCAGATAGTCTGCGGCAAGCTCCTGGGGCGTGACGGCAAAGTTGCTCCAGGCCCACCACTGGACCATGCCCACGAAGGTGGCCGCAATGTGGTGCAGAAGGAAGCTACGATTCATCTGGCCTGCCGGGCCCTGGGGCTCCTCGGGGACGATTCTTGCCGCGCGGGCGATGATGGCGTGACGCAGGCAGTCGGCAAACTGGCGCGATCCGGCACCCTTGACCAGGGCCTTCACGCCGTCGCGACACTCCCAGAGGTTCTTCAGTATCTGCTCGAGCTGGGCCTCGGGATTGGGGTCCGAGCCGTCCTCGACCCTGAGGGCGCAGGAGCAAAGGCCGCCCACCAAGTCGGCGAGAAGGTCGTCCTTGCCCTTGAACTGGGCGTAGAAGGTGGCGCGCCCCACTCCGGAGCGGGCGAGGATGTCCGCGACGGTGATCTTGGCGTAGTCCTGCTCAAGCAGCAGCTCGGAGAAGGCGCGCTCTATGGCAAGGCGGCTGCGGCGCTTCCTGGCGTCCATCAGGCGTCTTTCCGGCCGGACTGGTTGGCCATCGCGTCGGCCTGCGCGGCAGCTGCCTCGACGGCGCGGAAGACCTCCTGGAAGGAGGCTCCGGTGCGCTCGCTTGCCGCCACGACGGAGCCGTACTCGGGGTAGGAGCGGACGCTTCCGTCGGGCAGGACCACGCGCTTGGTGGCAACGCCGCCAAAGCGCGTCTGGACCTCGTCGGGTCGGCGGCGCAGGGGGTGGCGCAGCATGGCCATGGAGCGGATCCCAATGGTGGTGGTGTTCTCAAAGACAAGGTCCATGAGCTGCTGCTCGTTTGACTTGTCGCAGATGACCTCAAGCTGGTAGCCGGGGCGGCTCTTCTTCATGACCACGGGGACGGCGTGCGCGTCGCGGGCGCCTGCCGCCATCAGGAGCTCGATGGTGCGCCCGAGGGCCTCGCCCGTGCAGTCGTCCAGGTCGCACTCGAGCTTGATGACGGGGTGCTCGGCGCCGGGGTCGTCGTCGGCCGCCTCCTCGTCGCGGGCGTCCGCGACCTCAGCCAGCGTCACGCGCAGCACGCCGGCGGTGTTCTCGTAGGCGCGCTTGCCGGCCCCGTAGCCGCAGGCCAGGATGCGATAGAAACGCGGGAGCTCGTCGGAGGTGCGCAGGGCCGCCACGATGGCGGCGCCCGTCGGCGTCACCAGCTCGCCGTGGACGGGGGCGGGCACGAGCTCTATCCCGGCGGCGGAGCACAGGTTGGCCACGGCAGGCACGGGGATGGGCATCATGCCGTGGGCGCAGCGGATGGTTCCGTGGCCCTCGCTGAGGCAGGGTACGACGACCTGGTCAACGCCGAGGTCGTCAAGGCAGACGGCGACGGCGCAGATGTCCACGATGGAGTCCACGGCGCCTACCTCATGGAGCATGACGGTGTCCGGCGTGGCGCCGTGCGCCTTGGCCTCCGCCTCGGTGAGTTTGCCAAAGACGGCCAGGGCCAGCTCCTTGGCGCGGGCGGTCAGCCCCGAGGCCTCGATGACGGCGCGCACATCCGCGAGCGAGCGGTGCGCGTGGTGGTGCCCATGCCCGTGATCGTGGCCGTGAGCGTGCTCGTGGCAGTGCTCGGCCTCGTGCTCGTGACAGTGCTCGTGCCCCCCGTCGTGGTGGTGATGGTGCTCGTGCCCGTCCGCGCCATTCTCGCCAAAGAGCCAGGCCATGTCGTGGTCGTGGTTCTGGTGCTCGTCGTCCAGGACGACGTCAAAGTCGCAGGCAGAGAGGCCGCTCTTGGTCACGCGGCTCACGCGGGCCTCAAACCCGTGGACGGGCAGGGTCGCGAGGGCCGCCATGAGGCGCTCCTCACTGGCGCCCAAGTCAAGGAGGGCCGCCACGGTCATGTCTCCGCTGATGCCCGACGTTCCGTCAAAGATGAGCGCCCTCTGGCGCTGGCTGGCGTGCTTCTCGCTCATGGTGTCTCCCTAGTTCTTGCAGCTCAGGTGGTTGATGAGGCTGGCCTGGTAGCCTGCCCCAAAGCCGTTGTCTATGTTCACGACGCTCACTCCGCTTGCACAGGAGTTGAGCATGCTCAGCAGCGCGGAAATGCCGCCGAGGTTGGCCCCGTACCCCACGCTCGTGGGAACGGCGATGACAGGGCAGCTCACCAGGCCGCCAATGACGCTGGCCAGCGCCCCCTCCATGCCCGCCACGGCTATGACGACCTGCGCCTGAGCCAGGTCCTCGGCATGGGCCAGCAGGCGGTGAAGCCCGGCCACGCCCACGTCCCAGACGCGCTCGACGCGGTTGCCCAGGAACTCTGCGGTGAGGGCGGCCTCCTCGGCCACGGGCAGGTCGCTCGTGCCGGCACAGGCCACCACAATGCGGCCGTTGCCCGTGGGTTGCGGCATGCCACCCACGATGGCGAGCTGTGCATCCTCCCGGTAGGTCCAGGCCTCAGCGCTGTCCTTGGCAAGAAGTGCACGGGCCCGCGCGGCCTTCTGCGCGTCCAGGCGCGTGACCAGCACGCGCTTCTGGCCCGCCCCCAGCAGGGCGTCCACGATGCCGGCCACCTGCTCGGCCGTCTTGCCCTGGCCATAGACCACCTCGCCCACGCCCTGACGGACGCCACGGGCCAGGTCGAGCTGGGCGTAGCCTATGTCTGCCACCGGTGCGGACTGGATGCGCGCAAGCGCCTCTCCGGCGTCCACGCTGCCGTCCGCCACCTCGTTGAGAAGTGCCCTTAGTTCGCCCTTGTCCATGCTTACGCCTCGTCGCCCGCAGTGGCCTTGGCCTCGGCGGCCTCGCGCTCGCGCGCGGCCTTTGCGGCGGCGTTCTCGCGGGCGAGGGCGGCCGCCTCGGCGGCGCTGGGCTCGATGTTGCCGTCGGTGCGCACGCGGTCGGCGGCGTCGGGGTGGGAAGCCATGAAGCGGTCCACCGTGGCGGCAAGGGACTCGGGCGTGATGGCCTCGTCCTTGCCAAAGTAGGCGCCATAGCAGGCGTAGCTCGGCTTGTTGGCCGTGGGCAGCCCCAGCTTGGCGGACTCCTCGCGTACCATGTCCTTGGTCATGCCCGCCGCGCGCAGCGGAGAGACAACGCCCAGCTCGTGAATGGCGCGGAAGCCCGGCCTGCGGTCCTCGCGGTCGCTTGCGTTGGTGCCGTCCAGCAGCACGGTGCGGCCGTCGGCGCGCATGTGCTCGAGGATGGTGCCAAACACCATGGACTTGCAGTGGTAGCAGCGGTCCCACGGGTTGGCGCGCAGGTCGTCGTGGCCGTCCCAGATGTTGATGGGGATGATCTCCTGCTCGGCGCCGAGCATCTTGGCAATGGTCACCGAGTCGTCGGTGTCGCGCGTGATCTGGAGGTCGTCCAGGATGGTATAGGCCTTCACGTCGTAGCCCTGCCGCAGCAGCTCCGCCAGCAGGTAGCACGAGTCCACGCCACCGGAGTACGCAAGGCCATAGCGAATGCTCTTGTCGAGGTCAAACTGCATGGGAGGCTCCCTCTTTCTGCTTGCTTTGCGGCAACAGTCCCATGCTAGCCCTTCTTCCGAACACATCGTGCAATATGTTCGGTTTTACAACATCCGTCCGCCAGCCGTTCCTATAATCGGGCCCATATGACCCAACCCAAGGGAGAGACGCGATGGGAGAGAACTACATGACGCAGGACAGGACCATGGGAGCCATGACCAGAAGGGCATTTCTCGCCGATGCGGGAGTCCTCGCATGCGGTGCGGCGGCCCTTGCTGGCTGTGGGTCCTCAGCGGACAAGGCATCCGATGCCGGAGCCAATGCTGCCGCGGGCGACAAGCGCACCGTCACCATTGCCATGAGCCCTACCAACGAGCCGGACGCCGGCTTTGACCCGTGCGTAGCCTGGGGCTGCGGCGAGCACGTGCACGAGCCGCTCATCCAGTCCACGCTCATCCGCACCACGAGGGACATGTCCTTTGAGTGCGACCTCGCCACGGGCTACGAGTGCTCGGACGACGGACTGACCTGGACCTTCTCGCTGAGGGATGACGCCAAGTTCAGCGACGGTCAGCCCGTGACCGCCCGCGACGCGGCCTTCACGCTCAACACCATCCGTGACTCCAAGAACGCCCAGGCGGACCTCTCCATGGTGGAGGGGGCCTCCGCCCCCGACGACGCCACGCTGGTGGTGACGCTTTCCAAGCCGTACAACGCCCTGCTTTACACCCTTGCCGTGGTGGGCATAGTGCCCGAGCACGCCTACGGGCCGGACTACGGCCAGGCGCCCGTTGGCTCCGGCAGGTACCTGCTCGCTCAGTGGGACCGCGGCCAACAGGTCATCTTCCAGGCAAACCCGTCCTACTACGGCGAGGCTCCCCAGATCGAGCGCGTGTGCGTGGTCTTCATGGAGGAGGACGCCGCCCTGGCGGCCGTGCGCTCCGGCCAGGTGGACATGGCCTACACCTCCGCCACGCTGGCGGACCAGCAGGTCTCTGGCTACACCCTGGAGTCCTACCAGACGGTTGACTCGCGCGGGTTCCAGATGCCGGTCATTCCCGCGGGCTCCACGCGCGAGGACGGCCCCAACACCTACCCCGCCGGAAACGACGCCACCTGCAACCTGGAGGTGCGTCGCGCCGTCAACCTGGCCATAGACCGCCAGGCGCTTGTCGATGACGTTCTGGGCGGCCATGGCAGCGTTGCCTACAGCATTGGCGATGGCATGCCCTGGGCGAGTGAGGGCATGCGCTGCGAGACGGACCGCCCTGCCGCCCGGACGCTGCTCGAGGAGGCCGGCTGGGCAAGGGGCGAGGACGGCACCTATGCCCGCGACGGCCTGAGGTGCGCCTTCGACCTGTACTACCCCACGGGAGACTCCGTGCGCCAGGCCATGGCAAACGCCCTTGCAGACCAGCTCTCACAGGTGGGCATTGCCGTCACGCCGCGTGGCGGAAGCTGGGACGACCTCTACCCGCACGAGTTCAGCGACCCCATCATGTGGGGCTGGGGCTCAAACTCCCCCTCGGATGTCTACGAGCTCAACTACTCCACGGGCACCATGAACTTCTCGTGCTACCAGAGCGATGCTACCGACGCCTACCTTGACGAGGCGTTGGCGGCAAAGACCGTGGAGGACTCCTTCCCGCTCTGGCAGCGTGCGGAGTGGGACGGAGCTACCGGCGTGGCCCCGCAGGGCCAGGCTACCTGGGCGTGGCTTGCCAACGTGAGCCACCTCTACTTCAAGCGCGAGGGCCTCACCGTGGCCGCCCAGAAGCTCCAGCCGCATGGCCACGGCTGGTCCATCCTCAACAACGTCGACCTCTGGAGCTGGGACTAGCGTGGGACTGCCTGACCAGGTGACCGTCCGCGCCCCGCGCGCTTGGCGCCTGCCGCGACCCGCGGCGGTGGCCCTGAGGCTCGTGGCGCTCCTGGCCGCCACGAGCGTGGTGACGTTTGTCCTGGTGGCGGCCTCTCCCGTGGACCCGGTCAAGGCCAACCTCGGCCAGGCCGCCTACGCGCAGATGAGCGATGCCCAGCGTGCGGAGCTGGCCGAGTACTGGGGGGCGGACACGCCCCTGCCGCAGCGCTACGCCCACTGGCTGGAAGGGGCCCTGCGCGGGGACCTCGGCCAGAGCCTGCGCTTTGGCCGCCCGGTCACGGAGGTGGTGGGAGAGCGCTCCGCCAACTCGCTGGCGCTCATGGCAGGCGCGTGGCTGCTTGCAGGCGTGCTGGGCCTTGCGGTCGGCGTGGCCGCGGGTGCGCGCCGCGGTGGGCCTCTGGACCGTGCCGTGACGGGCATCTGCCTGGTGCTCTCCTCCATGCCGTCCTTCTGGCTGGGCCTGGTGGCCCTCATGGTCTTCTCCGTGGGGCTGGGGTGGTTTCCGCTGGGCTTCTCGGTGCCCATAGGCGTGGATGCGACCCAGGTCTCGTGGGCAAGCAGGCTCCATCACCTGGTGCTGCCCGCGTTGGTGCTGGGGGTGGCCAACGCGCCCTCCATTGCCCTTCACACGCGTGAGAAGACCATCGAGGTCATGCAGGGCGACTACGCCCGCTTTGCCCTCAGCCGCGGCGAGACGCGTCGCCAGGTGCTGCTGCGCCACGGCCTGCGCAACCTCGTGCTGCCGGCGGTGACCCTCGAGTGCGCCTCGGTGGGCGAGGTGTTTGGCGGCTCCGTGCTGGTGGAGCAGGTCTTCTCGTACCCGGGGCTGGGCCAGGCCGCCGTCACCGCGGGGCTTGGCGGAGACGCGCCCCTGCTGGTGGCCATTGCGCTGGCCTCCGCCGTGGTGGTCTTTGCGGGCAACGCCGCGGGCGACGTCATATGCGCCCTTGTTGACCCGCGCATCCGCGAGGGGAGGCGAGAGGCGCATGACGCAAGCTGAGCCTTCCGTTGGCGCCGTTGGCGTTGCTGACGTCGCGCCGCTGCTTCACGCCTCCGAGGCGAGGGGCTCCGGTAACCGCAGGAGAATGCTTTTGGGCATCCTGCTGGCCTGTGCGCTGCTTGCCGCCGTGGTCGTTGCCGGACGCATGCTGTGGGACGTCGCGGGTGTCACGGACTTCTCCGCAAAGGCCCTTGCGCCCTGTCCAGAGCACCCCTTTGGCACGGACTGGATGGGGCGCGACATGCTAGCACGGACTCTTGCCGGCCTTTCTACCTCGGTCTTTGTGGGTCTTTTGGCATCGGTCATCTCTGGCGCCATTGCCCTGGCACTGGCGCTCGTGGCCGCCTTGGGCGGACGCGCCGCGGATGCGGCGGTTGCCTGGCTGATTGACCTTCTGATGGGCGTGCCCCACATGATCCTGCTCATCTTGGTGAGCTACGCGTTGGGCCGCGGCTTCTGGGGCGTCACGCTTTCCGTGGCGCTCACGCACTGGGGGAGCCTTGCCAGGGTGCTGCGGGCCGAGGCCATCCAGGTGCGCGACCAGCCCTACATGCGCCTGGCCCAGGCCGCCGGCGCCAGCCGCCTGCAGCTTGCGCTGGGCCACCTGCTGCTGGCGCTTTTGCCCCAGCTGCTCGTGGGCATGGTGCTTGCCTTCCCGCATGCCATCCTGCACGAGGCCTCCGTGACCTTCCTGGGCTTTGGCCTCTCTGCGGACGAGCCCGCCGTTGGCGTCATCCTCTCCGAGGCCATGAGGTACCTCTCCACGGGCTCCTGGTGGCTCGCCGTGCTGCCTGGCGCGACGCTGGTCGCCGTAGTGCTTGTCTTTGACCGGCTTGGGTCCCTGCTGCGAGACCTCGCCTCCGCTCGTGCGGTGCAGGATTAGGGGGGTGCCGTGACTCTGGAGAAGACAAAGCCCCCGATTGCGGACGCGTTGTCCGCGTCCCACGTCAATGGGGAGCTCCATCACCACCACACCCATGCGGCGGGTTCCCGCCACGTGGGCGGACACCACTTGCTGAGCGTGGAGCGCCTGAGCGTGGCGTTTGACATGTACGACCCCGCCGCGCCCTTCTGGCGTGCTGGGCGCGTGAGGAGCGAGGTCCTGCACGATCTCACGCTGAGCGTGCATGCTGGCGAGGTCCTGGCCGTGGTGGGCGCGAGCGGCTCCGGAAAGACGGTGCTCGCAGATGCGCTCATGGGCAACTTTGCCAATAACGCTGAGGTCAGAGGCACAATCTGGTTTGACGGCCAGCGAATGGACGCCTCTGGGCTGCGCTCGCTTGCCGGACGGGGCGTCTCGCTCGTGCCGCAGGGCGTGGGCAACCTCGACCCGCTCATGCGCGTGGGCGAGCAGGTCCGCGGCGTGGCCAGGGGAGAGACTCGTGCCGTCCGCAAGGCGGATGCGCAGCGTCGCCTCTCTCTCCAGCGGGAGCTCTTTGAGGCCTACGGGCTGGCGCCCGAGGTGGAGCGCATGTACCCGCACGAGCTCTCCGGCGGCATGGCGCGCCGAGTTCTGCTCATGTGCGCCCTCATGGACTCGCCCAAGCTCGTCATTGCCGACGAACCCACGCCGGGTCTCGACCTTGAACTGGCCGTCCATGCCCTCGATGACCTGCGCGCCTTTGCCAACGGCGGCGGGGGAGTGCTGCTCATCACGCATGACATCGAGCTTGCTCTGCGCGTGGCCGACCGCGTGGCGGTCTTCCATGACGGCACGATCGTGGAGGAGACGGCCGCCCGGAGCTTCCGGTCTGCCGACCAGCTGAGGCATCCCTTCTCGCGCGCGCTGTGGCACGCGCTGCCCGGGCATGACTTTGCGGCAAGCGGGGAGGTGGAGCATGAGTCTTGAGGTCTCTGACCTGCGGTTCTCTTATCCCGGTGGAGAAGAGCTCTTTGACGGGCTCTCGCTGGCCGTCGGCCCGGGCGAGCGCGTGGCCCTTCTCGGTGCGTCCGGCAGGGGCAAGACCACGCTCTGCCGCCTCTTGGCTGGCTACCTCGAGCCCGTGTCTGGCGAGGTCCAGGTGGACGGCTCTCCGCTTGTTGTGGTGAGGCGCCTGCGCGGCCAGGCCAGTCCGGTCCAGCTGCTCTGGCAGCACCCGGAGCAGGCGTTTGACCCCAGGCTGCGCATCGGACGGAGCATCCAAGAGGTCGCGGGACTCGACGAGGACCGGCTGGAGGGGCTTCTCGGCGCGTTTGGCGTGAGGCCCGACTGGCTGAGCCGCCGTCCGCATGAGCTGTCCGGCGGCGAGCTCATGCGCGTGGCCATGGTGAGGGCGCTGGTCTCTGGCCCACGCTACCTGGTGGCCGACGAGTCCACGGCCATGCTCGACGCCGTCACCCAGGCGGACCTCTGGCACGTGCTCATGGGCCTCCAGGAGCGTGAGGGCTGGGGCATGGCGCTGGTCTCCCACTCCCCAGACCTGCTGTCCCGCGTGGCCACCCGCACCGTGCGCCTGTAGGAAGACACCACCATCTGCCTCGTTAAACGATTGCGTGTGTTAAGATTCCTGCTTAACGGATTCTAATGATTAACGCATGGACGGACGGAGGACCAATGGCCGAGAAGTACCTCACGCTCGGCCAGGCCGCGCGCGAGCTGGGTGTGACCAAGGCTCGCGTCTCTCAGCTGGGCAGCGCGGGAACCCTCAAGACCGCCATGGTCGAGGGCAGAAAGCGGGTCCTTGCCGACTCGGTGCGGGCCTATGCCCAGCAAAGGCCCTCTTGCGGCCGCGTGGCATACGCCCGGTCGGGCAAGGCCCTGACCCTCATGTCGGCCGATCATGAGGTTGGCCGCCTCACGTACGACCTCTCTCGCGAGCGCCCGTTCTCCGTCGTGGAGGTGCTTGACCCCGCGCGCATGCCGCTGGGGACGGTCACCTCTGGCGGCAACGTCAAGGCCCGCGAGTTCAATGACTGGTGGCTACGCCGTTCCATTCCGGACGCAAGGCCCCTGTACCTGGCCAAGCGCAGGGAGCTTGGCCTGGGTGAGGGCGACCAGGTCTCAATGCGGGGTCACGGTCTCTCGCTGTCTGACTGCTACTGGCTTCTTCCGGACGGGGCGGACCTAGAGTGGTCTGACATCAACTACTTTGCCAACCCCTTTACGGGCTGTGACGAGGTGGAAAGATCCTGGCTGGCTTCCGTGGGGCTTGACTCCCCGGACAACACCTCCGAGGGTGAGCTACCAAAGCGCTGGGCCATAGAGGGCGGCGCGCGCGTGCTCTACAAGGGCTCGGGCTCAGATGACCAGCGACCCTGCAACGAGGTCGTTGCCACAAGGCTGTTCGACCGGGTGCTCATGCCGGGAAGCTACGTGCCGTATGAGCTCGTGCGTCTTGGTGACGGCCTGGCGTGCCGTTGCCCAGACTTCTTGAACGGCCGGGAGGAGTACATCCCGGCCGTCTACCTCCGGGACTCCATGGGAGCAACGCGGGGCTCCTCAACCTACGACCGGCTGTGCCGTCATGCGGCGCGCCTGGGCGCAAACGAGGGCGAGATCAGGCTCAGACTCTGCGAGATGATGGTCTGCGACTCTATCCTCGCCAACGCCGATCGCCATTGGCGCAACTTTGGCTTCATTCGCAACGTCGACACCCTTGAGCTGCGACCCGCCCCCATCTTCGACACCGGCAACTGCCTCTGGTACGCAAAGACCGATGGCGAGGTTGCCACATGCGACTGGACCTTCTCTGCAAGGCCGTTTGGACCCGAGCCACAGCGCCAGCTGGCCCTCGTGGACCGCGCCGAGTGGTTTGAGCCCGCCTTTCTTGACGGCTTTGTCGAGGAGGCAATGGCTGTCCTGGCCCGCAGCGCGTTTGCCTCGACCCCAGAGAGAGGGCCGTTCATAGAGGAAGGCCTTTCTCGCCGCGTGGCCGCCGTCTCCTCCGTCATGGAGGTCCTGGCGTTCAGGCAGGCCTGGGGGTAGGACCTGGGGCGGGTCTCGCGCGCAAAAAGGCCGCCACCCGGAGGTGACGGCCTTGAAAGTCCGGCTTCGCCCTTGGCGAGAAGGACTTACTTGTTCAGAGCGGCGTCCACGGCGACGGCGCAGGCGACGGTGGCACCGACCATGGGGTTGTTGCCCATGCCGATGAGACCCA
>CAJMPT010000035.1 GCA_905215465.1 uncultured bacterium | reverse complement strand
CTGCCCCGGTGACGAGCTTTCTCGCGTAGTGGCCGCTGCGGTATGCCTCCCGGCGTCCCCTTTGGCACCCTTTCCCTTTGGCACCCTTTGGCAATACTAGAATTCAAAGTATCCAGACCACCCGGAGCAGAACGAGATGCCGGCAGCCGGCTAGCCGAGCGCGACCATCGCCGCGATGAAGCCGAGCGTTGTCGCGACGGCAACGGCGTCGCGGGCACAAAGCCGCTGCTCGCGCAGGTGGGTGCGGCCTTCTCCGCCCTCGTAGCAGCGGGCGTCGAGCGCTCGTGAGAGCCCGTCGGCGTGCCGCAGCCCGCTGGCAAGAAGCGCCACGATCACGGGGACGATCGCGCGGACGCGCCGCACGGGGCCGCCCTCGTCAAAGCCGCCGCCGCGCATGGCCTGCGCGTCGAGGATGGCCGAGGCCTCGTCGGCCAGCGTGGGCACGAAGCGCAGCATCAGGCTGAACACCATGGCGATCTCGTGGGCGGGTAGGCCGAGGCGCGCGAGCGGTGCGAGCATGGCGTCGAAGCCGTCCGAGAGTTCGGTCGGCGTGGTGGTCAGCAGGATGAGCGAGCCCACCATGAGGGCAAGGCCAAAGCGAGCGGTGTACAGGATTGCCGCCCACAGGCCGCCGTCGGTAATGCGAACGGGGCCTGCGACCAGCAGCTCGTTGCCCGTTTGCACAAAGATCAGGTTGAACAGCGAAAGAAACGCGAGGAAGAAAACGAGGGGCCTCACCGATGCCGCCACGCGCCCGACGGGCACACGGCTCGCGGCCACGGCGCCGACGGAGAAGACGGCACCTGCCGCGAGCTGCGCGGGGGTGGCGGCGCAGAACAGCGCGATCATGGCGGCGAGGGCGCAGCAGAACTTGACGCGCGCGTCGAGCGCGTGGATGGGGGAGTCGGCCTCGAAGTACTGGCCGACCTCGAGCTTGAAGGCCATCTAGGCGCTCACCTCCTTGCGCTGGGTGTTCGCGCCGTTCGCGTCGCCGGCGTCCGTCAGCGGCCCGAGCGCGGCGGCGAGCTCCTCGATGGTGAGGGGGTCGCCGAGTGCGGGCACGCCCTTCTTTCCAAGGGAGCGCGCGTAGGCGAGCGGCCGGGGGATGCCGAGCCCGCACGCGTGGAGCCGCGCCGCGTTGTCTGGCGAGAAAACCTCCGCCGGCGTGCCGTCGGCGATCACGCGGGACTGGTCGAGCACGACCACGCGGTCCGCGCGCGCGGCGTCCTCCATCGAGTGCGTCACCTGCACGATCGTGATGCCGTGGTCGCGCAGCTCGGCCAGCAGACGGCGCAGGCCGGCGCGGCCGCGCGGGTCGAGCCCGGCCGTCGGCTCGTCGAGGACGAGCAGTTTGGGCTCCATGGCGAGCACGCCCGCGATGGCGGCGAGGCGCTTCTGTCCGCCGGAGAGCTCGAAGGGCGAGAGGTCCTTCTTTGCGGCAAGGCCCACCAGGTCGAGCGCGTGGCCGACCCGGTGGGCGACCTCGTCGGCGGGAAGGCCCATGTTGCTCGGGCCGAAGGCGACGTCTGATTCCACCGTCTGGGCAAAGAGCTGCCGCTCGGGGTGCTGCATGACGTAGCCGACCGCGCGGCGGACATCGCGGCGGCCGCGCTTGGTCGCCGTGGTGGCGCCGGCGACCTCGACGGTGCCGGCATCGGGGGCCTCCAGGCCGCAGAGCAGGCGCAGCAGCGTCGACTTGCCGGAACCGGTCTGGCCTACGACGGCGCAGCTCTCGCCCTCAAGGACCTGGAAAGAGACGTCGTTGAGCGCCGCATGGCGCGGGGTGTAGGAGAAGCTGACGCCGCTCACGCGGCAGAACAGCTCGCGAGGGGCGCCGTTCTTGGAAAGAGGCGCCCGCTGCGCGCGGTCGGCGCCCGTCAGCGCCCTTCTTGCCCGCAAGAGACGCAGGTCGAAGGGCAGCTCGAGCCCGAGCTCGTCGATGAGCCCGGCGTTGGCGTCGCAGAACACCTCGCGCGGCGCCCCGTCGAGTACGACGCGGCCGGCGCGCATGACGATGACGCGGTCGGCCTCGAGCGCCTCGTCCATGAAATGCGTCACGTGGACGAGCGTGGCGCCCGCGGCTGCCAGGCGGCCCATCACGCGCATGATGGCCTCGCGGCCGCGCACGTCCAGAAGCGAGGACGGCTCGTCGAGCACGAGCACCTGCGGCTCCATGGCCAACGCGCCGGCGATGCACACGCGCTGCCGCTGCCCGCCGCTCATGCGCGACGGGTCGGCGCGCACGTAGTCGGTGAGCGCCACGCGGGCGAGCTCGCGGTCCACGCGGCGTCTGATCTCGTCGCGGGGAAGGCCGAGGTTCTCGGGCCCGAAGGCCACGTCGTCGGCCACGACGCTCGTCACAATCTGGTCGTCGGGATTCTGAAAGACGAGGCCGAGGGCGCGGCGGGCGCGGCGATAAGCCGCAAGGTCGGGCACGCCGCCCTCGCACACGTGCTCTCCCACGAGCTCTACGTCTCCCTCGTCCGGGGCCAAAAGCCCGCAGATGACCGAGGCGAGCGTGGACTTGCCGCTGCCGTTGGCGCCCAGGACGCACACGCGCTGGCCGCGAGGCACCTCGAGCGTGACGTCGTCGAGCGCGCAGTCGTCCCCGTAGCGCAGCGTAACGCGCGAGAGGCGCACGACGGCGCCTCCCTTTAGATCAAAGTCTTTATCCAAGCCGGAGCTCATGCGCGTCCCTACCCCGCGAGCGCCTTCGAGACGGGCCCCTGCACGAGCGCGGTGAGAGCGCAGTTGAGGGCCAGCTTGAGGACGTTGAACGGAACGAGGATGGGCAGGATCATGGCGACGACGGCGTCGACGGTGACGGCAGTGTAGAGCGGCGTGACGATGAGGTTCATGACGATGCACACGGCCAGCGAGATCACGGCGCCTACGGCCATGCCCACGGCCAGGCCGCGCTTGCCGCCGAGCTTGCGGGCGATGAGCGAGCAGGGGATGACGAGCGACGCGTTGGCCGCGATGGCCATCAGGACGCCCCACGGGCTGAACTGGAACACGAGGTGCACGAGCCACGAGAGCACGATCACGATGGTGCCGGTGACCGGGCCGAAGGCGAGGCCCGCGACGAGGGCGACGACGCAGGACGGGTCGTACTCGAGCCACGGCGCCGGCGGGAAGATGGGGATCTCGATGAAGCTCGTGATGAGCGAGAGCGCGCAGAACAGCGCCGTCACCGCGATGCGGCGGGTCGACCAGCCGGAACCGGCGGTGGTGGAGTGCGTGTCGTGCGTGCTGTGCGTGGAAGTGGCCATGTGTGGCCTCCGTTTCTTCCATCCGGACTATACCGTTGGTCCTGGAATCCCACCAGGTCAACCGCGTATTCGCGGGTCGCGGACTTCGGGTTTCTTGCCGGCGACTGTCCGCCTGCGCTCCCGTTACCGCCAGTGGGGAATCTCACCCCGCCCTGAAACTGACGTTGCCGACTATATCACTTAGTTGTAGGGGTGTGCAGACGAACGCAATAACACCTTGCTGTACTGCTATACTCGCGCCGTTGCGCGCGTTCGCGCCCACTTCTGATGTCCAAGCGAAAGGAAGAGATGACCGAGAGCGACAGTCCCCTCGAATGGAGGCTCCGCGCTATCGTCGGCGAAGAAAACCTGCTGGCAGGCGAGCCGATGAGCGAGCACACCACCTTCGAGATCGGTGGCCCTGCCGACTTCTACGTCATCCCCGAGGACTTCGATGAGGTGCGCGACGTCATCGCGGCGTGCAAAGACGCCGGCGTCGATTACTTTGTTCTGGGTTGCGGCTCGGACCTTCTTGTTTCCGATGAGGGCTACCGCGGCGTGATCGTCGCTGTGGCCGACGGCCTTGTGGGCGTGAGCGTCGAGGGCAACGAGATCTGCTGCCAGGCGGGCGTCGGCCTGCGTGAGGCCTCCGAGATGGCTTGCGAGCTGGGACTTTCCGGCCTTGAGTTTGCCTGCGGCATCCCGGGGTCGGTCGGCGGCGCGTGTTTCATGAACGCGGGCGCCTACGGCGGCTGCATGGCCGACGTGCTCAAGGAGGTCCGCGTCCTTCTTTCCGACGGCTCGGTCGTCGACGTGCCGGCGCGCGAGCTCAGCTTCGGCTACCGCAAGAGCCGCATCGCGGACGAGGGCTGGGTCGTGCTTTCGGCCACCTTTGACCTCAACCCCGGTGACCCCGAGAAGATCCGCGCGACCATGGACGACCTCACCCACCGGCGCGAGGAGAAGCAGCCGCTCGAGCTGCCGAGCGCCGGCTCCACCTTCAAGCGCCCTGAGGGCTACTTCGCCGGAAAGCTCATCACCGACGCCGGCCTCAAGGGGTACCAGTCCGGCGGCGCTGCCGTGAGCAAGAAGCACGCCGGCTTCGTCGTCAACGTGGGCGGTGCCACCGCGGCCGACGTCCACGCCGTGATCGAACACGTTCAGGACGAGGTCGAGCGCGCCTCCGGCGTCCGCCTCGAGCCCGAGGTCCGCTTTCTGGGCTAGCGCGCCCAACCGCCCCGGCTCCCTTCACTTTGGGGAAACCACCGCAGCAATAATAGACCCGCCCGAGCCGTCGTCGCGGCTCGGGCGGGTTTTTGCGCCATCGGCTGCTGGGGGCTAGTTCTCGTAGAAGGCGCCCATGTAGGCGATGTACTCGTCCTCGGTGTGGTTGGCCTTCCAGTCGTGGACGCTCGCCTTGTTGCGCTCGCCGGCGATGACCGACATCTCGCGGCCGAGCTTCTCGAAAGCCTCGTCGGCCACCTGGTCGGGGGTAAGGGCGATCTTGACGACGGCGTCGCCCGCGGGACCCTTGGGGAAGTTCTTCATGGCGGTGGGGGTGAGGGTGGTGCCCAGGGTGATGGCCTCGACGTCGACGCCGGTCTTCTTGGTCTCGTAGGCGACAGCCTCGGTGAGCTTGAGGATGTAGGCCTTGCCCGCGCCGTACTCTCCGTTGAACGGCGAGCCCGAGATGCCCGTCATTGACGAGACGTTGATGACGGCGCCGCGGTCCTTGGCGGCGAACTGCTTCATGTAGTGGTGGAAGATGCGCAGGAAGCTGATGACGTTGACGTTGAGGCACTGCTCGTGGACGGCGAGGTCGACCTCCTGGAAGCGGCCAAAGTGGTGCAGGCACGCGACGTAGCTCATGAAGCCCATGTCGAGGCCCTCGGTGGCGGCAAAGATCTTCTCACAGGCGTCATCGGGCTGGGAGAGGTCAGCGCGGACGACCTTGTAGTCGACGCCGTACTCGGCCTTGAACTTCTCGGCCTTCTCGCGCATGAGCTCCTCGCGGCGGCCGACCATCACGATGTTCATGCCGCCCTCGGCGAGCTTCTTGCAGAAGGCCTCGCCCACGCCCTCGGTGGCTCCGAGGACGATGCCCCACTCGCCGTACTTCTCCTTGAGATTCATGCCTAACTCCTTTGCTCTGTGGCGGCGCGCATTCTCGTCGCCGGTTTTTGGCGCAAGGTCGCTTGCCTGGTCGCCCCCCCTCGAGACGGCCGGTCCACCAGTATGCTCGGCAAACGGAAGAGGTCGAATGCCCTCCCGGCGAACGGCTTTTCCCGGGCTCGGTAAGCGGTTTTTGGACGTGGTTTCGGCGAGCGGTGGGAATCGTCTCGTGGGCGTGCAAAAAAGCCTTGCGCCTCCGAGTCCGTGAGGCCCAAGGGGCGCAAGGCTTTTGCTGCGCAAGACGCGCCCGAAGGCGCGGCCGTCCGCTAGTTCTTCAGCGAGTTGATCGGGGCCGGGAAGCGGCCGCCGCGGTGGGCCAGGACGGTGCCGGCAAAGCGGTTGACCGGCATGACCGGCGCGCTGCCAAACAGGCCGCCAAACTCCAGCATGTCTCCCTCGGACTTGCCGATGGCCGGAATCAAGCGCACGGCCGTGGTCTTGGTGTTGATCACGCCGATGGCCATCTCGTCGGCAATGATGCCGGCGATGGCCTCCACCGACGTGTCGCCCGGAATGGCGATCATGTCCAGGCCCACGGAGCAGACGCAGGTCATGGCCTCGAGCTTCTCGATGGAGAGGGCCCCGTCGACGGCCGCGCGGATCATGCCGGCGTCCTCGGACACGGGGATGAACGCGCCGGACAGTCCGCCCACGGAGGAGGACGCCATGACGCCGCCCTTCTTCACGCAGTCGTTGAGAAGGGCCAGCGCGGCCGTGGTGCCCGGGCCGCCGCACTCGCCCACGCCGATGATCTCCAGGATCTTGGCCACGGAGTCGCCGGCGGCCGGCGTCGGCGCCAGCGAGAGGTCGACGATGCCCTTCTCCACGCCCAGGCGGCGGCTGGCCTCGCGGCTCATGAGCTCGCCGGCGCGGGTGATCTTGAAGGCGGTCTGCTTGATCTTCTCGGCCACGTCCATGAGGCTGGCGTCCTGCGGCAGCTCGGAGAGGGCGGCCGCCATGACGCCGGGGCCAGAGACGCCCACGTTGATGACGGCGTCGGCCTCGCCGGAGCCGTGGACGGCGCCCGCCATGAACGGAGAGTCCTCCACCATGTTGGCAAACACCACAAACTTGGCGGCGCCGTAGCAGTCGATGTCCACCGTGCGGCGTGCGCACTCCTGGATGGTCTGCGCGGAGAGAAGCACGGCGTCCATGTTGATGCCGGCTCGCGTGGAGGCGATGTTGAGCGACGAGCACACGCGCTCGGTGGTGGCCAGCGCCTCGGGCACGGAGTTGATGAGCTTGCGGTCCGTGGCGCCGATGCCCTTCTGCACCAGTGCGCTGAAGCCGCCCATGAAGTCGATGCCCAGAGTCTGGGCGGCACGGTCCATGGCGTGCGCGATGGGCGAGAGGTCCTCGTCGGGGCAGCCGGCCGCGATCTGGGCCACCGGCGTGACCGAGACGCGCTTGTTGGCAATGGGGATGCCGTACTCGCTCTGGAGGTCTTCGGCGGTCTTGACCAGGCTCTCTGCCGTGCGGGTGATCTTGTCGTAGACCTTCTGGCACATGCGGCCCATGTCCTCGTCGGCGCAGCCGGCAAGCGAGATTCCCATGGTGATGGTGCGTAGGTCTAGGTTCTGCTCGGAGACCATGGAGAGGGTCTCGGCGACTTCCTGCGGGGTGATGTCCACTACGTCCCTTTCTTCCGAAGGCTGGCGTGGGATTGCCGCTACCATTATAGGGATGGACGTCGGGGCCTTAGAAGCGGTGACGTGACGGAAACCCTGGCGAGAATCGCGTCCGCTCGGACGCGGCGGACGTATGGAAGGGGAGAAGGGCACGATGGCGGCAAAGGTGACGCTCAAGGACATCGCCCGCGAGGTGGGCCTGTCTCCCACGTCGGTCTCGCTTGTGCTCAACGACCGCCCGTGCAAGATCTCCGCCGAGAACCGCCGCCGCATCAAGGAGGTGGCGCGCAAGAAGCGCTACATCCCCAACCAGATCGCGCGCAGCCTGGTGACGCAGCACTCCCAGACGCTGGGGCTGGTGGTCCCCAACATTGAGTCCAGGTTCTTCTCGTCGCTGGCAAGAAACCTGGAGCTGAGGTGTCGCGAGCGCGGGTACCTGCTGCTGATCACCAACTCCGACGGCAGCAAATCAAACGATGCCGAGCTCGTGCGCCTGCTGGTGAACCGCGGCGTGGACGGGCTGTTCATCGTGGTCTCCGACGAGCTGCGGCCCGGGCGGGGGCTTGCCTCCATGCTCGAGCAGCTGCCGGTACCCTACGTGATGGTTGATCGTTTTATTGAGGGCCTGGACTGCGACAAGGTGGGCTTCAACAACGAGCAGGGCGGTTACCTGGCAACCTCCTACCTGCTTGGCCGCGGGCACGAGCGCGTGGCGTGCCTCATCAACAAGGAGTCAAACACGGGCCTGGAGCGCATGGCGGGCTACGAGCGGGCCCTTCGCGAGCGCGGCATTGAGCCGGACCCGGAGCTTGAGTTCCACACCGCCTACTACATAGACGACGCCTACGAGTCTGCCAAGGGCTTCCTCAAGACCGACGCCACGGCCGTCTTTGCGAGCTCCGACAACATCGCCCTGGGCCTGCTCAAGCTGCTCTACGCCCATGACCTGCGCGTTCCGCGTGACTACTCGGTGGTGAGCTACGACAACTCAGCGGCCGACTCGCTCTTCGAGCCCGCGCTCACCTCCATCGAGCAGAACTCTGGCGAGCTTGCGGACGCGGCCATCGACCTGCTGTTTGCCCGTCTCGCCGAGGCCGACGCGGGCGCCGAGCCAAAGGGCAGCGTCTCCACCATCCTGCGCCCCAAGATCGTGGTGAAGAACTCCGTCCGCTGGCTCTAGCGAGAAAGACGGGCGGCGCGGCACGGACGCCCTTCTCGCCGGCGGGGTCAGGGCTTACTGGTCCAGCGGCCGCTCGCGGGCCTCGCAGACTGCGTCGCGCGCCCGCACGACGTCTGGGCGTGATGCCGAGACGCCCCATCTTGTTCCGTCGATGGCGTTGAGCTCGGCGAGAAGCGCCTCGCGGCGGGCCAGCTCCACGGCCGCCCTTCTCGCCGTGGGACGATGGCGGGGAAGGCCCAGCTCGCCGCGGATGACGCCGTCCATGAGGCCATCCATGTACGATGTGCTCTGGTATTGGTCGGCCCAGATGGAATACGGTTTGAAGTTGTATGCGAGAAGCTCGTTTGTCCGCACGTCGTCGAGCTGCTGGCGGCCTTCCCTGAGGTGGTCACTGCCGTTGTACTCAAGGCCGATGCCGCAGCCGTTTGGCCCGGGAAGCCGCAGGATGACGTCGGGTCTGCGGACGTGGGCCTCCGTGAGCTGCCGATTGATGCGTCTGACCTCGATAGACTCGTTCATGCCAATGATGGGGATGGCGTAGCCGCCCTCGGACCGGGGCCACGCCACGCGCGCCGCGAGCTTTGACTCCTGCGGGGACGCGCTGAGGTCAAAGGCCCGCTTTGTGGCCTGGCGCAGGGCAGGCGTGCCGGGAACGCCACTCGTCTTGGCAAGAAACCCCAAGATCTGTCTGGTGCTTGTGAGCGGAACTTCTCGCTGGACGAGGCCCTGCTCCTGGGCAGTGCGTGGCCGGATTGCATAGAGGCCGCAGAACTCGCAGACGAGCATCGCCAGCTCAAGAGGGGTGGCCACGCGCGCCATCTGGAGCAGCAACAGCTCCGGAGAGACCACGGCCGTGGATGCGTTGACCCCTACGAGCGAGCCGGGCGGCACCTCAAAGCCCGCCGTGCGCACCTCAAAGCCGCGGCACCTCTTACGCGAGGACTCTCCCGCGGCCAGAAGCGTGACCGGACGGTCGAGCAGCCGCGTGATGGGGGAGGAACGCAGCCAGCGCTCGACCTCACCCGCGGCCGGCGCCCCCGTTGGCAGGGCCGGATGCGGGTCTTGCCGTGCGAGGAGTGCGGGGAAGCCCTCCGTGCGCATGACCTCAAGAGCCGTGGTATGTGACAGGACGAATTTCATGGTGGGCGCATCGTACACGCGCGCCTGGTCAAGCGGCCAAAATGGCCTTTCTGATTTCTTGCGGTCAGCGTACCGGTAGCTTTCGGGGAGAGGCTCTTCTCGCAGCTGGTGGCGCGTGGGCCAAGGGCGGGTCTGGCTTACAAAAATTTTGACGGTGCGGCGGCCCTCACGCGGCGTCCACATTTGGCCGGGCCGCGATGTGGTGCACGTCCCCCTTCCTGCGCAAATCCGGCCTCCACTGGAAGCCTTTTTTGCGCGGCGAGAAGATCTTCTCGCCAGAAGGGCCTTTTGGCGCAGATTTGCGTTCCAGTGGAAGCCAAATCTGCGCGCCGGAGGCCCCTGCAGAGAAACGCCTTCCAGTGGAGGCCAAATCTGCGTGGGGCCGAGTGGCGCACCTGCCCGCCACCACCCGTCACCCACGCACGTAAAGAGCGACCGCTCGTACACAGCTTCAAGGTAAAACGAATTACCTATGAATTCACGATTAGTAAACCGTTTTACCCCCTATACTCCAGTTCGGAAATCAGGCAGGCCCAGCGGCAGTCGCACAAGCGCCCGGCCGCGGACCTCAGACAAGGAGGATCAAGCATGGCTCAGCCCGTTATTGGTACCCCGTGGCAGAAGCTCGACCACGCCGTTCCCGCCGAGGAGCTCGAGGGCGTCGAGAAGTACTGGCGCGCCGCCAACTACCTTTCCGTCGGCCAGATCTACCTGCGCTCCAACCCGCTCATGAAGAAGGACTTCGTCGACGAGAAGACCGGCGAGGCCCGCGACTTCGGCCGTGCCGACGTCAAGCACCGCCTCGTCGGCCACTGGGGCACCACCCCGGGTGTGAACTTCCTCTTTGGCCACGTCAACCGCCTCATTGCCGACCACCAGCAGAACGCCGTCTTCCTGATGGGCCCTGGTCACGGTGGCCCCGCCGGCACCGCCCAGTCCCTTCTCGACGGCACCTACCGTGAGGTCCGCCCCGACATCACCGATGACGAGGCCGGCCTGCAGAAGTTCTTCCGCCAGTTCTCCTACCCCGGCGGCATCCCCAGCCACTTTGCCCCCGAGACTCCCGGTTCCATCCACGAAGGCGGCGAGCTGGGCTACACCCTGTCCCACGCCTACGGCGCCGTCATGGACAACCCGAGCCTGCTGGCCGTGGCCGTCGTCGGCGACGGCGAGGCCGAGACCGGCCCGCTTGCCACCTCTTGGCAGTCCAACAAGCTCGTGAACCCCAAGACCGACGGCATCGTGCTGCCAATCCTGCACCTTAACGGCTACAAGATCGCCAACCCCACCATCCTGGCCCGCGTCTCCGACGAGGAGCTTGAGGAGTTCTTCGAGGGCATGGGCTACGACCCGCACTTCTTTGTGGCCGGTTTTGACAACGAGTCCCACGCCTCCATCCACCGTCGCTTTGCCAACCTCCTCGAGGAGGTCTTCGACGAGATCTGCGACATCAAGGAGCGCGCGGAGGCCGGCGACGAGACCCGCCCGGTCTACCCGATGATCATCTTCCGCACCCCCAAGGGCTGGACGTGCCCCAAGCACATCGACGGCAAGAAGACCGAGGGCTCCTGGCGTGCCCACCAGGTGCCCCTGGCCTCCGCCAAGGACACCCACGAGCACTTCCGCGTGCTGCGCGGCTGGCTGCGCTCCTACAAGCCCGAGGAGCTCTTCACCCCTGAGGGCCAGATCCGTCCCGAGGTGACCGCCTTCATGCCCAAGGGCGACCTGCGCATCGGCGCCAACCCCAACGCCAACGGCGGCAAGGTCCGTCGCGACCTCGTCCTGCCCGACATCCACGAGCACGAGGTCCCCGTCGCCAAGAAGGGCCACGGCTGGGGCGCCACCGAGGCCGCCCGCGTCTTTGGTGCCTACACCGCTGACGTGCTGCACCTCAACGAGGACGACTTCCGCATCTTCGGCCCCGACGAGACTGCTTCCAACCGTCTCCAGGACGCCTACAAGTACACCTCCAAGCAGTGGGAGGGCGGCTACTACGCCGACGGCGACAACGACGAGCTCCTCTGCCCGTCCGGCAAGGTCGTCGAGCAGCTCTCCGAGCACCAGTGCGAGGGCTTCCTCGAGGGCTACGTCCTCACCGGCCGCTCCGGCGTGTGGAGCTCCTACGAGTCCTTCATCCACGTCGTCGACTCCATGGTGAACCAGCACTGCAAGTGGCTTGAGGCCACCGTGCGCGAGATCCCCTGGCGCGCCCCCATCGCCGGCCTGAACATCCTGCTCTCCAGCCACGTCTGGCGCCAGGACCACAACGGCTTCTCCCACCAGGACCCTGGCTTCATCGACCTTCTCCTCAACAAGGCCAACGACACCCACGTGGTCAACGCCTACTACCCCTGCGACGCCAACATGGCCCTGGCCGTGGCTGAGCGCTGCTACACCTCCACCAACTGCGTGAACGCCATCTTCTGCGGCAAGCAGCCGGCCCCGACCTTCCTGACCGTCGACGAGGCCAAGGCCGAGCTCGAGGAGGGCCTGGCCGAGTGGAAGTGGGCCTCCACCGCCGAGTCCGTGGCCGACGCCGACCTGGTCATCGCCACCTGCGGCGACGTGCCGACCCTCGAGGCCCTGGCCGCCCTTGACATGCTCAAGGAGCAGGGCGTCAAGGCCACCTTCGTCAACGTCGTGGACCTGCTGAAGATCCAGAACGCCTCCGAGAACGACCAGGCCATCTCCGACGAGCGCTTCGCCGAGTTCTTTGGCACCAATAAGCCTGTCCTCTTTGCCTTCCACGCCTACGCGGGCACCATCCGTCGCCTGATCTGGGACCGTCCCAACCACGACAACTTCCGCGTCCACGGCTACGAGGAGAAGGGCTCCACCACCACGCCCTTCGACATGCTGCGCCTCAACAACATGGACCGCTGGGCCCTGGCCGCCGACGCCCTGCGCCTCGTGGACGCCAGCAAGTTCGCCGAGAAGATCGACGAGTGGGAGAACTTCCGCCAGGAGGCCTTCCAGTTTGCCTGCGACGAGGGCTACGACCACCCCGCCTTCACCGGCTGGGTGTGGCCCGACGCCGCTGCCGCCTCTGACGGCGAGCTCTCTGCCACCCAGATGACTGCTGGTGACAACGAGTAGCAGGTAGCGGTCACCGCCAGCTCAACCTGAGCGCCGGGCGCCCCGGGCTCTCCCACGGCTCTTCTCGCCGAACGGAGGCCCGGGGCGCCTTTTTGCTTGGGGTGGGAGTCGGTGGCGGGCTTAAGACCGGCACGGCAACGAAAGAATCCGTTTTGGGCACAATGCAGGCAACCAGGTGCCGGCAACACACAGGCGACAAGAGCGGCTGACCCGGCATCAGCTCTGGGCCGCGCAGAAACGGGTTCCACTGGAAGGCAGATTTGCGCACTTCTCGGCTGGGGCGTGTTTTGCCGAGAAAAGCCTTCCAGTGGAACCTCTATTTGCGCGGATTTGGCCCCTGAGGCCCGCGTGCAGAGAAGAGCCTTCCAGTGGAACGCAAATCTGCGCGTGCCTGCGGCCAGCCACGTCCGGCCACGTCCGGCCATGCCCGGCCGCCCCGTGAAGATGACGTGGTCTTGCTGCCCGAATGCCCTTCTCGACTGGGTTGTTGCACAAGGTGTGCAATACTACGCAGGCTGTGAAATAACGCAGCCCACACACGTCGAAAGGCATGCATGCACCAGGCCCTCAGAGACGCCGTGGCCGCTCCTCCCGCCCCGCAGAGCACGGACCGCCGCAGCGTCCGAACGCGACGCGCGCTGCGCCAGGCCCTCGCGGAGGAGATAGACGCCACGGGTGACCTCACCCGCGTCACGGTGACCGCCGTGACCGAGCGCGCCGGCGTCACGCGCCGCACGTTCTACTCCCACTTCAGAGACATTCCCGACCTCGTCAACCAGATCGAGGCGGAGACCCTGGCCGAGCTCCGCGCCCACGTGGTGCGCATCTCCGAGTGCCACCTGGGCCAGCTCCAGGAGTCCCTCAGCCGCCAGGAGCCCGCGCCCGGCTCCATAGAGCTCCTGACCTGCGTGCGCGAGAGGGGAGACTACCTGCGCCCGCTTCTGGGCGACGGGGGAGACCCCGCCTTCGCGGAGCGCCTCAAGCGCATGGTGCGCGAGGTCGTGAGCGACCGCGCCCTGGACGGCATAGACCTGCGCGCCCTGGGCTCCTTCTTTGACTACTACCTCACCTTTGCCATATCCGCCGAGGTGGGCGTACTTATCCGCTGGCTTGAGGGCGGCATGAGGGAGTCCGTGGGCACCATGGCCCGCCTCATGACGGCCCTCATGTTCGTGCGTCCCGGCGACCTCTACGGCAGCCACATCGAGTTTGACATCCCGAGCTTTGCCCTCGCGACCCTGTCCCCCAAGGAGGAGAGAAATGACCGATAAGTCCGCGGCATCCATCAAGGCGGAGCGCGCAGCCCGCCCGGCCATCGAACTGGCGCAGGATGGCGCCGAGCTCTTGCCCAAGAACCCCTGCGACCTCTCCCACGCGCACCTGCGCCTGGGCATCGACGTGGGCTCCACCACGGTCAAGCTCGCCGTCATCGACGATAACGACCACCTGGTCTACGCCAACTACGAGCGCCACCACACCGACGTGCGCGCCACGGCCAAGGAGCTCTTCGCCCACGCCCAGCGCGTCATCGGCGACACCCCCATGCGCGTCTCCATCACCGGCTCCGGCGGCATGCTGCTGGCCAAGTGGCTTGACCTGGAGTTTGTCCAGGAGGTCATTGCCTCCAAGCGTGCCGTGGAGACCCTCATCCCGCAGACCGACTGCGCCATCGAGCTCGGCGGCGAGGACGCCAAGATCATCTACTTCGACAACGGCATCGAGCAGCGCATGAACGGCACCTGCGCCGGCGGCACGGGCGCGTTCATCGACCAGATGGCGTCGCTGCTGCACACCGACGCCTCCGGCCTGAACGAGCTGGCCAAGGGCGCCACGCAGATCCACCCCATTGCCTCCCGCTGCGGCGTCTTTGCCAAGTCCGACGTCCAGCCGCTGCTCAACGAGGGTGCCGCCCCTGCCGACGTGGCCGCCTCCATCTTCCAGGCCGTGGCCAACCAGACCGTCTCCGGCCTTGCCTGCGGCCACCCCATCCGCGGCTACGTGGCCTTCCTCGGCGGCCCGCTGCAGTACCTCTCCGAGCTGCGCCACCGCTTCTACGTCACGCTCAACCTGGACGAGGAGCACATCATCGTCCCGGAGAACGCCCACCTCTTCGTGGCCACCGGCGCCGCCCTTGCCGGTGAGTCCGACAAGTACATCACCTTCGCCGAGGCCATCCGCCTGCTCGAGGACCTCAAGGACACCCAGGGCTCCGAGGTCGCGCGCCTGGACCCGCTCTTCTCCTGCGAGGAGGACTACCAGGAGTTCAAGGCCCGCCATGACCAGCAGGTGGTTCCCAAGGGAGACCTGACCAGCTACCACGGCCGCGTGTTCATCGGCATCGACGCCGGCTCCACCACCATGAAGGCGGCCGTCGTCGGCGAGGACGGCGAGCTTCTCTACACCTGGTACGGCAACAACAACGGCGACATCCTGGGCACCGCCCGCACCATCACGGACGATATCTACGACAAGATGCCCGCGGACTGCACCATTGGCCACGTGACCACCACCGGCTATGGCGAGCAGATCCTCATCGAGGCCCTGCGCGCCGACTCCGGAGAGATCGAGACCGTCGCGCACCTGCGCGGCGCCAAGGCCTTCATCCCCGACGTGGAATTCATCCTGGACATCGGCGGCCAGGACATGAAGTGCCTGCAGGTCAAGGACGGCGTCATCGAGCACATCATGCTCAACGAGGCTTGCTCCTCCGGCTGCGGCTCCTTCATCGAGTCCTTCGCCGTGTCCATGAACATGAGCGTCCAGGAGTTCGCCGAGGCGGCCGTGCATGCCACGAGTCCCGTCGACCTGGGCTCCCGCTGCACCGTCTTCATGAACTCCCGCGTCAAGCAGGCCCAGAAGGAGGGCGCGACCATCGGCGACGTGGCCGCCGGCCTCTCCTACTCCGTCATCAAGAACGCCCTGTTCAAGGTCATCAAGCTGCGTGACTTTGACGAGATCGGCAAGTACTGCGTGGTCCAGGGCGGCACCTTCATGAGCGACGCCACCCTGCGCGCCTTTGAGCTTCTCACCGGCCGCGACGTCATCCGTCCGGACGTGGCCGGTTGCATGGGCGCCTACGGCGCGGCCCTCCTGGCCCGCGACCGCGCCGGCAAGACCGGCACCTCCGGCCTGCTCTCCCGCGAGAAGATCGACAACCTGCAGGTCAAGCACACCAACGTCCACTGCGGCCGCTGCTCAAACAACTGCCTGCTCACCATCAACGACTTTGGCGAGGGTCACCGCTTCATCACGGGCAACCGCTGCGAGAAGGGCGCGGGCGCCGGCAAGCGCTCCAAGAACGACGCCCCCAACCTGTTTGAGTACAAGAACAAGCTGCTCTTTGACCGTCCG
Source organism: uncultured bacterium (assembly GCA_905215465.1). GTDB lineage: Bacteria > Actinomycetota > Coriobacteriia > Coriobacteriales > Atopobiaceae > Paratractidigestivibacter. The sequence goes on along the minus strand of CAJMPT010000035.1, from coordinate 2,743 downwards.
GTGCTCTCCGAGGAGGAGGCCACCCGCGGCACCGTGGGCATTCCGCGAGCCCTCAACATGTACGAGAACTACCCGTTCTGGCACGCGTTCTTCACCAAGCTGGGCTTCCGCGTCGTTCTCTCCGACCAGACCAACGGCAAGACCTACGAGGCCGGCATCGAGTCCATGCCCTCCGAGTCCGTCTGCTACCCGGCCAAGCTCAGCCACGGCCACATCATGAACCTCATCGCCAAGGACCCGGACTTCATCTGGATGCCCTGCATCCGCTGGGAGCGCAAGGAGGACGAGGGGGCTACCAACCACTACAACTGCCCCATCGTCATGAGCTACCCGCAGGCCCTGGAGCTCAACGTTGACGAGCTGGGCGAGGGCACCAAGGTCGAGTTCCTTGACCCGTTCATTCCGTACGACAAGAAGAGCGAGCTCAAGCGCCGCCTCTACGAGCTGGTCAGCGAGCAGCGCGAGAAGGACGCCGCCGAGGGCCGCGGCCGCGTGCGTGGCGCCCACATCACCCGCGCCGAGATCGACGAGGCCGTCAACGCCGCCTGGCAGGCCGACGTGGACTTTCACAACGCCATGCACCGCAAGGGCGACGAGGCCCTGAGGTGGATCGAGGAGCACGACGCCCACGGCATCGTGCTGGCCGGCCGTCCCTACCACAACGACCCCGAGATCAACCACGCCATCCCCGAGCTGGTGCACTCCTTCGGCTTTGCCGTCCTCACCGAGGACTCCGTGGCCCACAAGATGCTCCCCGAGCGCCCCATCCGCGTCGTCGACCAGTGGATGTTCCACTCGCGCCTCTACCGCGCGGCGCGCTTTGTGGCCACTCGCAATGACCTGGACCTCATCCAGCTCTTCTCGTTTGGGTGTGGTCTTGATGCCCTGACCACCGACGAGGTGCAGGAGATCCTGGAGGCCTCCGGCAAGATCTACACCATGCTCAAGGTCGACCAGGTGAGCAACCTCGGCGCCGCCCGCATTCGCATTCGCTCCCTCATGGCCGCCCTCAAGGAGCAGCGCGAGGAGCTGGAGCGCAAGAGTGCTGCCGGCCAGATCTGCGAGGTCGCGCCCGGGGGCGTGCTCCGCGCCGACGGCACCCCCGAGCGCGCCCGCAAGGACGAGCCCGGCCGCGTGCCCGTCTACCGCGAGTCCGCCTCCGCCGCCTTCAAGAAGGTGCGCTACACCAAGGAGATGCAGGACGCCGGCTACACCATCCTGGCGCCGCAGATGAGCCCCATCCACTTCGAGCTGGTGGAGGAGCTGCTCAAGAACGAGGGCTTCAACGCCGTGCTGCTGCCCTCCGTTGACCAGGGCGCCGTCGACATGGGCCTGAAGTACGTCAACAACGACATCTGCTACCCGTCCATCCTGGTCACCGGTCAGATCATGGAGGCCGTGCTCTCCGGCAAGTACGATCTCAGCCGCACCGCCGTGCTCATCACCCAGACCGGTGGCGGCTGCCGCGCCACCAACTACATCGCTCTCATCCGCAAGGCGCTCAAGGACTCCGGCCACCCCGAGGTGCCCGTGATCAGCCTCACCGCCGCAAGCGGCCTGGACGAGGACAACTCCGGCTTCAACATCTTCAAGCCCGAGCTGCTGGTCAAGGCCCTGTACGCCCTTCTCTACGGCGACCTCATCATGCAGCTGCTCTACCGCGTGCGCCCCTACGAGGCCGAGGCCGGCTCTGCCGACGCCCTCTACGACCGCATGATGGCCGAGGCCAAGGGCGTTCTGCTGAGCGCTTCTCGCCGCTCGTTCTACGGGCTGTGCCAGCGCACGGTCGACGCCTTTGAGGCGCTGCCGCTGGTCAACGACCGCTCCAAGCCGCGCGTGGGCGTGGTCGGCGAGATCCTGGTCAAGTTCCACCCCACGGCCAACAACCAGGTGGTCCGCGTTATCGAGCAGGAGGGCTGCGAGGCCAACGTGCCCGGCCTGGTGGACTTCTTCCTGTTTGGCATGACCAATGCCATCAACATGAAGGACGAGCTGGGCACCAAGGCCACCAGCCGCTTTACGCACAGGGCGGGCATCAAGCTCATCGAGGGCTTCCGCGAGCCCATCAACAAGATGCTGGAGGCATCCACGCGCTTTGAGCCGTACCCCAGCGTCTGGGAGCTTGCCGAGAAGGCCGGCCAGGTGCTCTCCCTGTGCAACACCATGGGCGAGGGCTGGCTGCTGACGGCCGAGATGTGCGACCTCATTGAGACCGGCACGCCCAACATCGTGTGCTGCTCACCGTTTGCGTGCCTGCCCAACCACGTGGTGGGCAAGGCCGTCATCAAGCGCCTGCGCGAGATGCACCCCGAGAGCAACATCGTTGCCGTTGACTACGACCCGGGCGCGTCCGAGGTCAACCAGCTCAACCGCATCAAGCTCATGATTTCCGTCGCCAAGGAGAACTACCGCAACAACCGCGGTGAGGGCTTCAAGCTGGAGGGAGACCCCGAGGGCGGCGACGACTTCGGCCTGCCGCTGACGCCCGAGCAGCGCGAGCACCTTGCGGACATCAAGGCCCGCGCCGCCGTGGACTAGAGCCGTCCTCTAGCTGACTCGCCAACGCAAAAGCCGCCCAATGTGTGCCGATCCTTGACCACATTGGGCGGCTTTTCTGCGTTCTATGGCTCTTGAGCTGCGATGGCAACGTGAGAGCCGGCCTCGGCACCGCCGTTTTGCGCAGAACTGCCCTTCGGGGACTGCGGCAGCATTTCCGCACCAATCCTAGCCGACCTCGAGGGTG
>CAJMPT010000034.1 GCA_905215465.1 uncultured bacterium | reverse complement strand
GCGTTGTGGTGACCGAGCTCGGCAGCAAGGTGGACCCCAACGTTGACGTTGTCACCGTGGACGGCAGGCCCTGCTCCATCATGGAGCGCAGCCGCTACGTCATGCTCTACAAGCCGCAGGGCTACATCACCACCATGAGCGACCCCCAGGGACGCCCCACGGTGGCCGAGCTCGTGCCGTCCCGGGAGTTCCCCGGGCTCTTCCCGGTGGGGCGCCTTGACACTGACACCACGGGCCTTCTGCTCTTCACCACCAACGGCAACCTGGGCCAGGAGCTGCTGCACCCCTCCCGACACGTGGACAAGCACTACGTGGCGCTGGTCCGCGGCGTACCCACCAAGCGGGAGCTCGATGAGCTTCGCCGCGGCGTGATGCTTGAGGAGGGTCTGGCCGCCCCGGCCAAGGCGGAGATCCTCGACGAGAGAGACCCGCTCTTCTCCGTGGTGGCGCCAAATGGCGCCGGCGTGGACGGAGGGGGAAACCCCAACTCCGTGGTTGGCCTCACCATCCACGAGGGGAAGAAGCACCAGGTCAAGAAGATGCTCATGGCCGTGGGACACCGCGTGCTGCGCCTGCATCGCGATGCCTTTGGCCCCCTCACGCTCATCGGCGTCACGGAGGGCAATTGGCGAGAGCTCAACGAAGACGAGGTAAGCTCCCTTGAGGCGCTTTGCAACAGGTAACGGCGGGCGTTGGCGGCCGCGACTCGGCCCCAGCCCCACAACGCTTGGAAAGGCACACACATGATCGTAGCCATCGACGGGCCGTCCGGGTCCGGCAAGTCCTCCATCGCACACGCCATCGCCGACCGCTTTGGCCTCACCTTCCTGGACACGGGGGCCATGTACCGCTCGGTGGCGGCCGAGTGCCTTCGCCTGGGCGTTGACCCGGAGGATAGCGCGGCCGTGGCGGAGGTCGCCCGCGAGACAGTCATCGAGTTCGGCACCTCCGAGGCCGGGCAGACCGTCATCGCCAACGGGCGCGACGTCACGGCGGAGATTCGCACGCCCAAGGTGGAGCTTGCCGTCTCGCCGGTCTCGGCCAACCCGGCCGTGCGCGAGGTCATGGTGGCCCTCCAGCGCAAGGTGGGGGAGAGGGGCGACGTGGTGGCCGAGGGCCGCGACATCGGCACCGTGGTCTTCCCCGCGGCAGACGTCAAGGTCTTCCTCACCGCAAGCCCGGAGGCCCGCGCCCGCCGCCGCGCCGTGCAACGCAGCGGCGGCAACCTCGCCCAGGACAGCGCGGCCACGGCCGACCCCGAGGAGGAGCGCCGCATCCTGGCGGACCTCAAGCGCCGCGACGACTACGACTCCTCCCGCGCCACCTCGCCCCTGCGCCCGGCAGAGGATGCCGTCATCGTTGACTCCTCCGACATGGGCTTCGAGGACGTCATCCGGAAGATCGCGTCCCTCTCTCCGGCCCTTCTCGCCCGCGCGAACGCCTAGGAGGCCCAATGTCTGACCAGAAGAGCACCAAGATGCGCGCCTTTGCGGGCAACTCCTACGAGGACTACTACGACCACGCCATGGCGGACTTTCCCTGGACGGCCCGTGTGCTCATGAGCATCGTGGTGGCGGCCTGCTGGGCCTTCACCAAGCTCGTGTGGCCCTGGAAGATCGAGGAGGCGGAGCTGCTGACCAAGGACGCCCGCGGCCGCGTGATCATCCAGAACCACGAGTCCATGGTCGAGCCGGTCATCATGGTGGTCACGCTGTGGCGCGCCGGCATCCACACGCGCATCGTCTACAAGAGCGAGTTCGATAAGATCGGCATCGCCACCTGGCTCTTCTCTCGCGTGGGCGGCTTTCCGGTCTCGCGCGGAACCGCCGACATGAAGCTGATCCGTCGCGCCCGCGCGATGCTGCAGCGCGGCGAGTGCGTGCTCATCTACCCCGAAGGCACCCGCGTCAAGGACGACGCGGACGCGGAGGTCCACGGCGGCTACGCGCTCATGGCCCAGATGGCCAAGGCGCCCGTCCAGCCGGTTGCCGTCATCGGCGCCCGCAACCTGCGCTTCCGCTCCCGCGTCTGGCTCAGGGCCGGCCGTCCCGTGGAGTGGGCAGAGATCGACGCGCCCAAGCGCCGCGAGCAGGTGGCCAAGATGGAGGAGGTCGGCATGGGCCGCGTCTTCGAGCTCAGGGACGAGCTGCGTCAGGCCCACCCCGGATTGGAGTAGCCCATGGCACGCATCGTCATTGCCTCCGAGGCGGGTGCCTGCTACGGCGTGGAGCGCGCCCTCCAGATGGTCGAGCACGCGGCCGACGAGGCTACGGGTCCCGTCCACACCCTCGGTCCCCTCATCCACAACCCGCGCGTCGTGAGCGACCTTGCCGCCCGCGGCGTGACCGTCGTCTCCAGCCCCGAGAAGGCCGCCGGCGGCACGCTGCTGCTGCGCACCCACGGCGTCACCCCCGACGAGGAGGCGCGCGCCCGCTCGCTCTGCAGCGAGGTCCTTGACGCCACCTGCCCCTTTGTGAAGAAGGTCCACCTGGCCGCCCGTCGCCTTGCTGATGAGGGCTACCAGGTGGTCGTCGTCGGCGAGAAGGGCCACCCCGAGGTGGAGGCCACGCTCCCGCACGCGCCGGGCGCCATCGTCGTCGGAACTGCCGAGGAGGCCGAGGCCCTGGCGCCCTGCAAGAAGCTCGGCGTTGTCGTCCAGACCACGCAGTCCCGTGCCCGCCTTGCCGGCGTGGTGTCGGTCCTGCTGTCCAAGGCCGAGGAGGTCCGCGTGATGAACACCATCTGCGAGGCCACGAGCGGCCACCAGGGCGCCTGCGCCGAGCTTGCCGCCAAGGCAGACGTCATGGTGGTCATCGGCGGGCGCATCTCGGCCAACACCACCCGCCTGGCGGAGATCTCCCGCGGACTCTGCCCGGCCACGCATCACATCGAGGGCGCGGACGAGGTTCTCCCCGAGTGGTTCGAGGGAGCCGACGTCATCGGCATCACGGCGGGCGCCTCCACACCGGCCAGCCAGATCGAGGCCGTGCGTGGCGCCATCCAAGAGATGCTGGGAGCCTAGCGCATGGCAGAGCAGAAGCGCGCGGACTACGCCTCCACCCGCCCCCAGGCCGACGGCGCCTGGGTGGCCCGCGTGGAGGAGGGAAGCCCCGCCTGGGACGCCGGCATAGAGCCCGGCATGCGGATCGTGGCGGTCAACGGCGTCGAGCCGAGGGACATCATCGACTGGCGCTGGGAGGCCGACGGCGGTTGGTGTGACCTTGAGGTCTTCGACCCCACCGACGGCACCACGGCCAGCTGCGAGCTTGTGCGCGACCCTGGCGAGGACTGGGGAATCGAGTTCACCGACGTGCTCTTCGACGGCATCCGCACCTGCCTCAACGCCTGCGTCTTCTGCTTCATGGCCATGCTTCCCAAGGAGGCGCGCGCCACGCTCACCCTGCGCGACGACGACTACCGCCTCTCGTTCCTCCAAGGCAACTTCGTCACGCTCACCAACGTCACCGACGAGGACGTGGAACGCATCGTCACCTGCGGCCTGGAGCCCATGAACGTCTCCATCCACGCCATCTCGTCCGACGTTCGTCGCAAGATGATCGGCGCCCATGCGGCCCGAGGCGTCGAGGTCCTGGAGTCCCTGTGCGAGGCGGGCATCGAGGTCCACGCGCAGATCGTCCTGTGCCCGGGGCTCAACGACGGCGAGGAGCTCCACCGCACGCTCGACTGGGTGGAGGAGCGTCCCAACATCACGAGCCTTGCCATCGTGCCCATGGGCTACACCAAGCACTCCAAGCGCTTTGACCGCAGCTTCTCTGACGACGTCGAGGCCAGCCGTGCCGTTGTGCGGCTTATCGAGCCCTACCAGGAGCGCGCACGCAAGGCCCTGGGCAACACCCGCTTCCAGCTCTCCGACGAGTTCTACGTGGACGCGGACCTGCCCGTGCCCCCCGCGGAGACCTACGACGGCTACCCGCAGTTCTACGATGGCATCGGCATGCTGAGGAGCTTTCTTGACGAGTCCGCCCTCGTGCGCTCCGAGCGGGCGGGGGAGTGCGAGGGCGTGGACACCGCGCTTGCGGAGCGGGGTCTCGGGGTCCTCTTTGTCTGCGGCGAGGCAGCCGAGAAGACCATCGCGGTCTTTGCCGGGCTCCTCTCGCCGGAGGGGCGCATCTGGACGCAGGCCATCCGCAACGACTACTTTGGCGGCGACGTCAACGTGACCGGCCTCATCGTGAGCTGCGACCTGCTGGCGCAGCTGGCGGACGACCTCTCCGACACCGTGGTGGTCCTCCCCGAGGTCATGTTCAACTTTGACCACGTGACCCTCGACGGGGACACGCAGGCCCACATCCTGGAGGAGATCTCCCGCCGCGGCGGCACGCCTGTGATCAGCGAGCCCAGCCCCGGCAAGCTCCTTGACTGCCTCCATGGTCTTTTGGTCTAGGTAACCCAACACGGAATTCCCAGCTCTTGGGTAGTGATGGCGCATGCTATCCTTGTTCTGTCTGTCTAAGAGCTAGGAGAATCCATGTCCAAGCCCATCGTCGCCGTGGTCGGCCGCCCCAACGTCGGCAAGTCCACGCTCGTCAACCGTATCGCCGTCTCTCGCGAGGCCATCGTCCACGAGAGCCGCGGCGTCACTCGTGACCGTTCCTACCATGAGGCCGACTGGAACGGCCGCGACTTCGTGATCATCGACACGGGCGGCATCGAGTCCGTCAAGTCCCAGGACGTCTTTGCTCCGCGCATCCGCGAGCAGGCGCTTCTCGCCTGCCAGGAGGCCGACGTCATCGTCTTTGTGGTGGATGGCGCCACCGGCATCACCGACGAGGACGAGGAGGTCGCGCGCATCGTCCGCCGCGTCGACAAGCCCGTCTTCCTCATCGTCAACAAGAAGGACGACCCCGCCAACGAGCAGGATGGCCTGTGGGACTTCTACGCCCTGGGCGTTGGCGAGCCGCGTCCGCTCTCGGCCTCACACGGCTATGGTACCGGAGACCTTCTCGACGACATCGTCGCTTGCTTCCCCGAGGAGGAAGAGCAGGACGAGGAGGAGGACATGCTGTCCATCGCCATCGTCGGCCGCCCCAACGTGGGCAAGTCCTCGCTGGCAAACCGCCTTGCCAACAAGAAGCGCTCCATCGTCTCCGACGTGGCAGGAACCACGCGCGACGCTATCGACACTGTCATCCAGTGGAAGGGCATGCCCATCAAGCTGGTTGACACCGCCGGCATGCGCAAGAAGAGCCAGGTCCACGAGGACATCGAGTACTACAGCCTGGTCCGCGGACTTCAGGCCATCGACCGCGCCGACATCTGCCTTCTGGTGGTGGATGCCACGGTGGGCGTGACCGAGCAGGACCAGAAGGTGGCCAATATGGCCGTCGACCGCGGCTGCGGCATCGTCCTTCTCCTCAACAAGTGGGACCTCATCGACTCCACTCAGAAGCGCGACGAGGTCATGGCCTCCATCAACAAGCGCATGGCGTTTGCGCCGTGGATTCCCTACATCAACATCTCCGCCCTGACCGGCCGTGCCACCGACAAGGTCCTTGCTGCCGCCGTCAAGGCCGCCGAGGCCCGAGCCCAGCAGCTCAAGACCTCCGAGCTCAACAACCTTCTGGCGGAGATCCGCGAGGGCGGCCACACCCGCTCCGAGAAGGGCCGCCGCCTCAAGATCCAGTACTGCACGCAGACCGGCTCCAAGCCGCCCGCGCTCTCCTTCTGGTGCAACGCCCCCGACCTCGTGGACGACAACTTCGAGCGCTTCATGGAGAACCGCATCCGCGACCGCTTTGACCTCGTGGGCACCCCCATCCGCATGCGCTTCCGCCAGAAGAACGAGGGGAGTGACAAGTAGGTGTTCCTCACCGCCAACCTCTCGTTCTGTGTGTGGACGCTTGCTCTCGCCCTGGGCGCCTACGTGGTCTGCGGCATCCCCTTCGGCCTGATCATCGCCAAGCGCGAGGGCCACGTGGACGTGCGCACCGTCGGCTCCGGCAACATCGGCACCACCAACGTGGCCCGCAGCGTGGGAAAGAAGGCTGCCGCGCTGACCCTGCTGTGCGACCTCGGCAAGGGCCTCGTCTGGATGCTCCTTGCCCGCTGGGTGCTGGCCACCATGGTCTTTGGCGGAGACGCCGCCTCGCTTGACCACTCAACGGTCTTCGGCGCGTCCATGTCACTGGTCTACATGGGCTGCATCCTGGGACACGTCTTCTCGCCCTTCCTGGGCTTCCACGGCGGCAAGGGCATCGCCGTGGGCTTTGGCGCGGCCCTGGGCCTGTGGTGGCCCGTCGCGCTGGGCCTTCTGGTGGTGTTTCTGGTCTTTGCCGTGCCCTCCCGCTACGTGAGCCTGGGCTCGGTCTGCGCCGCGGCGTCGCTTCCCATCCAGTGCGCCCTCTGGGGCTTCCCACTGGCCTCCGTGGCTCCTATCGTGGTGGTGGCGCTGGTGGTCATCTGGGCGCACCGCTCCAACATCAAGAAGCTCGCCCATGGCGAGGAGCGTCGCTTTGCCTTCCACAAGGACGGCGAGAAGCCCGCGGACGCCGTCGATGGTGGCTCTGACGAGGGAGGCGCCCGCTAGTGGCCGCCCAAGGCCGCACGGCCTGCGTGGTTGGCTCGGGCTCCTGGGGAACCGCCTTCTCGGGCCTCATGGCCAGCCGGGCCGATGAGGTCCGCCTCTGGTGCCGCAGCGCAGAGGTGGCATCCGCCATCAACGCCACCCACAGGAACCCTCGTCACCTCACCGGCTACGAGCTTCCGGCAAACGTGGTGGCGACGTCGGACGCCGCAGGGGCGCTTGCTGGCGTGGGCGCCGTTGTCCTCGCGTTGCCGTCCACCCACCTGAGGGACGTGTGCCGCGCCCTTTCGGCCCATGTAGCCCCCGACGTGCCGGTCCTCGTGCTCACCAAGGGCATGGAGACGGGCACCCACGAGCTCATGCTAGACGTGGCGGCCTCCGAGCTGGGGCACCCCGAGCGCATGGCCGTCCTCTCCGGCCCCAACCACGCCGAGGAGATCTGCCTTGGCCAGGTGTCCGCCGCGGTTCTCGCCTGCTCGGACGCCAACGTGTCCGAGCGCCTGCGCGCCCTCGTGACCACACCGGCATTCCGCGTGTACGCCTCCGACGACGTCACGGGCGTGGAGGTCTGCGGCGCCATGAAGAACGTCGTTGCCATAGCCTGCGGAATCGCCGCCGGCCTGGGCGCGGGCGACAACACGCAGGCCGTCCTCATGACACGCGGCATCGCCGAGATCGGCCGCGTCTCTGACGCCCTGGGCGGAAGTCCGCTCACCCCCATGGGCCTGGCCGGCATGGGAGACCTCGTGGCCACCTGCACCTCCGAGCACTCCCGCAACCGCACCTTCGGCGAGGCCTTCGTGGCGGGGGAGAGCCTTTCTGCCTACGAGAGGCGCACCGGCATGGTGGTGGAGGGCGCTCGCGCCGCAAGGAGCTTCTGGGAGCTCTCGCGCGAGCGCGGCATAGAGGCACCGCTCACCTGCGCGGTGCATGGCGTTCTCGTGGATGGGCTCGACCTGGGTTCCGCCAGCGCGTCACTTCTCGGTAGACTGCCACGCGAGGAGTTCTACGGCCTGAGCCGAACAACCGAATCGAAAGGGATCATCTGATGCTTGAAGACGTTCTTGTCGCCCCATCCGTCCTGTCTGCCGACTTTGCGCGCCTGGGGGAGGACCTGGAGAGCATCAAGACGGCCGACTACGTCCACTTTGACGTGATGGACGGCCACTTTGTCCCCAACCTCACCTTTGGCCCCGACGTGCTGCGTGCCATCAAGGCCACCACCGACGTCCCCGTGGACGCCCACCTCATGATCTCCAATCCCGACGAGATGACCCGCCTGTACGTGGAGGCCGGTGCCGACATGGTGTCCTTCCACCTGGAGGCCACCAACCACGCCCACCGCATCGTCTCCTACCTGCGCGAGTCCGGCGTGCGGCCAGCCGTGGCCATCAACCCCGCCACGCCCGTCTGCATGCTTGACTCCATCATCGAGGACGTCGACATGGTCCTGGTCATGACCGTGAACCCCGGCTTTGGCGGCCAGAAGTTCATTCCCAGCTCCGTGGCCAAGGTCGGCAAGGTGCGTGCGCTTGCCAAGGAGCACGGCGTGAGCCCCATGATCGAGGTCGACGGCGGCGTCTCCGAGCAGAACGCCGGCCAGATCTGCGCCGCGGGCGCCAACGTCATCGTGGCCGGCAGCGCCGTCTTCAAGAAGGACGACCGCGCCGCGGCCATCCGCGCTATCAAGGACGCCGGCCAGCTCGGCCTTGCAAAGAGGGCCTAGGCCGGGCATGCAGACGCGCAAAACCGTATACCTGGACCACGCGGCGTCCTCGCCCCTGCGCCAGCAGGCAAGAGACGCGCTTCTTGCCTACGAGGAGGCGCCCTACGCCGGCGCCAACCCCAACTCGCTGCACACCATGGGCAGGCAGGCCGCCCGTGCCCTCGACGGGGCCCGCGCCGAGCTCGCGCGCTGCCTGGGCGGGCGCGCCCGCCCCGCGGACGTGACCTTCACCTCCGGCGGCACCGAGAGCAACAACCTCGCCGTGCTGGGCATGGCCGAGGGCGCGCGCTCCCGCGACCGCCGACGCACCTGCGTGGTGCTCTCCGCCATCGAGCACGACTCCATCCTGGACCTCGTGCCCATGCTGCACGACCGCGGCTTTGAGGTCAGGCTCGCCAAGTGCGACCGCTCCGGCGTGGTCACGCCCGAGCTCCTCGGCGAGGCCCTGGACGCCAGCTGCGCCCTCGTGAGCGTCATGAGCGCAAACAACGAGACGGGCGTGGTCCAGCCGGTGGGCCAGCTCGCGAGGGCCGCCCACGCGGCCGGGGCCCTCTTCCACACCGACGCCGTCCAGGCGTTCGGGAGGATTCCGCTCGACCTCGCCGACGTCGACGCGGTGAGCGTCGCGGCCCACAAGATCGGCGGGCCCGTGGGCATAGGCGCCCTTGCCGTGCGCGGCCGCGTCCCCCTGCGCCCGATGATGCTCGGCGGCGGCCAGGAGCTGGGACGACGCCCCGGCACGCAGGACGTCTCGTCCGCGCTGGCATTCGCGGCGGCGGCCACCTGGTGCTGCGCCAACCTCGAGCAGAACCGCGCCGCCACGGCAGGGCTCGCGCGCGACCTCTACGCGCGCCTCTGCGCCGAGGGGACGGGCATCCGGCCCACCGCCGGCACCGAGGTGGGCGCAGACCGCCTGCCCGGCATCGTGAGCGTGGTCGTGCCCTCCATGGACTCCGAGACCCTCATCCTCGCCCTCGACCAGCAGGGCTTCGAGGTCTCGGCGGGGTCCGCCTGCTCGTCGGGGTCGCTCGACCCCAGCCACGTGCTCTCGGCCATGGGCATCCCCAGAAACGACGCTTTGGGCTCGCTTCGCGTCTCCTTTGACGAGAGGTGCCCCAGGGAGGACCTCGACGCCTTTGCGGACGCGCTCCTGGCAATCGTGGCAGCGGGCCGCGCAAGGTAGCGACGCATCAACCAACACAGGAACATCGGTGCCCCACGGGGCATAGGGAAGGCAGGAACAACCATGAGCGAATCCACCGCGCTCCTCAGGCTCCAGGAGATCGACCTCGCGCTGCTGAAGGACGCCTCCACGCTTGCGGGCATGCCCCAGCAGGCAAAGCTCAAGAACATCGCCGCGGCTCGCAAGAAGGTCGAGAGCCAGCTCACCAAGATCTTGGGCCAGCGCAAGGACGCCCAGATCGAGCTCGACGACCTTAAGGACGCCCTCCAGCACTACAAGGACGTGACCGCAGAGGTCCAGGCGGAGGCCGTCGAGGGCACCAAGACCCACCGCGAGGTCCGCGACATCGAGCTCTCTCTCACGCACCTTGCCAAGCAGATCGAGAAGACCGAGTTCGAGCTTCCGGTGCGCCAGGAGGCCCTCGACAAGCTCGTTCTTGCCGAGAAGAACGCCAACCTGATGCTGGAGCGCCTGGACGCGGAGCGCGAGGCCACGCAGGCCTCCTACGACGAGGAGTCCGCGGAGCTCAAGGCCCGCATCCGCTCGCTTTCCGCCGAGCGCGACCGCGAGAGCGCCCAGGTGGGCGCGGCCATGATGGAGCGCTACGAGGCCGCTCGCAAGCGCTTCCGCGGCCTTGCGGTGGAGACCCTGGTGGGCAACGTCCCCACGGTCTGCCGCGTCAAGCTGCAGCCCAGCCAGTTCCACGACCTCTCCCACGGTCCCGAGGTCACCGAGTGCCCCTACTGCCACCGCATCCTCATCGCGACCGAGCAGGGGGAGTAGCCTTGCGATCCGAGTCCAGGCACGTCCTTCTCGCCGTCTGCGGCGGCATTGCCGCCTACAAGGCGTGCGAGGTGCTGCGCGGCCTGCAGAAGGCCGGCTGCGAGGTGCGCGTCACCATGACGGCCGACGCGGAGCGCTTCGTGGGGCCCGCCACCTTCGAGGGCCTCACCCGGCACGCCGTGGCGGACGACCTCTACGGCTACCCCGAGACCGCCATCCCGCACGTGGACCTCGCGGAGTGGGCCGACCTCGTGGTGGTGGTGCCCGCCACGGCCAACGTCATGGCCAAGATGGCCATGGGCCTTGCCGACGACTGCCTTAGCACCACGCTTCTGGCCGCCGCCTGCCCCGTGCTGGTGGCCCCCGGCATGAACGTCCACATGTGGCAGAACGCCGCAACCCAGGCAAATCTGAGGACGCTCAGGGCCCGCGGCGTCGGCTTCGTGCTTCCGGTGGAGGGGCGCCTCGCCTGCGGCGACGTGGGCGCGGGCAAGCTCGCGGACGTGCAGGACGTCGTTGCGGCGGCGCTTTCCACCCTTGCGGCCCCGCGCGCGGAGAAGGACCTGCGGCTCACGAGGATCCTCGTCACCGCAGGCCCCACGCACGAGGCCATCGACCCGGTGCGCTACATCGCCAACGCCTCCACGGGCAAGATGGGCTACGCCATCGCCGCCGCGGCCGCACGTCGCGGCGCCCAGGTGACGCTGGTCTCTGGCCCCACTTCGCTGCCGGTTCCCGAGGGCGTCGTCCGAATGGACGTCACGAGCGCCCAGGAGATGTACGAGGCCGCCATGGCGGCGTTTCCCGGGTGCGACGCGGCCATCTGCACGGCCGCCGTCGCCGACTACACGCCCGTCGCTCCCGCGGACCACAAGCTCAAGAAGGCCCACGAGCACCTGGACTCCATCGAGCTCGTCGAGACCAGGGACATCCTGGCCTCGCTCTGCTCCCAGAAGGGCGGGCGCGTCGTCGTCGGGTTTGCCGCCGAGACCAACGACCTTCTGTCCAACGCGCAGGCCAAGCTTGCACGCAAGGGGGCGGACCTCATCGTCGCAAACGACGTCTCCCGCAGGGACTCCACATTCGGCGCCGACACGAGCCGCATCGCGCTCGTCTCACCCGCGGGCGTCACGCAGCGCGAGACCAGGCCGCTTTCCGAGGTGGCAGACGACGTCCTGGACGCCACGCGCGACCTTCTGAGGGGGCGTGCCTAGGTGAGCGAGAAGACCCTCTTCCTCGGCTGCCACCTCTCCACGAGCGGCGGCTACCTCGCCATGGGCAGGACCGCCCTGGAGATTGGCGCCAACACCTTTGCGTTCTTCACCAGGAACCCCCGAGGCGGCAATGCCAAGCCCCTGGACGCCGCCGACGTCTCCGCCCTGCGCGAGCTCATGGACAAGAGCGGCTTTGGGCCCCTGGTGGCCCATGCGCCCTACACCATGAACCTGTGCTCTGCCAAGGCCGAGACCGTCGAATTCGCCCGGCGCGCCATGGCCGAGGACCTCGAGCGCATGGAGTCCCTTCCGGGCAACTACTACAACTTCCACCCCGGCAGTCACGTCAAGCAGGGCGCCGACAAGGGCATCGAGCTCATCTGCGAGGGCCTGAACCAGGTCCTGGTTGCCGGTCAGAGCACTCGCGTGCTGCTGGAGACCATGGCCGGCAAGGGGACCGAGGTCGGGCGCACCTTCGAGGAGCTGGCGCGCATCATCGACGGCGTGGAGCACGACGAGCTCCTGGGCGTGTGCCTCGACACCTGCCACGTCTCCGACGGCGGCTACGACATAGCGTCCGACCTGGCCGGCGTTCTCGACGAGTTCGACCGCGTCATCGGGCTCGAGCGCCTGTGCGCCCTGCACCTCAACGACTCCAAGAACCCCGTGGGTTCCCACAAGGACCGCCACGAGCGCATCGGCGAGGGCGCCCTGGGCACCCGGACCTTCTCGGCCATCGTGGGCGAGCCGAGGCTGTCCGGGCTTCCCATGATCCTCGAGACGCCCAACGACCTGCAGGGATACGCTGGCGAGATCGCGCTGCTGCGCGGGCTTGCAGCCGAGGGAGATGTCAGATAGTGGGAATCCTCATAGGCCTGGAGCACGTCGGGCACGAGTGGCCCGGCAAGCACGTGCTCAGCGACCAGACGCTCGGCATCAACGAGGGCGAGCGCATCGGCATCGTGGGCAAGAACGGCGACGGCAAGTCAACGCTGCTGGACATCGTGGCCAAGCGCCTGGAGCCCGACGAGGGCTCGGTCACCTGGCGCGGCGGCATCCACGTGGGCTACCTCGGCCAGACCGACCAGCTCGGCGATGACGAGACGGTCGGGCACGCCGTGGTGGGCCAGACCCCCGACTACGTCTGGGCCTCCGACCCGCGCATCCGCGGCATCGTGGACGAGCTCATAGGGGACCTTGACTGGAACGGCCTGGTGGGCGAGCTCTCCGGTGGCCAGCGCCGCCGCTGCGACCTGGCCCGCCTGCTCGTGGGCACCTGGGACGTCATATGCATGGACGAGCCCACCAACCACCTTGACATGCAGGCCATCGAATGGCTGGCGGACCACCTCAAGGCCCGCTGGCCCCAAGGCCAGGGCGCGCTCCTGATGGTCACGCACGACCGCTGGTTCTTGGACGAGGTCTGCGAGCACATGTGGGAGGTCCACGACCGTGAGGTCACGCCCTTCGAGGGCGGCTACTCAGCCTACATTCAACAGCGCGTGGAGCGAGACCGCCAAGCTGCCGTCATTGAGGAGCGTCGCCAGAACACCCTGCGCAAGGAGCTCAACTGGCTCGCGCACGGCGCAAAGGCGCGCACGAGCAAGCCGAAGTTCCGCATCGAGGCCGCCCGAGCCCTCATCGCCAACGACCCGCCACTCAGAAACCCGCTCGAGCTCAAGCGCCTTGCCGTGAGCCGTCTGGGCAAGAAGGTCATCACCATGAAGGACGTCGAGTTCTCCTATCCGGGCGCAAGCGCGCCCGTGGTGGAGGGCCTCGACTGGCTCATCGGCCCCGGCGACCGCTACGGCATCCTTGGCGCCAACGGCGCGGGAAAGTCAACGCTGCTCAAGCTCATGACGGGGCACCTCCAGCCCACGCGCGGCTCCGTGCAGATTGGTGCCTCGGTCAAGTTCGGCTGGATGAGCCAACACCTGGACGCGCTCTCCGACAAGGAGGACTGGCGCGTTCTGGAAATCCTCTCCCGCTACAAGCACAGCTACCTCGTGGGCGGCAAGATGCTGTCCCCCACGCAGCTGTGCGAGCGCCTGGGCTTCGAGCAGCGCGAGTTCCAGAACTTCGTACGCGACCTCTCCGGAGGCCAGAGGCGACGCCTGGCGCTTCTCTGCGTCATCCTTGACGAGCCCAACGTGCTGGTGCTGGACGAGCCCGGCAACGACCTCGACACCGACATGCTCGCAGTCCTGGAGGACCTGCTGGACTCCTGGCCCGGAACGCTTCTGGTGGTGAGCCACGACCGCTACCTCATGGAGCGCGTGACCGACGACCAGTACGCCCTCATCGACGGCCACGTGAGGCACTGCCTCGGCGGCGTTGACGAGTACCTCTCGATTCTGTCCAAGTTGGGCGCCACCGCTACCTGCACGAGGCCTGGCGCCGCCGCTGCCGCGCCGCAGAAGCCCGCGCGGCAGCCCTCAGACGGCCTTTCCAACGCCGAGCGGCGCGAGCTCAAGAAGCGCTTTGACGCGGTGACCCGCAAGCTCGACAAGCTCCGGGGCGAGCCCGACCGCCTCCGCGCCGAGATGGCCAACGCCCCCGCGGACGACTTCGAGAAGCTCATGGCCCTCCAACAGGAGCTAGACGCCACCCTGGCCCAGACCTCCGACCTCGAGGACGAGTGGCTGAAGCTCTCCGACCGTCTCGGCATCGACTAGCCCCACAAATTGGGGACGTGTTCGTTTTTGCGCAAGCGAGGGACAGGTTGAAAGCCTGTCCCTCGCGTTTTCATACCGCTCGCCGGAGGCGGTACAGTCCCGGGCATGCGCTGGGAAGACAATCTCCTAGGGTCCCGCTACCGCACAGGAGGTTGCCATGCAACAGGCCGACTACGACGTCGCCATCATCGGGGCAGGCGTCTCTGGCTGCGCAATAGCCCGCGAGCTCTCTCGCCTTGACGTTCGGGCATGCGTCCTAGAGGCCGAGGACGACGTCTGCTGCGGCACGTCTCGCGCCAACTCGGCCATCGTGCACGCGGGCTTTGACGCCCAGCCTGGCACGCTCATGGCCCGTCTCAACGTCGAGGGCACCGCCCTCATGCCCAGGCTCTGCGCGGAGCTGGGCGTGGACTTCAGGCCGATCGGCTCCCTGGTGGTCTGCACCGACGAGAAGACCCTGCCTGACCTCGACGCGCTCCAAGAGCGCGGACGAGCAAACGACGTCCCCGACCTGCGTCTCATTGGTAGGGTAGAGCTCCTGGACATGGAACCGAACGTCTCCGACGCCGCAATCGCCGCCCTCTGGGCGCCCACGGCCGGCATCGTGAACCCCTTTCAGCTCACCTGCGCGCTTGCCGAGAACGCTGCCGCAAACGGAGTCGAGTTCCGCCTTGGCGAGAAGGTCATCGGCCTCGCGTGCGGCACGGACGGCTCCCCATGGCTCGTATCCACCAACGAGTCCCAGCTCACAGCACGTGTGGTGGTCAACGCAGCCGGCGTGCGAGCCGATGAGGTGCACGCCATGGCCAGCGCCACGCCACTTGCCATAACACCTCGCCGCGGGCAGTACTACGTGCTCGACACCTGCGCCGGCACTCACGTCCGGCACACCGTCTTCGCACTGCCCACGCGCCTGGGGAAGGGCGTCCTCGTGACCCCCACCACGGCCGGAAACCTCCTCGTCGGACCCACCGCCGAGGACATCGACGACAAAGACGGCGTCGACACCACGGCGGCAGGCCTAGCCGAGGTGCGCGAGAAGGCCGCCATCACCGTGAGAGACGTTCCCTTCCGCGAGTGTATCCGCACCTTCTCCGGCCTGCGCGCCCACCGCGAGGAGCATGACTTCCTCATCGGGGAGGCGTCCGACGCCCCGGGCTTCGTGGACTGCGCGGCCATAGAGTCCCCGGGGCTTTCCGCCTCTCCGGCGATCGGGCGGCACGTCGCGGGCATCGTCGCGGGCATTCTGGGCAACCCGCCGCTGCGCGAGGGGTTCGTTGCCACCAGAAGGGGCATTCCGGACGTGGCGCGCATACCGCGCGAAGAGTGGGCCGCCCTCGTGCGCGAGCGGCCGGACTACGGTCGCGTTGTCTGCCGCTGCCGCACCGTCACCGAGGGGCAGATCGTCGACGCCATCCGTGCCGTCCCAGGCGCCCGTAGCGTGGACGGCGTGAAGCGCCGCGTTGAGGCCGGCATGGGCCGCTGCCAGGGCGGATTCTGCACCCCAAAGATCATGGAACTGCTTGCCAGGGAGGTCCCCGGGCTCGAGGAAGGCTCCGTCACCAAGGACGGCGCCGGCTCGCCCCTTGCCCTCGGCCGGACCAAGGAGGTCGATGCCTCGTGAGACCGAAGAGCCGCTACGACGTCATCGTCATCGGCGGAGGTCCGGCAGGCCTTGCCGCCGCCGCATCCGCCCAAGGCCACGGGGCCAATGACATCCTGGTCATAGAGCGTGCCGAGCGCCTGGGAGGCATCCTCAACCAGTGCATCCACAACGGCTTTGGCCTCATCACCTACGGCGAGGAGCTGACCGGCCCCGAGTACGCCCACCGCGCGGAGCTTGCCGCCCGCGAGGCCGGCGTCGATGTCCTCCTGGACACCATGGTCCTCTCGGTGGGCAAGGACAGGACCGTGACCTGCGTGGGCCCCGGGGGCCTTCTCGCGCTGTCCGCCGGCGCCGTGGTCCTGGCCATGGGCTGCCGCGAGCGCCCCGCGGGAGCGCTCGCCATACCGGGATTCCGCCCCGCGGGCGTCTACACCGCAGGCTGCGCGCAGAGGCTCGTCAACATGGACGGGCTTCTCCCCGGACGCGAGGTCGTCATCCTGGGCTCCGGTGACATCGGCCTCATCATGGCCCGTCGCATGACCCTCGAGGGGGCGCACGTGGCCTGCGTGGCGGAGCTCATGCCCTACTCGGGCGGCCTCAAGAGAAACATCGTGCAGTGCCTTGACGACTTTGGCATCCCGCTGCTGCTCTCGCACACCGTGACCCGAATCGAGGGCCGTCGGCGCGTCGAGGCGGTCTGGCTCTCGGAGGTGGGGACGGACGGCCGACCCGTGCCCGGCACCGAGGTCCGCTACCCCTGCGACACGCTGCTGCTCTCCGTGGGGCTCCTGCCCGAGAACGAGCTCTCCCGAGAGGCGGGCGTGGCCCTGTCTTCCGTCACTCGCGGCCCCGAGGTCTCGCAGTCGCTGGAGACGAGCGTTTCCGGCGTCTTCGCCTGCGGAAACGTCCTTCACGTCCACGACCTCGTGGACTACGTGACCCAGGAGGCCGAGGCCGCGGGGGCCAGTGCGGCGCGGTTTGCCACGGGCGGGGAGAAGGCCTTCTCCTCTGGTGGCATCGTGCCCGTCACGCCCGCAGGCGCCGTGCGCTACGTGGTGCCCCAGAGGCTTGACCTTGGCGCCCTTCCCCAGGCGGTCACCTTCCGCTTCCGCGTGGGAGCCCCCGTGGACGCCGCCACGGTGAGCGTCGAGGCGGGCGGAAGAACGCTCCTGCGACGCCGTCGGCCCATCATGGTCCCCGGCCAGATGGAGCAGCTGACCATCGGTCGGGAAGACCTTCTCGCCGCCGGGGAGGACGGAATGACCATCAGGGTGGAGGGAGACGGTCGATGAGCGACGTCAGAAGGCTCACGTGCATTCGATGCCCCCGAGGCTGCCAGCTCGAGGCGGTCGTGGAGGGCGGCTCGGTGGCCTTGGTCACGGGCAACGCCTGCCCGCGAGGCGCCGCCTACGCCGCCGACGAGGTCTGCCACCCCATGCGCTGCGTCACCACGACGGTGGCCGTCGACGGCTCGCCCCTGGACGCGGTCGTCTCGGTCCGCACGGCAGGCGACGTCCCGCGCGAGAAGGTCGCGGACGTGGTCAGGGCGCTCTCTGGCGTCCGCCTGACCTCGCCCGTCCACGTGGGGGACCTCGTCCTTGCCGACGTCTGCGGCACTGGCGTTAACGTCGTGGCAACGAGGGAGGCCTGACCTGACAGGGCAGCTCCCGATGCCATAGAATCGAGCTCGATGATTGGAGCGTGATTCTAGTGTCAACCTTCCTCAACGACAGTCCCGTCTTCGGCCCGGTGAAGAGCCGTCGGCTCGGAGTCTCCCTGGGTGTGAACCTCATGCCCGCAACGGGCAAGATATGTACCTTCGACTGCCTCTACTGCGAGAACGGCCTCAACGCCCAGCGCAGGACGCCCGACGGCTACAACGATGCCCAGACGGTCCTTGACGCCCTGGAGGCCCGCCTGCGCAAGATGGCGGGGGATGGCGTGCTGCCAGACGTGATTACCTTCGCCGGCAACGGCGAGCCCACCGCGAGCCCCGCCTTTCCCGAGGCCATCCGGGGCGCCGTCCGCCTGAGAGACGAGCTGGCCCCCTCGGCCAAGATCGCCGTCCTCTCCAACGGCACGCGCGCGACCGTGCCTGAGGTCCACGACGCCCTCATGCTTCTCGACGACAACATCCTCAAGCTGGACACCGTTGACGCCGACTACATCGCGCTTCTCGACCGCCCCGTGGGCGCCTACGACGTCGAGCGCCAGGTGGAGGCCTTTGCGTCCTTTGGCGGTCACGTCATAGTCCAGACGATCTTCCTCACCGGCAGCGTCGACGGCGTTAGCGTGGACAACACTGGCGAGAAGTACGTCGGCCCCTGGCTGGAGGCCCTGCGCCGCATCGGGCCCGAGGCCGTGACCATCTACACCGTCGCCCGTGAGACGCCGGTCGCGGGCCTCTCCAAGGCCGCGCCCGAGGTCCTGGATGCCATCGCCGAGCGCGTCCGCGCCCTCGGCATCCGCTGCACGGTGTCGTACTAGGGGAGTGATGCTCGGCTGACGCGCGTTTCTGGAATCCCCGTACTTTAACCCTGGTATGTACGCAATTCAATCAGCGATGTACTTGCTTCGACGGCCACCAACTGGGAAAACGCTCTATTTCGGACAGAATCAATATTCAAA
The DNA here is from genome assembly GCA_905215465.1 of uncultured bacterium. Lineage (GTDB taxonomy): Bacteria > Actinomycetota > Coriobacteriia > Coriobacteriales > Atopobiaceae > Paratractidigestivibacter. Next base: position 324 of record CAJMPT010000034.1, on the reverse strand, counting down.
TGGCGTACATACCGGAGTAAGCTCGCCGACACAGCGACACCGTTGGCGCCCATTTTGGCAGCAGAACCGCAGCTTTGAATCAGAACCGAATCGCACGGTCCGATATTTGGAAAGCGTCTATCTATGGGTGCCGAAAACGATAAGAATACTGAAGGGCGACAATATCTTTTTAGGGGGTAGTCAGTCCGCTCCAAATGATTGCGCGCAACGGTTTGCCCGCTGGTTTAAGAGCAAGGACAAGTACGGGAACAATGTCCACAGAGGATTATTAAAGCTGTATGCAAGCTGGGCGTTCTTTCCACGCTCGGCTTTTTCCACGGCGTT
>CAJMPT010000033.1 GCA_905215465.1 uncultured bacterium | reverse complement strand
CCTTTCACCAATGGCACCTTTCACCAATGGCACCTTTCACCAATGGCACCTTTCACCAATGGCACCTTTCAGGAAAACCCCAGACCTGCGCCCCTCACTCGCTGCGTCGCCTGGGTAAAACGATTGAGTTTGATGGCCTGGAGAAGGGCCGGGTAAAAAACGTTACTCGCGGAGTCCGCGCCCGCCCGGTCAGGCATAATGACAGATTGGGCGAGAAGTTCCTCTCGCCGTACTGCACGTGGGAAGAAAGGCAAAGAAAGGGGCAAGATGACTGACGACGAGCTTCGCCAGATTGCCAATGAGGTCCGCAAGGGCGTCCTGACGGGCGTTCACGCGGCGAAGTCGGGCCACCCCGGCGGCTCTCTTGGTGCGGCGGACATCATGACGTACCTGTACTTTGAGGAGATGCGCGTCAACCCCGCGAAGCCCCGCTGGGCCGATCGCGACCGCTTTGTGCTCTCCAAGGGCCACTGCGCCCCCGCCCTCTACGCCGTCCTGGCCGAGAAGGGCTTCTTTGCCAAGGAGGAGCTGGCCACGCTGCGCCACATCGGCAGCATCCTGCAGGGCCACCCCAACATGAACGACACCCCTGGCGTTGACATGTCCACCGGCTCTTTGGGCCAGGGCATCTCCGCCGCCGTGGGCATGGCGCTTGCCGCCCGCCAATGGGGCCAGGACTACCGCACCTACGCCCTGGTGGGCGACGGTGAGAGCGAGGAGGGCCAGGTCTGGGAGGCAGCCATGTTTGCCGGCAACCAGAAGCTGGACAACCTCTGCGTCATCGTGGACCACAACGGCCTGCAAATCGACGGCCCCGTCGACGAGGTCAATGACCCCATGCCCCTGGCGGACAAGTTCCGTGCCTTCAAGTTCCACGTCGTCGAGGTCGCCGACGGCAACGACATGGCCCAGCTGCGCGCCGCCTTTGCCGAGGCCCGCGCCACCAAGGGCATGCCCACGGCCATCATCGCCGAGACGGTGAAGGGCAAGGGCGTCTCCTTCATGGAGAACCAGGTGGGCTGGCATGGCAAGGCCCCCAACGACGAGCAGTACGAGCAGGGCATGGCTGAGCTTGCCGCCACCGATGCGAAGGAGGCCTAGGATGGCAGACGTGAAGAAGGTCGCCACGCGCGCCAGCTACGGCGAGGCCCTCATCGAGCTGGCCGCAGAGCACGACGACTTTGTGGTCCTGGACGCGGACCTCGCGGCCGCCACGCAGACCGGCAAGTTCAAGGCCGCCCACCCCGAGCGCTTCTTTGACGTGGGCATTGCCGAGGGCAACCTCATGGGCGTTGCCGCCGGCATTGCCACCACGGGCCACAAGGCCTTCGCCAGCACCTTTGCCATGTTCGCGGCCGGCCGCGCCTTTGAGGTCGTGCGCAACTCCATCGGCTACCCGCACCTGCCGGTCAAGATCGGCGCCACGCACGCGGGCATCTCCGTGGGCGAGGACGGCGCCACCCACCAGTGCAACGAGGACATCGCCCTCATGCGCACCATCCCGGGCATGACCGTCATCGTCCCGTGCGACGACACCGAGGCCAAGGCCGCGGTTCGCGCCGCCTACGCCACTGACGGCCCCGTCTACATGCGCTTTGGCCGCCTGGCCGTCCCCGTGGTCAACGACCCCGAGGGCTTTGAGTTCCAGATCGGTAGGGGCATCCTCATGCGCGAGGGCGCCGACGTCACCATCGTGGCCTGCGGCCTCATGGTGCAGGCCGCCCTCGAGGCCGCCGAGGCCCTCGCGGCCAAGGGCGTCTCCGCCGAGGTCATCGACATGCACACCATCAAGCCGCTCGACGAGGAGCTGCTCGTGGCCAGTGCCAAGAAGACCGGCCGCGTGGTGACCTGCGAGGAGCACTCCGTCATCGGCGGCCTGGGCAGCGCCGTGTGCGACGCCCTTGCCGAGAAGTGCCCGGTGCCCGTGCGCAAGGTGGGCGTGAACGACGTCTTTGGCGAGTCCGGCCCCGCCGTGGACCTTCTGGCCAAGTACGGCCTTGACGCTGCCGGCGTCGAGCGCCAGGTCCTGGACTTCCTGGACAGGTAGGAACGCGTCACATTCCGGCGGGGTACGCCCCGCTGCGCCGGGCGGGCCGGAGGTTGTGTGCCTTCGGCCCGCCCGCTCTTCTCGCCGGGCGCTTGACCTGCGGCTCGGGTAGACTTGTGGGGCTAACCACAAAGAGAGCCCAGAAGAAGGCGAGAAGACCATGGCTGAGTTCGTGTACCAGTTCTACAAGGCCCGCAAGGCCGTCCACGACAAGGTGATCCTGGACGACGTCACGGTGGGCGTGTACCCGGGCGCCAAGATCGGCGTCGTGGGCCCCAACGGCGCCGGCAAGTCCACGCTGCTCAAAGTCATCGCCGGCCTTGAGGACATCTCCAACGGCGAGGCCCACCTCACCCCCGGCTACACCGTGGGCATCCTGCAGCAGGAGCCGCCCCTGGACGAGACCAAGACCGTCAAGGAGAACATCGAGCTTGCCTTTGGTGACATCATCGCCAAGGTGGAGCGTTTCAACAAGATCGGCGAGGAGATGGGCGAGCCCGACGCGGACTTTGACGCCCTCATGGCCGAGATGGGCCAGCTCCAAGACGAGATTGACGCCGCCAACGGCTGGGACCTGGACTCCCAGCTCTCCCAGGCCATGGACGCCCTGCAGTGCCCGGACCCCGACGAGCCGGTGACCCACCTCTCCGGCGGCGAGCGCCGCCGCGTGGCCCTCTGCAAGCTGCTGCTTGAGGCCCCCGACCTGCTGCTGCTTGACGAGCCCACCAACCACCTGGACGCCGAGTCCGTCCTGTGGCTTGAGCAGTTCCTGCACCGCTACCCGGGTGCCGTCATGGCCGTCACGCACGACCGCTACTTCCTGGACGACGTGGCCGAGTGGATCTGCGAGGTGGACCGCGGGCAGCTCTACCCCTACGAGGGCAACTACTCCACCTACCTCGAGAAGAAGGCCGCCCGCCTTGAGGCCCAGGGCCAGCAGGACGCCCGCCGCGCCAAGAAGATGAAGTCCGAGCTCGAGTGGGTGCGCTCCAGCCCCAAGGCCCGCCAGGCCAAGAGCAAGGCCCGCCTGGCCGCCTACGAGAAGATGGAGGCCGAGGCCCGCGCCTCCAAGAAGGTTGACTTCACCGACATCCAGATTCCCGTGGGCCCGCGCCTGGGCGCCAAGGTCCTGGTGGCCGAGCACCTCTCCAAGAGCTTCGGAGACCGCGTGCTCATTGACGACCTCTCCTTCGACCTGCCGCGCAACGGCATCGTGGGCGTCATCGGCCCCAATGGCGTGGGCAAGTCCACGCTGTTCAAGACCATCGTGGGCCTGGAGGAGGCCACCTCTGGCAACCTCGAGGTGGGCGAGTCCGTCAAGATCTCCTATGTGGACCAGATGCGTGCCGGCATCGACCCGGACAAGACCCTCTGGGAGGTCGTCTCTGACGGCAACGACTTCATCCAGGTGGGCGACCAGGAGATTCCGAGCCGCGCCTACGTGGCCGCCTTCGGCTTCAAGGGCAAGGACCAGCAGAAGCGCGCCGGTGTACTCTCCGGTGGCGAGCGCAACCGCCTGAACCTGGCCCTCACGCTCAAGCAGGGCGGAAACCTGCTGCTGCTCGACGAGCCCACCAACGACCTGGACGTGGAGACCCTGGAGTCTTTGGAGGAGGCCCTGGAGAACTTCCCCGGCTGCTCCGTGGTCATCTCCCACGACCGCTGGTTCCTGGACCGCGTTGCCACCCACATCCTGGCCTGGGAGGGCGACGACCAGAACCCCGGCCGCTGGCACTGGTTTGAGGGCAACTTCGAGTCCTACCAGGCCGACCGCGAGCGCCGTCTGGGCGCCGAGGCCTCCAAGCCCCACCGCCTTCACCGAAAGCTTACGCGCGACTAGCGAAAACCTCCGCCCGCAAGGCCTTGCGCCTGGCGAGAAGTTCCTACCATTGGACGGGCGTGCCCACAGCGGGCGCGCCCGTTTTTCTCGCCTGGGACGCAGTGCTGGCGGGTGGTCCGCCGGCTATGGGACGACCGGAGGTTTGGCATGACCGAGAAGAAGATCAGGACCCGCAAGGCAGTCATCATCGGCGCGGGGCGCGTGGGCTCGCACAGCGCCCTGTGCCTCATGTTCCAGCACCTGGTGAACGAGATCGTCTTCTTGGACGTCAACGAGGAGGCTGCCCGCGCGCAGGCGCTTGACCTGGAGGATCTGGCCTCCGGCCTGGGAGACTCCTTCAAGATCCGCGTGGGAGACTACTCGGACTGCGCCGACGCGCACTTTGTGATCCTCACCGCGGGCCGCAGCCGCCGCCCCGGCGAGACCCGCCTGCAGATGCTCGACGGCACCATCAAGGTGCTCGACGGCGTCATCGGGCCGCTCAGGGAGTCCGGCTTCCACGGCATCCTGATCAGCGTCTCCAACCCGGCGGACATCGTGGTGGAGTACCTCTACCGCAACCTGGGGCTGCCCCGCGGCCACGTCTTTGGCACCGGCACCTCGCTTGACTCCGCGCGCCTGCGCCGCACGCTCTCCGGCATCATCAACGTCAACAGCAAGCAGATCCAGGCCATCTGCATGGGCGAGCACGGAGACTCCTCGTTCATTCCCACCTCGCACATCTCGGTCCAGGGCATCCCGCTGCGCGAGTACCTGTCGCTGCAGCACTCCAGCGTGCACGACATAGACTTCAACGATGTCATGACCAAGGTGCGCGAGAGCGGCAGCGCCATCGTGAGCGGCAAGGGCTGCACCGAGTTTGGCATTGCCTCCGTGGTGGCAGGCATCGTCCAGTCCGTGCTGCACAACGACCACGTGGTGGTGCCGCTCTCCGTCCACCTGGACGGCGAGTACGGCGAGTCCGGCATCTCCGCCGGCGTGCCCTGCGTGCTCTCCGACGCGGGCGTGGAGACCGTGCTTGAGATCGACCTCTCCTACGACGAGCGCCGCGCCATGCGCCACTCCTGCGACGTCATCCGCGACTACGTGGAGAAGGCCATGGGGCCCGCCGAGGCGTAGGGAACCGGCCAATAGAACCGTCTTTTTTGGCCGGGGGTGCCCTTTCTCACTTGCGAAAGGGCACCCCCGGCCGCGCTTTGGTGGCGCGGCACAACGCCTCCCTGCCGCCAGTGGTGTAGATTTAAACGGTTTATACAGCTAAGCGCGGTTAGGAGCCATCGTGATTCAAATCGATCACGTGTCCAAGTCCTACGATGGCGGAAAGACCTTCTCGGTGAAAGACCTCTCGCTTGAGATCCGTGACGGAGAGATCTTTGGCCTTCTGGGCCCCAACGGAGCGGGCAAGTCCACCACGCTCAACATGCTCGCCGGCGTGCTCGCGCCCACCAAGGGCACGGTCACGGTCAACGGCATTGACGTCACAGCCAACCCCATAGAGGCCAAGCGGAGCCTGTGCTTCGTCGGTGACTCGCCGGACCACCTGCTGCGCCTGCGCGGCCGCGAGTACCTGCGCTTCGTTGCGGATGTCTACGGCGTCCCCGAGGACGTGCGCGCCCCCAGGATCTCAAGGCTTGCCGAGGACTACGGCATGGCGGAGAGGCTCGACGACAAGATCAGCTCCTACTCCCACGGCATGCGCCAGAAGATGATGGTCATGGGCGCGCTTCTGCCCAACCCCGACGTCTGGGTGCTCGACGAGCCCATGACCGGCCTTGACCCCAAGGCGGCCTGGCTCCTCAAGCAGTCCATGCGCGAGCACGCCAACGCAGGCAAGACCGTGCTCTTCTCCACGCACGTGCTTGACGTGGCCGAGAAGGTCGTGGACCGCGTGGGCATCATCGCCCACGGCGAGCTGTTGTTTGTTGGCACCGTCGACCAGATGCGCGAGCACTTCCGCAACAACGGCTCCCTGGAGGAGATGTTCCTGGAGCTCACGGGTGACAACTCGCCCCTGGCCGGCGTCGGCTCGGTCGCAGGGGACGCCGACGCGCCCGCGGAGGAGATGTAGCGTGGCCGGGTTTGACTGGGCCCAGTTCCGCGCCCTCTTTGGGGCCATCCGCAAGGGAGAGGAGCGCGCCGACAATGGCATGGGCAAGTCTGGCGGCACGGGCGGCACCTCTCGCATTGTGAGCCTGGTGTTCTCGTTTGGCATGATTGCGGCCATGCTGCTTGCCGGCGGCCTCAAGCTGGGCCAGATGGGTGCCTCCGTGCTGACGGCCTTCGAGCTGAGCGTGGTGACCCTGGTGGCGATCTCTCTCACCATGGGGTTCTACACGGCCGTGAGCTCGCTCTTCTTCAGCGGGGACATTGCCTTCTACCTGGCACTTCCCGTGGGCGGGACCACCATCGTGTGGGCCAAGCTCGCAAACTACATGGCCGGCATGATGGCCGTCGACCTGGCGGTGCTGCCGCTCTCGCTGGGCGTCCTCGCCGGCAGGGGAGAAGGGCCTCTGACCTGGTTCGTCGTGGTGCTGGCGTTTCTCCTCTGCTGCGTTGCCGTCAACATGGCCCTGGTGCTGGTTGCCCTGCCCATCGTGCGCTTCTCCAGGCTCGTGGCCGACAAGGACCGCTTTGCCCGCGTCTTTGGCCTGGTGAGCACCGTGTTTGCGCTGGCCATCGTCCTTGTGACAACGATGGGCGCCTATGACGGCGCGGACGGCATCGACGCCGCCGCGGCGGCGAGCATGGTCGGGGGCATTGCCTCTGCGCCGGTTGCCCGCGTGGCGTTCTGCCTTCTGTGCCCGCCCCTTGCCCTGGGCGGCCTGACCTTTGGTGCCGGCTCCGCGTCCCTGCTGGGGGTGCTGGGCATGGCAGCCCTCACCGCCTGCTACGTGGCGCTGCTGAGCGTGCTGTCCGGCCGCTGGTACTTTGACGCCGTCCGCGGCATGGCGGGCGGGTCGGCAACCTCAAGTCACGGCAGGTACGAGGCGGCGGAACTCGCCCAGGCGGTGGGCTCCAGGAGCCAGTTCAAGGCCTTCTTCTCCGTCGGCGTGGCCCAGCTGGTGAGGGTGCCTGCCTTCTTCAACCAGTTCGTGCTCACCATGTGGCTGCTCCCGGCCATCATGGCGTTCTCGGGCATGACCGGCGCCGTGGGCTCCTCGGAGGGCGCCTCCTTCGACGAGATCCGCGCCCTTGCGGCCACGATGACGCTCGACGGCACCTCTGGCTTTGTGCTGCTGTTTGTGACGGCGCTTCTCGCCTTCTTCTGCTGCCTGCTCTCGTTCACGTTCATGCGCTCCGTGAGCATGGATGGGCGCGACTTCTTCCTCTTCAGGACCATGCCGTGCGACTTTGGCTCCTATCTCATGGCAAAGTTTGCCGCCCTGACGCTGGTGGGGCGCGGTCCCGTGGTGGTGCTGCTTTTGGTGGCGTTTCTGGTCCTGGGCCTGCCGCCGGTCACGCTCCTTGTCATGCTGGCCTTCTTCGTTCTGGCCACGGCGACCTGTGACCTGCTTGCCCTTATCATCGGCGCGCGCAGGCCCAACCTGGGCTGGGCGAGTGAGTCCGAGCTCTCCAGCTCCGGCGAGGCGCTTGTCCTTCTGCTGCTGAGCCTCGTGCTCTCGCTGTTGGTTATGGCCCTGCCACTTGCCTGCGTCATCGTGCCCCTTGTGCTGGGGCTCGACGCGGGGGCCCTCCCCATCCTGGGGGCGCTCGTGCTGCTGGCGGCCGAGTTCCTGGCCATCCGCGCCTACGCCTGTGGCCCCGCGACCAGGTGGCTTGCGACCATCGAGCCGTAGCGCCTGGCGACGTAGAATGTGGGGGCGAGAAAACCGCAAGAGACGGGAGCCCACGTGAAGCGCGTCCTCATCATCGCCACCGGCGGAACCATTGCCTCCACCTCGGACGGGGACGGCGGCGGACTCACCCCCACGGCGTCCGGCCGCGAGCTCGCGGACAAGGTTCCCCTGCTTGACACCATCGCCGAGCTGGACTTTGTTCAGCCCATGAACATCGACAGCACCAACATGCGCCCGCGCGACTGGCTCAAGATCCGCGACGTCATCGTGGAGGCCTACGACTGCTACGACGGCTTTGTGGTGCTGCATGGCACCGACACCATGGCCTACACCGCGGCGGCCCTCTCCTACCTCATCCAGGACAGCGAGAAGCCCATCGTGCTCACAGGCTCCCAGCAGCCCATGGCGAGCCCCTTCACTGACGCCAAGCTCAACCTCTACCAGTCCGTGCTGTACGCCGCCGACGGCGCCAGCCGTGACGTCAACGTGGTCTTCTCGGGCAAGGTCATCGCCGGCACGCGCGCCCACAAGCAACGCACCATGAGCTTCAACGCGTTCAGCAGCATGAACTACCCCTCACTGGCATACATCCGCAACAACCGCATCGTGCGCGCGGGCGAGGCGGCGGGTGTCGTGGCGCCTGAGCGCACCGGGGCGGCCCCGCGCGTCTACGACGGCGTCGACGAGCGCGTCATTGTGCTGAAGCTCACGCCCGAGCTGCAGCCCAGCATCTTCGGCCTGCTCAAGCGCGACTACGACGCCATCATTCTTGAGACCTTCGGCATCGGCGGCATCCCCTCCTACGGGGATGGCTCCTACGAGGACGCCATCCTTGACTGGGTGGGCTCCGGCCGCACGCTGGTGGTGACCACGCAGGTGCCGGAGGAGGGTCTTGACCTGGGCGTCTACGAGGTCGGCCGCGCCTATGCGGACAACCCCGGCATCCTCAAGGGAGACGACATGACCACCGAGGCACTGGTTGCCAAGACCATGTGGGTCCTCGGCCAGACGCGCGACCCCCACAAGATTCGCGAGCTCTTCTACCGCGAGGTCAACCACGACCGAACGACGCTCTAGGGCGGGAGCGGAGAAGCAAGACGGCCCCGGGACGCGACGAGATGCGTCCCGGGGCCGCCTTGGCTTGGTGGCTTGGGGATGGCCGAAGGGCAGCTATTTTTGACCTGCGGCATGGTTCATAAGCTCTTGCTACATACCGGAGGACGGCGGCTGGATACACTTCAGGAAACGTGCCGACCCTGAGGGGAGGTATCAAGTGGGTAACCATTCGTTTCAGCGAGAATCCGAGGCGGTCGAGCGCGCATTTGACGAGGCATCGCTGACCGATCGCGAGAAGGACGCCGCTCGCTCCCTGCTCCAGGGAATGACCGCTCAGGAGGCTGCGGACATTATGGGGGTCAGTCCCTCGTCTGTCGGAAGCTATAGGAAGCGTGCGTATGAGAAGCTGGGGGTAGGCTCCGGTCGAGAGCTGGTCTCGCTGCACCGGGCCTGGCCAGTGGCCGAGGTCAATGTGGATGTGAACGAGAAGCTGAGGGAGAGGGGCCTCAACGAGACCCAAGCCAGCGTGTGCTCGCTCATTGCCGCGGGCAGGACAACTGCCGAGATAGCCTCAGAGCTTGGGATTGCTGCGGGAACGGTCAACTCTGCTAGAGCGTATGGCTACAAGCTTCTGGGCATCCACTCCAGAGAAGAGCTGGTCGAGCTCCTGAAGGGCCGCGGCGGGCGGGAGACGGAGCCTGCGACGGGGAGCTCTGGGAAGCGACTCTGGACGATTCTCGCCGTAGTAGCCATTGTTCTTGTAGGGGCGATTGCTCTGCTGCAGGCGATAGCGCCATCTGCTTCAAACGGACCCATCGGTTCTTTGGCTGCAGCTCGGGGGACTGATGCCACACCCTTTACCGCCAAGGCCGAGGATGGAACGATTCTCTTCGGAGTGAACGAAAACGGCCAGCGATTTGGACGTCGCGATTGGGTGACGGCGTATCTGGGCGGCATAGCAGACCTATATGCGGCCGAGGGGGAGAGCGGCGAGAAGGGCTTTGCACCCCAGAACGCGGAGCCAGGCTCGCCCCTGTATGACATGGACGGTCGAACGGAGCTCGGAACGTTCTCGCTGTTCGAATGGCAGGTCAATGACCTTGGAACCGAGAAGCCGAGCCCGGATGCGACCCCCTTTGCGGCACGTGACTCCGAGGGGCACATCCTGTTTGGCGTCAACGAGGCCGGGCAAAGGTTTGGCAGCAAGGAGCTTGCGGACCTGTACCTTGGCGGCAAGCTCGATCTTGAGGCAACGACGGCGTCAAACGGTGCCCATGGCTATGTGCACGTAGACGATGTCGAGAAGAGCCCCGTGCTTACGGTGTACGCGGAAGATGGCGTGACCGAGCTCGGCACGCTGACAAGTGGATAAAGAAGGGAGGGCTCCTTACCCCAGCAGGAAGCGGTGGATGGCCTCGGCACAGCCGTCGTGGTCGTTGTCGGCCACTGTGACGTCGGACGCGGCACGGGCGTTCTCGTTGGCGTTGCCCATGGCCACGGCTAGGCCGGCCGCGCGCAGCATGGGGAGGTCGTTGTCGGCGTCGCCGACGGCGATGGTCTGCTCGTAAGAAATGCCCAGCTGGGCCGCCAGGGCCAGCAGTCCCGTCCCCTTGGTCACGCTGGCGTGGGTGACCTCGATGCTGTGCTTCTCGCAGTACACAACGTTGACGTCCTCGCCGGCAAGGGAGGCAACGGCCGCGTCGCGGTCCTCGTCGCAGGTGTAGTGAAGGTTCAGCTTCTGGATGCGGTGCGCCGGGTCGAGCGTGAAGGCCTCGGCGGCGTCGACGCTGTCCAGCACCGTGCCCTGCTCGCGGTAGAGGGACTTGTAGACGCCCAGGCTGTAGCGCTCGCAGTGCTCCATCTCCGGGCCGGGGACAACGAACTCCCCGTCGCAGGTGGTCTCGATGAACTTGTCCATGCCGCGGCTGGCCGCCATGACCTTCTGGAGGGCCGTTGCGGGGACCTCGGTGGTCTCCAGGGTCTTGGCCTCGAAGAGGTCCACGATGGCTGCTCCCGCGCTGCAGATGGCGTAGCGCACGTGGGGGATGACGTTGCGGTACATGAGGACCATCTTGGGGCAGCGCCCGGAGGCGATGGCCACGTCCTTGCCGGCGGCGAGCGCCTCGTCAATGGCCGCAACGGAGGAGGGCAGCACGTCCTTCTTGGAATCGAGCAGCGTTCCGTCCATGTCAAAGGCAATGAGCTGGTAGGCCATGCGTTTCTCCCCGGTGCTTCCTGGTTGCGTGATTTCCGGTTCAAAAGGATATGCCAGAAGCGGCGTGGCGCAAGACGAGAAGTGCCCGGATGTGGCATCCGGGCACAATGGCGGCAATGATTGTCGGTTTTGAGAGAGCCGGGCGTTGCCTACGCGGTGGCCATGCGGTTGCCGGCGGCGCGCAGGCGGAGCTTCTCGCCAAGCTCTGAGTAGATGGCGCCGCCGAGGATGAGGGCCGCGCCCAGCACGTTTGCCGGGGTCATGGCCTCGCCCAGCAGCAGGGCGGAGAGCACCACGGCAGAGAGCGGCTCGAGGTACCCGCAGACGGCCACGCGCGTCACAGGCAGCTCTCCCATGGACGAGAAGTACATGTAGCAGCCAAGGCCCGTGTTGACCAGGCCGATGCAGAGGGCCGCGGGCACGTTGAGGTGGGCGAGCATTGCGGCGCTCGGTAGCTCGATGGAGCCTGTGGCTGCAGAGAAGCCCAGGTAGACGGCAACGGCGGCAAGGCTTCCGCAAAGCTGGATGGCGGAGCACTCCACACCGCCGATTCTGGTGACCTTCTTGCTGAAGATGACCATGACGGCGTACATGACCGCGCTCATGGCGCCCAGGAAGAGGCCCCAGGGGCTCACGCCCTCGCCCAGGCCCTGGCCCACCACGAGGAAGGCACCTACGGTCACGGCCGCAAAGCCCAGGACCTTCTGTGCGGTGAGGCGCGTCTTGAAGAGCATGGGGGAGAGCGCCATCACGATGACGGGGCCGCAGTAGAAGAGCAGGGACGCCACGCCCACGCCCACGTAGCGGTAGGCCTCAAAGAGGAAGAGCCACGCCACGCCCAGGGCCGCGCCAGAGATTGCCAGGTAGAGAGCCTGCCTGGGGTGCTTGGGTGCCTGCAGGTTGGTGCGTGCGGAGCGCGAGAGCACGACCAGGGCCACCAGCAGGGTGGCGCCCAGGCTCACGCGGGCAAGTACGATGAAGAGGCTCGGCAGGTCGATCATGGAGGCAACGATGCCGTTGGACCCAAAGAGGATGAGGGAGGCCAGGTACTTCTGGGTTGCCTTTGACATGCTCTGAATGCTGCTTTCTCACAGGTAGTGCCATACGTTGCCGCTCCACTATGGCATGCCGCCTTCTGCGAGAAAAGCGAATGTTTGGCATACTAGGCATGAGAAAAACGCATGGCAGAAACCGGAGGACCCAAGCGATGGAGACGGGCATCCAGAAGCTGCGCGCGCTCGTTGAGACGGTGCGCTGCGGGAGCATCTCGGGGGCGGCGCGCGAGCTTGACTACAGCCAGTCCGGCGTCAGCCGCATGATCGCTGACCTGGAGCGCGAGTGGGGCGTCACGCTGCTCGAGCGAGGGCGCCGCGGCGTGCGGCTCACGGCGGACGCCAAGCTCATCATGCCCTTCGTCGAGGCGCTCTGCGAGGACGAGCGGCGCCTGGCCGAGCGCGTGCGCGAGGTCGTGGGCATGGAGGCGGGCTCGCTCGTCATCGGGACCTTCTCGAGCGTGGCCACCCACGTGCTGCCGGACGCCATTGGGCGCTTCCAGGTCAGGCACCCCGGCATTGAGTACGAGCTCAGAATGGGCGACTACTCCGAGATTGAGTCCTGGGTGGCAGAGGGCCTGGTGGACTTTGGCTTTCTGCCGTACCCGCCGCAGGAGCCGCGGGAGGGCCTCGCGCGCGAGGTGGTGCTGGAGGACGAGCTCATGGCCGTGGTGCCGCGGGGCCACAGGCTCGCCGCGCGCGGGAGCATCGCCCTGGCCGACCTCTGCGAGGAGCCCTTCATCCTGCTCGAGCGGGGCAGAGACAACGAGATAAGCCCCCTCTTCGAGCGCGCGGGCCTTTCCCCGCAGGCGCGCTTCTCCACGTGGGACGACTACGCCATCATGAGCATGGTCGAGAGCGGCCTGGGCCTCTCCATCCTGCCGGGGCTCATCCTCACGCGCTGCCCCTACGCCATCGAGAAGCGCCCGCTCGAGCCCGCCGTGCACCGCGAGCTTGCGGCCGTCTACCGCCCCGGCCTCCTGAGCTCGGCCGCCCGCGCGTTTCTCGACTGCCTATGAAGTTGACAAAGGGACAGTCCCTTTGTCAACTCTGGGACCGTCCCTTTGGCGTGGTTGGTTGCGTTTGCGATGTTCTACGCGTGGAAGAGCGTGCTGCGCTCGAACTTGGGCTCGCAGCAGACGTTGATGCCCAGGCGGCGAAGGACCTGCTCGTCATCGGCGGAGATGATGACCGAGAAGAACGCGTCGCAGCCGCGCAGCTGCTCCAGGCCTGCCAGCACGCGGGCGGCCACCTCGCTGGTGGCGGAGGTGATGGAGAGCGCCATGAGGGTCTCGTCCGGGTGCAGGCGCGGGTTCTTGCTGCCCAGGAAGTGCGTCTTCAGGCGGCTGATGGGCTCGATGGCGGAGTCGCTGATGACCTCGAGCTCCATGTCCACGCCGGTGACGTGCTTGAGGGCGTTCATGAGCAGGGAGCTGGCGGCGCCCAGGCGAGCGCTCGTCTTGCCGGTGACCACGGAGCCGTCGGGCATGACCATGGCGCCCACGGGCGCTCCGGTGACCTGCTCGCGCGTGAGCGCGGCGCTCCTTGCCGGAGAGAAGTTCTTGTCCACGCCGGCCTTCTTCATGATGATCTCCAGGCGCTGGACCTGCTCGGAGCCCATGCCGGTGCGCTTGACTGCCACGCAGGCCTGGAAGTAGCGGCGCACGATCTCCATCTTGGAGGCCTCACGGCAGGCATCGTCGTCGGTGATGGCGAAGCCCACCATGTTGACGCCCATGTCGGTGGGGCTCTGGTAGGGGCTCTGGCCCAAGATCTTCTCCATGAGGGCGCGCACCACGGGGAAGGCCTCGACGTCGCGGTTGTAGTTGACGGTGGTCTTGCCGTAGGCGTCCAGGTGGAAGGGGTCGATGATGTTGGCGTCGTCGAGGTCTGCCGTGGCGGCCTCGTAGGCGACGTTCACGGGGTGGGTGAGTGGCAGGTTCCAGACGGGGAAGGTCTCGAACTTGGCGTAGCCGGCCTCCACGCCGCGCTTGTGCTCGTGGTAGATCTGCGAGAGGCAGGTGGCAAGCTTGCCGGAGCCGGGGCCGGGGGCCGTAACCATCACGAGCGGACGGGTGGTCTCCACGTACTCGTTCTTGCCGTAGCCCTCGTCGGAGACGATGAGGTCCACGTCGTGGGGGTAGCCCTCGATGGGGTAGTGCAGGCGGCACTGGATGCCCAGGCTCGCCAGGCGGTGGCGGAAGGCGTCGGCCGCGGGCTGGCCGGCGTACTGGGTGATGACCACGGCCGCCACGGCCATGCCGTTGCCGCGGAAGAGGTCCACCAGGCGCAGGACGTCCTCGTCGTAGGTGATGCCGAGGTCTCCGCGGGACTTGTTCTTCTCGATGTGGTTGGCGTTGATGGCGATGATGACCTCGACGTCGTCCGCGATGCTCTTGAGCATGCGGAACTTGGAGTCGGGCTCAAAGCCGGGAAGGACGCGGGAGGCGTGGTAGTCGTCAAAGAGCTTGCCGCCAAACTCCAGGTAGAGCTTGCCGCCAAACTGCCCGACGCGCTCGCGGATATGCTCCGCCTGCAGCTCGATGTACTTGTCGTTGTCAAAGCCTGTGCGCATGGTTGCCCCCTGGTCGTGCCGAGCGTCTGGAAAGCAACAGTCTAGCAGGCGTCGCCCGCGCGTGGCGGCGGCCCTGAACGTTTTGGGTTCGCGAGTGAGGGGGTATGTGGGTGGCCTTTCGGCAAAAGGGCAGGTAGACGAGTTGACCACCTTTTGCCTGACGCCATGAGGCGTTGCGGTTGAACCCAATTCGGAATCCGAATTGGGTTCGACGGTGCAGCGTTTTTGAGGGGCGAGAAAACAACCCAAGCGTCTGAACTGCGATTATGTGATGCGGTCCACCTGGCGATGCCTGACTGGCGAACCCAAATCGTCTGTCGGCCCTACGCCAGGGCCACCAGGACGAGGTCGAGAATGACGCCAAGAAGGAAGAGAGCCGCGCTGCCGGTCAGCAGCGCCCAGGGCCAGCTGATTCCCGGCGCGCGCTCAAAGGCGGAGAGGGTCTCGTCCTTCTTGAAGCCAATGCGCTGGTCACGCGGGGCGTCGCCGGCAAAGAAGAGGCCGGCTCCGCTCACCACCACGCAGACGCCGCCGATGACGTAGAGGACGCGGCGGGCCCAGTCCAGGCCCAGGCGAGCGTCAAAGCCGCCGGTCAGAAAGGCAAAGAGGAAGGTGAGGATGGCTAGGCCCAGCGCTGCCGCGCCGCCGTAGAGGACGGCCTTCCCGAGGGCTCCCGCCGCGCGCCTTGTCTTCTCCTGCATGGGTCCTCCCCGCCGTTGGCCTTGCGCGGGCGTGGGCCTGCGCGGATTAAAACAATCTACCCGTTTGGCGCCCGCTAAGTCGCCGGGGCGTACCATACGCATGTCAAACCAGGCGAAGGGAGTGCCGTGTCAGTTGAGATCAGGCGAGCGGGCGCCCAGGACGTTGCCGGCGTCCATGAGCTGCTGAGCCAGGTGCTGGAGGTGCATGCGGCGGGTCGTCCGGACCTCTTCCGCACGGGTACGCGCAAGTACACCGACGATGAGCTGCTGGGCATCTTTGCCAACGACGAGACCCCGGTCTTTGTGGCCGCCGAGGGCGCCGAGGTCCTGGGACACGCGTTCTGCGTTCTTGAGGACCACACGGCAGAGAACAACTGGCAGGACGTCAAGACCCTCTACATCGACGACATCTGCGTCAGCGAGAAGAGCCGCGGCCGGCACGTGGGTACGGCCCTCTACCAGCACGTCATTGACTACGCGCGCGGCCTTGGCTGCCACGACGTGACGCTCAACGTCTGGAGCTGCAACCCTGGCGCCAAGGCCTTCTACGAGGCCATGGGCATGACGCCGTACAAGGTTGGCATGGAGCAGGTGCTCTAGGGACGGCCTGCGCCTGCCGCCTTTGCGAGCGCGGCCACGGCTGAAAACTCGTTCAAACAACCTTCCGACTTGTTGGAACCTTCGGGCGATGGAGACCTTGCCTGCCTTGACCTATCGTCTTACCCGTAAGCATCGGATCGGGAGGAGGCGAAGATGGACAGGTCGCATAAGCTCGTCGAGTACTTGCGCTCTCATGCCAGCGTTGACGCCTCCGACCTGTCGGACCTCTTTGCCGTTGGCGAAAGAAGCGTCCGCTCCTATGTGAGAGAGGCAAATGCGGCCCTTGTCGGCATCGCGTCCATCGAGAAGCGTCGGGGCGGCACCTATGAGCTCCTGGTAACCGATGACGATGCCCTCAAGACGTGGCTTGCCGACGAGGCCGCTCCTCGGGCAGGGCTGCAGACGCGTGAGGAACGGGTTGCCTATTTGCTGGACGACCTTCTCCACCGCATCGAATGGATAACGCTCGACGATCTGAGCAAGCTCGTCTACGTGTCGAAGACCTCCCTCTCGCGAGACATCAAGGACGTCGAGAAACACCTCTCGCATTACGGCCTTTCCATTGAGCGAAAGCCCAGATATGGCATCAGGGTGTGTGGCCCCGAGGAGGCGCGTCGGCTGTGCATGGCAGGGCTTGTCGTCGACGGGCTCTCTGGTGGTGCCAAGACTCGCTCGAGACTCTCTCGCGTTTCCGCCTGCATCGACCGAGTGGTTGAGCGAGACGGCTTTCACGTTAACTCGGCTGCATATCAGAACCTCGTGGTCCACATTGCGGTTGCCTTGGGACGGATTAGCCATGGCTGCTACGTTCCCATGCCCGAGGACAGGCTTGTGGCGATTGAGGCGGGCGAGGCCTTCTCTGTTGCCCGGGACCTGGCGGCGGAGGTCTCCCGCGAGTTTGACGTGGACCTGCCGAGGGAAGAGGTAGGCTACATTGCGCTTCACCTGGCGGGACGCAGGGTTCTCGACCAGGACCAGCGGCCCGATGGCGGGGGTCTCGTCATCTCTGACGAGACCTGGGCCGTGGTCGATGAGATGCTTGCTGCCGTGAAGTCGGTATTTGGGTTTGACTTTGCGGATGACCTGGAACTTAGGATGAACCTGGCTCGTCACGTCGAGCCGCTTTCCATCAGGCTGACCTGTTGCATGCGTATCGAGAATCCGCTGCTTGCGGAGACCAGGGAACGATTTCCGCTGGCCTATTCCATGGCATCCGAGATGGCCGTTGTCCTTGCCTGCCACTACGGGGTTGCTCCCTCGGAGCACGAGATTGGCTACCTGGCCTTGCCCTTGATTCTTGCGATGGAAAGGCAGCGCAGCGCGCCCGTGAAGAAGAACATTCTGGTGGTATGCGCAAGCGGACAGGGTTCCGCCAAGTTGCTCGAGTATCGCTATCGCCAGGAGTTTGGTCGATGGATCGATACGGTGACGGCATGCGATGCGGCGCAGGTGTCAGACATCGACTTCAGACGGATTGACTACGTCTTTACCACTGTGCCTCTCGGCGTCGAGCTGCCGGTGCCCGTTCGCGAGGTGGGCTTCTTCCTGGACGACACCGAGGCCAGAGACGTAAGGCGCCTGCTCCAGTGGACACGGGCTCCCGCTGGGTGGATCGCATCGTTCTTCCCCGAGGACCTGTTCTTCGCCGATCTGGACGTTTGGACTAAAGACGAGGCCCTTGACCGACTCTGCGCCGAGGTCTCCTCTCGTCGCGCCCTTCAAGGGGACCTGCGCCTGCTGGTGGGGGAGCGAGAAGGACTTGCCCAGACGTCCTTTGGCAACGCCGTGGCCATGCCTCACCCCACTAGGCCAATAGCCACGACGACGTTTGTGGCCGTGGCCACGCTGAGGCGAGAGGTCGACTGGGGCGGGCATCCGGTCAGGGCGCTCTTTCTGACCTGCATATCACCCGGGGGAGACGAGAGACGTCAGGCGTTCTATGGGACCCTGGCCAGGACTCTTCGCAGCAGCGAGCTCATAGGACGGCTCTTGGAGACGCCTGAGTACAAGACGCTAATTCAGATTTTGATTGAAGCGGAGAAGATGGAGATTGGAGACCAGCCATGATTGACGAGAAGCAATACGAGACTGCGATGGGCATCATCACCAACGCCGGAACTGCGAAGTCATGCGCGCTTATGGCGATTGACGAGGCAGCCGAGTCAAACTTCGAGGAGGCCGAAAAGCTGCTCGCCGAGGCCTCTCGGAGCATGCACGCAGCTCATGACGCGCAGATGGACATGAT
The DNA here is from genome assembly GCA_905215465.1 of uncultured bacterium. Lineage (GTDB taxonomy): Bacteria > Actinomycetota > Coriobacteriia > Coriobacteriales > Atopobiaceae > Paratractidigestivibacter. The sequence continues at coordinate 731 of CAJMPT010000033.1, read as the reverse complement.
TAGCTCCGAGGCGAAAGGCTCGTCCGTCGATCTGAGCCTCATCCTCGTGCACGCGGAGGACCATCTCACCATGGCCATCGTGACCAGCGACCTTGCCGCACGTATGGTCGAGTTGTATCGGAGGCTCGCCGCGAGCGCCGACTAGATTCAAGGTTTCACCAAACGGGGCATACGGCCGATGCTCCGATTGACATTCGTTGGACAAAGAAGAGAAGGAGAAGAGGCATGAACATCATGCTCGCATGCTGCGCTGGAATGAGCACCTCGCTCGTTGTCGCGGCCATGCAGGAAAGCGCAAAAAAGCAGGGCAAGGACTACCACATCTGGGCCGTCGAGCAGGGTCAGATAGAGGATGAGGTGGGCAATTTCGACGTCTTGCTGCTTGGACCCCAGGTTCGTCACATTCTTCGTCGCGTTACCGCCATCGTCGGCGACAAAGCCCCCGTTGCCGTCATTGAGCCGACCGCATATGGGCGTTGTGACGGCGCGGCGGTTCTCAGGCAGGCAGAGAGCCTGGTCAACGGCAGGTAGCCGCAGCGCTCCGACAGTATCGCGGAGCGAAACCCCTTAATCAGACAACTCAATACAAGGACAATCGTACCTCTCGCACAAAGGAGGCATACCTCATGCTTGACAAGTTTACGGACTGCATGGAGAGAGTCCTCGGTCCCGTCGCCGACTTTATGAGCTCCAACAAGTACATCTGTGCCATCACCAACGCCTTTACCATG
>CAJMPT010000032.1 GCA_905215465.1 uncultured bacterium | reverse complement strand
TGGACAGCGCCCAGGGCACCACGCCCGTCTTCGTGCTGCGCCGCGTGGCCGGCGAGGGCCGCGACATGCCGCGCTCCATGTACAACCACGCCGAGAGCGCGGAGGACCGCGCCAAGACCTACCTTGAGCCGGACTCCACCGAGCTTGAGATCCTGCAGTACCTCAACGACAACTTTGACAACACGGTCCTGATCGTCAACACGGCCTCCGCGCTTGACCTGGACTTCCTGCGCGACATGCCCAACATTAAGTCCGTGCTCTTTGTGTCCTCCCTGGGCACCTACGGCACGGACTCGCTCGCGGGCATCATGGCGGGTGACATCAACCCGTCCGGCCGCACGGCGGACACCTTCTCTGGCAACCCGCTGGGGTCTCCCGCCGCGCAGAACTACGGTGACTACGAGTACGTCGACGAGTCCGGCAACCTCACCGGCTACAACTACGCCACCTATGAGGAGGGCATCTACGTCGGCTACAAGTACTACGAGACCCGCTATGAGGATGCCGTCCTCGGCCAGGGCAACGCCGGCAACTTTGACTACGATGCCGAGGTCACGCACCCGTTTGGCTTTGGCCTCTCCTACACCACCTTTGACTGGACGAACTTCTCCACCTCGTGGAACGGCGACAAGTGCACCGCCACTGTGACGGTCACCAACACCGGCGACCGCGCCGGCAAGGACGTGGTTGAGCTCTACGCCCAGAGCCCCTACACCGACTACGACCGCGCAAACGGCGTGGAGAAGGCGGCCGTGGAGCTCGTGGGCTTTGGCAAGACCAAGCTCCTGGAGCCCGGCGAGAGCCAGACGCTCTCCATTGAGTTTGACCGCGAGCAGCTCAAGGCCTATGACGCCAATGGCGCCAAGACCTACATCCTGGACGCGGGCACCTACTACGTGACGGCGGGCGCAAATGCCCATGCGGCCGAGAACAACGTGCTGACTGCCAGGGGCGTCGCAGCCGGCACCGAGACCGGCGGCAATGCTGCGCTGGTCAACACCTATGTTCCGGACAACGCCGATGTCGACGTGACCACGTATGCCACTGACTCCAAGACCGGTGCCGCCGTCACCAACCAGTTTGACGACGCCGCTGGCGACGCCACCTACCTCACCCGTGCCGACTGGGAGGGCACCTTCCCCAAGCACGACGGCGCCCCCATGGCCGGCCAGGTCTCCACCTGGGGCAACGAGATCAACGGCGTGGACGCCGACGGCAACCCTGCCGCCCTTCTCTACACCAAGACGGCGAGCGCGGCGCTTCTCGCCAAGCTCGACTCCACGGAGTCCGGCAACCCCACCGACCGCGCGAGCATCACGGACCAGCCCGTCTACGGGGCCAAGAACGACCTCGAGCTCATTGACATGCGCGGCCTGGACTATGACGACCCCAAGTGGAATGACCTTCTCGACGAGCTCACGCCCGAGGACTACTTTGTGAGCGTCGGCGTCGGCGGCTACGGCACGGCCGGCCTCTCGAGCATCCAGAAGCCGTTCAACGTGGACGCGGACACTGCGGCAGGCCTGATCTACGGCGGCGCGGGCCGCATGATGTACTGCACGCCGGTCACCGTCACCATGACCTACAACCAGGAGATCTACTCCAAGTACGGCGAGATGATCGGCAACGAGGCTATCCTCGGCGGCGCCTCCGGCTGGTACGCCCCTTCGATGAACATCCACCGCACGCCGTTCACCGGCCGCAACGGCGAGTACTTCTCCGAGGACGGCTTCCTCTCCGGCGTGATTGGCTCCCTCGAGGTGCGCGGTGCAGCCAGCAAGGGCCTCTATGCCACCATCAAGCACTTTGCCCTGAACGACCAGGAGAACCACCGCGGCGATACCAATGGTCAGAAGTCCATGGCGACGTGGGCCAACGAGCAGGCCATCCGCGAGATCTACCTCAAGCCATTTGAGATGTGCACCAAGGTTGACGACGTCCAGATGAGCTACCTGCAGAAGGACGGCGACTCCTACACCATGGCCACGCGCGAGGTTCCCGCCTGCACGGCCGTGATGAGCGCCTTCAACCGCATTGGCGCCACCTGGACGGGCGGCAACTACGCGCTGCTTACGGGCATCCTGCACAACGAGTGGGGCTTCCAAGGCTGGATTGTGACCGACTCTGCCTCCAGCGCTGGCTCCTACATGGACGTGAGCCAGATGATCGAGGCCGGCGGCGTCTCCAAGCTGGCCCAGGCCGACAGCCTTGCAAAGTGGACCTTTGACCAGAACGACCCGGCCGAGTACCACTACGCCCGCGAGGCCGTCCACGGCCTGCTCTACACCACGGCCAACAGCCACGTCATGAACGGTGCCATGCACGGCAGCGTGTGGGTCGATGGCCCGCAGAAGACCGACATCATCCGTTGGGTTGCTACCGGCGTGAGCGTGGTGGGCCTTGGCCTGATCGGCTTCACCGCCTGGCGCAACCACGTCAAGCGCCGCGCCGAGAGGGCCGAGCAGGAGTAAGCCCCGCCACGTGCGAACAGCCGCAACATTTTTGACCGTGGGCCGGGACCTCGCAGTGGGGTCCCGGCCTTTTTTTGCGGCCCGGACGCGCAAAAGTGACCTTCGTGTGAGTGATTTGCGGACGGCTGCGAGGGCTGCACGAAAACAAATCGCCCCCCCAACGCGCGCCGGCCTGCAGTCCCGATTGGCCTCATGCGGCCTACGTGGACGTTCCCGCCCGCCGCTCGCCCGCGGGTATACTGGTTCTTCAGCAGACAGACCGCCTGGAGGCCGCATGGAATCGCTCTACACAAAGTACCGCCCGCAGACGTTTGAGCAGGTAGTTGGTCAGAAGCACGTCGTCGAGACGCTCAAGCGCGCCGTTGTCGAGGGCCGCACCAGCCATGCCTACCTCTTCTGCGGTCCGCGCGGCACGGGCAAGACGACCATGGCGCGCCTGCTTGCCAAGGCCCTCATGTGCGAGAAGGGCCCCGGCCAGCTGCCCGACGGCACCTGCGAGCAGTGCCGCCTCATCGCCGCCGGCGAGCACCCGGACGTGGCCGAGCTCGACGCGGCATCCCGCACCGGCGTGGACAACGTCCGCGAGGAGATCCTCTCCCGCGTGAACTACGCGCCCACGCTTGGACGCTGCAAGGTCTACATCATCGACGAGGTCCACATGCTGACCCCGGCGGCCTTCAACGCCCTGCTCAAGACCCTCGAGGAGCCGCCCGAGCACGTGGTGTTCATCATGTGCACCACCGACCCGCAGAAAATTCTTGCAACCATCCTCTCGCGCGTCCAGCGCTTTGACTTCCACAGCATCGGCAACGACGAGATGCAGGCCCACCTGGCCTACGTCTGCGGCGAGGAGGGCTTCACCTACGACGACGCGGCCCTCGAGCTGGTCGTTCGCCACGCCCGCGGCGGCATGCGAGACGCTCTGACCTCCCTGGAGCAGCTCTCGGTCTTTGGCAACGGCAACATCTCCGTGGAGGCGGCCCAGGACTTCCTCGGCGAGGTCTCCGGCTCGGTCCTCGGTGTCGTGGTCAACGCCCTGGCCAAGCGAGACGTGCCCGCCCTCTTCGGCGAGGTCGAGAAGCTCATGAGCTCCGGCCGCGACCTCCTGCAGTTCACCAAGGAGCTCGCCGCCCGCATGAGGGACGTCTACGTCGTGGCAGCCGTGCCCTGCGCGACCGACGTGGTCAGCGCCCGCGGCGCGGACTTTGAGGCCCTACGCTCCGAGGCCGCCGCCTTCGGCTCCGTAGACCGGCTCTCCCGCATCCTCACCGTCCTGGGCGACGCCTCCAGCGAGATGAGAACCGCAACCAACCAACGCCTGGTCTTGGAGATCGCCTTCACCCGCATCGCCCGCCCCGAGGCCGACCTCACCCTCGACGCCCTCGCCGACCGCGTGGCCTACCTCGAGCACGAGCTGGAGACCCTGAAGAAGAGCGGCCTGCCCGCGGCGACCCCCTCCCAGCCCGCGCCAACCCCCCAGGTCAACCAAGGCACCCCCGCGACCGCCCCGGCGACGGCTCCGAGCGCACCTGCTCCTGCGGCGCCCGTCCAACCCGCTGCAGCCCCGCAGGCGGTGGCCCAGCCGGGCGCACCCGCCGCGGCTCCCGTTGCCGACAGGCCTCTGGGGGCTTCCCCCACCGCGAGTCGCGCAGCGAGCGAGCCGCAAGGCGAGCGCCGAGGAGCGGGGAGAAACCCCTCCCGCCCGGCAGGTCCAACCGAGCCCGCCGCCGCGCCCGCCCGTCCGGCCATGACCGACCCCGCGGAGCTGCAGCGCACCTGGAAGCGCGTCGTGGACAATCTGGTGCACGAGGCGCCGTCCAAGGGCTCGCTCCTCATGAGCTCCAGCCCGGTCTCTGACGATGGCGAGAAGCTCGTGGTCTCGCTGCCCAAGGGCTCCCGCTTTGCCGCCAAGATGCTCGAGCGCGCTGACGTCCGCGAGACCGTCGATGGCCGCGTCCGCGTGGCGTTTGGCTATCGCCAGCTGGTCTTTGTTGAGTCCAGCATGGCCAACAAGGCCATTGCCAACGCCGACCGCGCCACCGCGCCGCGTCCTGCGGCCCCCGCGGCGCCACCCCAGCCCGCCGCGCCGCGCCCGGCGGCCCCCGCGCCTGCGCCGGCTCCCGTCGCCACAGCTCAGACGCCCGCTCCGGCTGCTCCCGCTCCGGCGCCCGCGCCCCAGCCTGCCGCGCCCGCCTACGACGCCCCCTGGGACGACGTGCCTCCCTACACCGACGGCGATGCCGCGGCGTACGCCCCCGAGGAGACCGCTCCTCTCGGCGCGCTTGCTCCGGCACCCGTGCCTGCGCCTCAGCCGTCACCCGCTCCCGCGTCGCCCCCCGCTCCCGCGCCGTCCTTCTCGCCGTCCGAGCAGCCTCAGCCTGCTCCCGGCGCCGTTGAGGACGTGAGCGGCCACCCGGAGTTCTCGGAGATCGCCTCCATGCTGGCGGACGCCTTTGGCACGCCGCTGGCCGTGAGCGTCGAGCCCGCGGTGAGCACCTCTGATGATGACGCGGCGGCCGAGCTCTCCTATGATGACAACGGCGCCGACGAGGACCCCGGCTTTGCCGACGAGCCCGAGGATGACGCCGACGCGCAGGACTAGCAACCATCGGCCGGCCACCGGCTGGCCAATCAGAAGACCAAGGGCCTTGCGCCCGCATAAAAGACGAAAGGAAGCTCACCATGGCCAAGGGATTCAACATGGGCGGCATGAACCGCAACCAGATGATGCAGCAGGCCCGAAAGATGCAGGAGCAGCTGCTCGCGGCCCAGCAGAAGGCTGCCGAGACCGAGGTCAGCTCCACCGCGGGCGGCGGCGCCGTCAAGGTCACCGCCGCGGGAGACATGCGCATCAAGTCCCTCACCATCGACCCGTCCGCCATCGACCCGGACGACGTCGAGATGCTCCAGGACATGATCCTGGCCGCCGTCAATGACGCCCTGGACTCCGCCGAGACCATGGCTGGTCAGCAGATGAGCGCCGTGACCGGCGGTCTCAACATCCCGGGGCTCTTCTAGGATGAGCCCCTCCCCAAACGACGGGCATGCGCTCCAGCGGCTGCTGGACGAGCTGGGCAGGCTGCCGGGCATTGGCCCCAAGTCTGCCCAGCGCATTGCGTACTACCTGCTTGAGGCCGATGTCGAGGAGGCCCGCCGCCTGGCGCAGGCCATCCTCGAGGTCAAGCAACAGGTGCACTTCTGCCCCGTCTGCTTCAGCTACGCCACGCGCGAGACGTGCGACGTCTGCTCGGACTCCTCGCGCGACCGCGCCTCCATCTGTGTGGTCTCCGAGCCGCGCGACGTGCAGGCCATCGAGCGCACGGGCAGCTACCATGGCCTCTATCACGTGCTGGGCGGCGTCATCAGCCCCATGGACAAGATCGGCCCCGAGCAGCTCCACGTCCGCGAGCTGCTCCAGCGCCTGGCGGACGGCGAGGTCAAGGAGGTCATTCTGGCCACCAACCCCGACGTCGAGGGAGAGACCACCGCAACGTACCTCTCGCGCGTTATCAGGCCCCTCGGCGTGCGCGTGACCAGGCTCGCCAGCGGCCTGCCCGTCGGCGGAGACCTGGAGTACGCTGACGAGGTGACCCTCGGCCGCGCCATCGAGGCCCGCCGCGAGGTCTAGCCCGGCCAAGACCGGCAAGAGAGAAGGAAGTTCCATCATGGCAACCAACCAGTTTGGCAGGCACGGCGCGCCCTCCCACGCGGCGCACTCCGCGGGAGCTCGGCCTGCGGCAAGGCCTGCCCGACCCGCGGCGTCGGTCCCGCCCGTGGGCGGCCACGCGGCAGGTCACGTCACCGATGCGGCGGGCGGCCAGCGCCTGACCACCATCCATGCGGGTCAGGGTGCGCGCATCACCACCAGGGAGAACGCCTCCGAGGCGGCCGACGCCGCTCGTGCCAACGCGCTGAAGCGCTCCCGCAAGCGCCGCTCGTCCCCGCAGCTCAAGGCCGTGGCCAACGGCGCCCGCCGCGATGGCGGAAGCCATGCCTCGCACGCAGCCGACGGCCCCGAGCGCACCAACAAGAACATCGTCAAAGTCGTGCTCATGGCCATTGGCGTGCTGCTGGTGGTCTTCATCGTGGTCAGGCTCATCGTCGGGCTTCTCGCCGGCAGCGCAGAGTCCGATCAGCAGCAGGCGGCGCGTCCCGACGAGCAGCCCACGCAGGCCGAGCAGATTGCCAACGAGCAGCAGCAGGTCGAGGTCTCGGTCGGCGAGTCCGTCACCTTCCAGGGTCAGTCCTTCTCCATTGCCCAGGCCGGCGACACGTACTCCGTCACGCGCGATGGCGCCGTAGTCTTCAACCTGGAGGGCACGCCCACGGGCCTGGTGCTCTACAACGGCTCCCTCGTGGTGCCCGAGAACCGCGACGGCGGCTGGGACGTGGTGAGCTACATGATCGCCGACGGCTCCGTGCCGGCCTACGTCATGGGCGAGGACGGCAACGCGGTGGGTGGCTCCGGGGACATCCAGAGCGCTACGTTGGACGGAAACGCTCTCAAGGTGACCGACTCCACGGGGGCCACCACGAGCGTGGCTCTGGGGTAGGACAGATTTTATCTCCTGCCTTATCCGCTCTACCTGCGGTTTTGCGAGAAGTGCCTGCCTGCCAAAACTTTTTTCAAAAAAGTACTGGACAAGGGTGCCGCCTCTTTGGCAATATATCTCTTGCGCAAGGCGAACGGGGTGTTAGCTCAGCTGGTTAGAGCGCCGGCCTGTCACGTCGGAGGTCGAGGGTTCGAGTCCCTTACATCCCGCCATTGCACAAGTTCAAGGCTCCCAGAAATGGGAGCCTTTTTCTTTGCCGCGATGCCCTTCTGCTGGCACGCCCTTCTCGCCAGCCATGACGCCGCCGACCGCCGCTCACGCCGTTTGCATGTGAAAGTGGTCGCTGGGCACTGCCTTACCGTCCACAAATGCCTGCAAACCGCGGAACGGCCGCGCGACGAGAAGGACGCCCTCCCACAGGGCGCGCTATCATAAGAGCGTTTGGGCTTCGGCACGAGGCACCACCCTCAAGAGACAAGGTCGGGCATGCAGCAAGTCACCGCTATGACACCGCGTAAGGTCGCCATCTTTGACTTCGACGGCACCATCGTCGACGGCCAGTCCGGCGCGCTGTTCACTACCTACCTGCTGCGCCGCGGCATCATGAGGCTCCCGCGTGCCCTCCACCTGGGCTGGTGGGGCCTGCGCTATAAGCTGCACCTCCCGTATCGCCAAAGCGAGGCCCGCGAGCTGGTCTTTGGCACCCTTGCCGACCTTGACCCCGCGTCCGTCGATGAGGTCATGCACCGCTTCCACGACGAGGTCCTCCTTCCTCGCTACCGCCGTCAGGCCCGCGAGGAGGTCGACCGTCGTCGCAAGGAGGGCTGCGTGACCCTCTTGGTCTCGGCCACGTTCCAGGCCATGGCAGACGTGGCCGCCCAGACGCTCGGCATGGACGCCGCCGTGGCCACCCTCATGGAGAAGGACGCCCAGGGCCACTACACCGGCCGCGTTGAGGGCGACGTCATCGCCGGCCCCCAGAAGTACGCCGCCGCCTCCGCGTGGTGCGACAAGAACCTCGGCCAGGGCGCCTGGGAGCTTGCCTACGCCTACGGCGATCACCACAGCGACGTTGACCTGTTGTCCCGCGCCAATCAGGCCTTTGCCGTCTGCCCCGGCTCCACGCTGCGCCCCGTTGCCAAGAAGCGTGGCTGGCAGATCCTTGACTGGGACGACTAGCCGCATGGAGATCGCCAGGAAGACGGACTACGCGCTGCGCATGCTCGCGACGCTGGCCGCCGACCCCGCCGGCGTGGTCTCGGTCCGCGAGGTCGCGCGCGCAAACGGCGTGCCCTACTCGTTTGCCCGCTCCATCCAGCATGATCTGGCTCTCGCCGGCATCGTCGAGAACAGCCGAGGCGCCAACGGCGGCATGCGGCTGGCCGTGGATCCGCGCGAGGTCACGCTTCTGCGCCTGCTCGAGGCCGTCCAGGGCCCGCTTGCCCTCTGCGGCTGCGATGCCGCCGGCACGAACGGCGCTCCCTGCGAGCGCCGCGCCGCCTGTCGCTTCAACCCCATCTGGTGCAACGCCGAGTCCATGCTCCGCACGTTCTTCTCGTCCGTCACGCTGTGGCAGGTGGTGGAGGAGGGCTGCATCCCGCAGTTCACCGGTGGTTTTGAGCTGCTCCGCCCGCAGGAGGGCAGCGTCGTCCCGGGTGCCGCCGGTGCCCCCGACGAGAAGGACTCCCATGCCTGACGCCACTCCCACTGCGCCCACGCCCGAGGAGCTTCTCGCCTTCCGCGCCACCGTGAGGGAGCGCGGTCGCGAGCTCTACCGCGACCTGCCCTGGCGCCGCACGCGCGATCCCTACGCCATCTGGATCTCCGAGGTCATGCTGCAGCAGACGCAGGTCAGCCGCGTGGACGGCCGCTGGCAGCGCTGGCTGGAGCGCTTTCCCACGCCAGCGGCGCTGGCCGCGGCCGAGCCCGCTGACGTCCTGGACGAGTGGCAGGGTCTGGGCTACAACCGCCGTGCCCTGGCGCTCCGCCGCGCCGCGCAGGCCGTCTGCGAGGCTGGCGGCCAGATGCCCGAGACCGAGCGCGACCTTGTGGTCCTGCCCGGCATCGGTCCAGCCACGGCTGCCGGCATCCGCGCGTTTGCCTTCAACCTCCACGGCGTCTACCTGGAGACCAACGTCCGCACCGTTCTTCTCCACGAGCTCTTTTCCGGACGCGAGGGCGTGAGCGACCGTGAGCTGATCCCGCTGGCAGACCTCACCTGCCCGCCGGACGGCTGCGGCGGCGCCTCCTCTGCAGTTGCCCCCGCCAGCTCCGAAGACGTTCCCGATGACCCCCGTACCTGGTACTACGCCATGCTGGACTACGGTGCCTACCTCAAGCGGACCGTCCCCAACCCGTCGCGGCGGTCCAGCTCGCACGCGCGACAGTCCCGCTTTGAGGGATCGCACCGCCAGAAGCGTGCCGAGATGGTGCGCCTGCTGCTGGCCCATCGCGCCGACCCCGCGGGCGGCGCCGCGGAGGCAAAGCTGGCCAAAGAAATCGGAAACCTTGAGCAGAAAGCGGGTAGAACTGCTCTTAACGCCGAGGAGGTTAGTGCGCTTCTCTCCGAGCTTGCCGCAGAGGGGTTCTGCAGGCAGGAGGGTGGCGTCTGGCGGGCCTAGCCTTGGCGCCCCGGCGGCCGTCCGGTCGCGGGTACGTGTCCTCCCGCAGGGAGGCAGACAGAAAAAGGAGAGGCCATGTCCATCGACTTTGAGAGCTCCCAGACCAAGAAGAACCTCGAGGCCGCCTTTGCCGGCGAGTCCCAGGCAACCAACAAGTACTCCTACTACGCGTCCACAGCCAAGAAGGAGGGCTTCGAGCAGATCTCTGCCATCTTTGCCGAGACCTCCGGCAACGAGCGCGAGCACGCCAAGATGTGGTTCAAGTACCTGCATGACGGCGGCGTGCCCGACACGCTGACCAACCTGCGCGACGCGGCCGCCGGCGAGAACTACGAGTGGACCGACATGTACGCCGGCTTTGCCGCCACCGCCCGCGAGGAGGGCTTCGACGAGATCGCCGCCAAGTTCGAGCTGGTGGGCGAGGTCGAGAAGCACCACGAGGAGCGCTACCTCAAGCTGGCCGAGCGCGTGGAGAAGGGCGAGGTCTTCTCCCGCGAGGGCGTAAAGGTCTGGAAGTGCCGCAACTGCGGTCACCTGCACGTCGGCCCCGAGGCCCCCGAGGTCTGCCCCGTCTGCAACCACCCCAAGGCCTACTTCGAGCAGCAGGCCGTCAACTACTAGCGCGTGGCTCTGGCGAGAAGTTCTCGCTGGAGGGGCTTCTCGCCATCCGCTTGGCCCCGGCCGTGTTGCCGTGAACGCCTGCCACTTCAATTCAGCCGTTCAGTGAACGCCTCCCTTCAATCCAGGCATTCACTGAACGGCTGTTTTGCCACCCCCAGGCGTTCACGTGCCGTCGGCGAGAAGCTCTTGCCGGCGGCGTTCTTCTCTCCGACGCCTGCCGCCTGCGTTAACAAACGCGTTACCCAATGAGGGTTGGCATATTCCGAGCGACTTGCTAGGATTCTGAGCCATGAAGAAGAAGCACATATATAACGCGCTCATCTGCATGGGGTTGTTCATGCTCAAGCCCGAGGTCGCTTAGACCCGTGCGCCTCCAGTCATGCGCCGCTCTGACCTCGGGCGTTAAGCCTTCTTCCAAGTCATCTGACTCAATTCCACATCTCAAAAAATGGCTGCAGCGCAGGCAAGACTGCCCGTGCGTCGCTTTTGCGTGCGCCTCAAGGGCGCCCAGCAACAAAGGAGAAACCATCATGCCGTTCCAGCTTGATCCCACCTTCGCCCAGGACCCCGCCAAGCACTTTGATACCCTCCAAATTCACGCCGGCCTGACGCCTGACCCCACGACCGGTGCGGCCGCCCTGCCCATCTACGCCTCCGCCGCCTTCCAGTTTGACTCCGCCGAGGACGGCGCCGCCAAGTTTGCCCTGGCCAAGCCCGGCAACGTCTACGGCCGCCTGACCAACACCACCACCGACGCCGTGGCCGCCCGCGTGGCCGCCATCGAGGGCGGCACGGGCGCCGTCGCCGTCGCCTCCGGCCATGCCGCGGAGATCTTGGCCCTGACCAACATCGTGGGCGCCGGCGACCACATCGTCGCCTCCGACTCCCTGTACGGCGGCACCTGGAACATCTTCCTGCACACCCTCGGTGACCTGGGCGTCGAGACCACCTTCGTCGAGAACAACGACATCGACGCCTTCGTGGCCGCCACCAAGGAGAACACCAAGCTCTGGTACGTCGAGACCATCGGCAACCCGCTGGTTGACGTGGCCGACGTGCCCGCCATCGTCGCTGCCGCCAACTCCCTGAAGGAGCCGGTGCCGGTCTTCGTCGACAACACCTTTGCCACCCCGTACCTCTACCGTCCGGCTGAGGATGGCGCCGCGGTGGTCATCGAGTCCCTGACCAAGTGGATCGGCGGCCACGGCGCCACGCTCGGCGGCGCCGTCGTGGACACCGGCAAGTTCGACTGGAAGAAGACCCCGGGCAAGTTCCCCACCATCACCGAGCCCGACCCCTCCTACCACGGCGCCATCTTCGCCGACGCCGCCCCCGCCGCGCCCTTCTCCACGCGCGTCCTGGCCAACAAGCTGCGTGACTTTGGCCCCACGCTCTCCCCGTACGCCGCCCAGCTCATCGGCATCGGCATTGAGACGCTGTCCCTGCGCGTCCAGCGCCACTGCGACAACGCCCTGGCCGTGGCCAAGTTCCTCGAGAGCCACCCTAAGGTCAGCTGGGTGCGCTACTCCGGCCTGGAGAACGACCCGAGCCACGAGACCGCGTCCCGCATCCTCAAGAACGGCTTCGGCGGCGTCGTCGTCTTCGGCGTCAAGGGTGGCCGCGACGCCGGCCTGAAGGTCGTCGACAACGTGAAGCTCTTCACGCACCTGGCCAACGTGGGTGACGCCAAGTCCCTCATCATCCACCCTGCCTCCACCACGCACTCCCAGCTCACGGCTGAGCAGCTCAAGGCCGCCCACCTCTCCGAGGACCTCATTCGCCTCTCCGTGGGCATCGAGAACGCCGCCGACATCATCGCCGACCTCGACCAGGCCCTCGCCCAGGCGTAGGCCTTCCGGCTCCGGCCGCGCCCTTCTCGCCTGCCGCGACTCACGGCGAGAAGTGCCCGCCGCAGGCAGCAAAACCCGCAAGGCCCGCGTGCCCCACCGGCGCGCGGGCCTTCTTTTGACGTTTTGGGTTCGAGGTTTTGGCGGGTGAGAAGGGCCTGCCGCTGGAGCAAGCCGCCTACCTGCAGTTTTGTGAGACCCAACCAATCGCCGGCTCCTCTCGCCGGAAACCCCGAACCCAAATCGGATGTCGATTTGGGTTCGGGCCTGCGGCCAGTCGCCGCCACGCAAAGGAACGCCGAGCCCCTGACCTGCGGATTCTCAACCGGGCTCCTCGCTCCGCCGGAAACCTCGAACCCAAAACGTGTAAGAGGCCCACGGGAGGCCTCACGCAAGAACTCGCCCGCTCGCGCCGTCCCGCGCCCAACAGGCACCGTTCATCGAAACGCGTTCAAATGAACCGCAGGTCAAAGGCTCGTTACCTTCTCTTGGCCCAATTGTGTGTTCAAGCTGTGAAGACAGGTGGTACAACTAAATACGCTTCCTATTCACTGTCGCGCCGCCTCGGCGGCCTGGCGGAAGGGTAAGAATGACCACCATCTCTGACAGCGCGCTCTACCTGAGCAACGACGATCTGTACCTCCTCGGCGCAGGCGAGTGGTACCGCAGCTACGAGAAGCTCGGCAGCCACCCCACCACGGACGCCTCCGGCCAGGACGGCTACCACTTTGCCGTCTGGGCCCCTGACGTGCGCTCCGTCGCCGTCATCGGCGAGTTCAACAACTGGGACGAGAGCGCCAATCACCTCTCCTGCACCGCCACCGGCGGCGTCTGGCAGGGCTTCGTTCCCGGCGTTGTCGCAGGTCAGCTTTACAAGTACGTCATAGAGACCGCCGCGGGCGAGCGCCTCTACAAGGCAGACCCCTACGCGTTCTTCTCGGAGCTGCCTCCGGGAACTGCCTCCCGCACGGCGGACCTCGCCGGCTACAAGTGGGCAGACGCCACCTGGATGCGCGCCCGCTCCAAGCGCAACATGTTCAAGAGCCCGCTCAACATCTTTGAGGTGCATCTGGGCAGCTGGAAGCGCCACGGCGACGAGCCGCAGGGCGAGCCCCGCGAGGACGGCACCTGGCCCGGCCCCGGCGACCCCTTCCCCGCACAGCGCGGCACCTTCTACACCTATGACGACCTCTCTGTGGAGCTCGTGGACTACGTCCGCGAGATGGGCTACTCCCACATCGAGGTCCTGCCCCTCTCCGAGCACCCGTTTGACGGCTCCTGGGGCTACCAGCCCACCGGGTACTTCTCGCCCACGTCGCGCTACGGCAACCCGCAGCAGCTCATGCACTTCATCGACGCCTGCCACGAGGCCGGCATCGGCGTGATCATGGACTGGGTGCCCGGCGGCTTCTGCGCGGACGCCCACGGCCTGGCCACCTTCAACGGCCAGATGCTCTACGAGCACGAGATCCACCCCAACTGGGGCACCCACAAGTTCGACTTCAGCAGGGGAGAAGTGCGCAGCTTCCTGGTCTCCAATGCTCTGTACTGGGTCGAGACCTACCACATTGACGGCATCCGCATGGATGGCGTCAGCTCCATGCTGTACATGAATTTCGGTATCGACGACCCGGGCCAGAAGCGCTTCAACAAGAATGGCACCGAGGAGGACCTGGACGCGTCCGCCTTCATCCGCCAGACCAACCTGGAGATGGGTCGGCTCCACCCCGACGTCATGATGGTCGCCGAGGAATCCACGGCCTGGCCGCTGGTGACCTACCCGCCCAAGGACGGCGGCCTGGGCTTCCACTTCAAGTGGGACATGGGCTGGATGAACGACACCCTGCACTACATGCAGACCGACTTCCCGTGGCGCCCGGGCAACCACCGCATGCTGACCTTCTCCACCATGTACCAGTTCAACGAGAACTTCGTGCTGCCGCTTAGCCACGACGAGGTGGTCAACGGCAAGTGCTCGCTGATCACGCGCATGCCGGGAGACACCTGGCGCCAGTTTGCGGGCCTGCGCGCCCTGGCGCTCTACCAGATGACGCACGCCGGCGGCAAGCTCAACTTCATGGGCAACGAGATCGGCCAGTTCATCGAGTGGCGTTACTACGAGGGCATCGAGTACTTCCTTGCGGAGCAGTTCGAGACCCACCGCAGGCAGCAGACGTTCATCGCCGCGCTCAACGCCGTCTACAACGAGCAGCCCGCCCTGTGGCAGCGCGGCTTTGAGGGCTCCGGCTTTGAGTGGATCGACGCCGACAACGCCGACCAGTCCATCATCAGTTTCGTCCGCCACGGCGACAAGCCCAAGGACGACCTGGTCATCCTCATCAACATGGACGTCAACGCGCGCGAGGACTTCCGCATGGGCGTGCCCGAGTGGTGCACCTACGGCGAGGTCTTCAACTCCGACGAGGGGCGCTTCGGTGGCTCCGGCGTGGTCAACGAGGGTCGGCTCAAGTGCGAGGACGTGCCCTGGAACGGTCGCGAGCAGTCTATCGTCGTGCGCGTCCCGCCGCTGGGCGGCGCCATCTTCAAGCGCGTCGCGGCCCAGCGCAAGCCGGTCAGCAAGACGGCCGTCGCGGCCGCCAAGCCCGCAGCACCTGGCGAGAAGCCCGCGCTCGCAGCTGGCGCCACCGCCACGGCGGCGCCTGGCGCCAAGCCCGCCGCGCGCAGGCAGGCAAAGCCGAGGCCCCACAAGAAGGGTCGCGGCAAGAAGTAGGTCACTCGGCCGGCGGGACCGCTCTTCTCGCCGGCCCCTGATAGCAATTGGAACCAAACCGGGGGAACCACATGGAGAACAACGACAAGATCTTTGAGACCAAGCTGGACTTCATCAACCAGTACAGGGAGGCCTGCCTTCTTGAGCTGGGCAAGGACTTTGAGGAGTGCTCCGACAACGAGCGCTACTTCGTCCTGGCAAAGCTCGTGGCTTCCAAGTCTCGTGCCATCCAGGCAACCTCTCACGCAAAGGACGCCAAGAAGGTCTACTACTTCTCGCTCGAGTTCCTTCTTGGCCCCCTTCTTGACAACTACCTCATCAACCTGGGCGTTCGCGACCTCGTTGAGGAGGGCATGGCCTCCCTCGGCATGAGCCTCGACGAGCTCTGCCAGCAGGAGGTCGACCCGGGCCTGGGCAACGGCGGCCTGGGCCGCCTGGCCGCGTGCTTCCTCGACTCCATGGCCCACGAGGGCATCGCGGGCTACGGCAACGGCATGCGCTACCGCTATGGCCTCTTCCGCCAGTACATCGAGGGCGGCCGCCAGGTGGAGCGTACCGACAACTGGCTTGCCAACGGCTTCCCCTGGGAGACCCGCAAGGACGCCAGCGCCGTCGAGATTCGCTTTGGCGCGCAGGTCGTCCGCCACGAGGACGAGACCGGCAAGTTCTGGTTCACCCAGGAGGGCGGCGAGGTCGTCCGTGCCGTGCCCTACGACGTGCCCATCGTCGGCTTTGGCGGCAAGACCGTGAACAAGCTGCGCCTCTGGAGCGCCGAGCCCGCCACCGAGGACTTTGACCTGGACGCCTTCAACGCCGGCGATTACGCCAAGGCCAACAAGTTCCGCTCCGACGTGGAGGCCATCTCCACCATCCTGTACCCCAACGACGCGGGCGAGCACGGCCGCATCCTGCGCCTCAAGCAGGAGTACCTGTTTGTCTCCGCCGGCCTGCAGACCATCCTGGGTACCTACGAGAAGGACTTCGGCCCAGACTGGGAGCATCTGGGAGACCACGTCTGCGTCCACACCAACGACACCCACCCCGCCATGTGCGGCCCAGAGCTCATGCGCCTTCTCGTCGACGATAAGGGCGTGGACTTTGACCTGGCCTTCGAGATCGCCAAGAAGACCGTCTCGTTCACCAACCACACCGTCATGCCCGAGGCGCTTGAGAAGTGGCCCATCAACACCTTCCGCGCCCTGCTGCCGCGCCTGTACATGTTCATTGAGGAGATCGACCGCCGCTACCGCGATGGCCTGTCCGAGAAGCTCTCCCCGGAGGACGGCTCCTGGACCGACGTCCTGCGCAACACCGCCATCCTGTGGGACGGCCAGGTGCGCATGGCCAACCTGTCCATCATCTTCAGCCACTCCATCAACGGCGTCTCCGCGCTGCACTCCGACATCTTGAAGCGCGACACCTTCAAGGAGTTCTACAAGCTCTACCCCGACATGTTCAACAACAAGACCAACGGCGTCACGCACCGCAGGTTCCTGCGCGAGGCAAACCCGGCCTACTCCAAGCTCATCACCGACGCCATCGGCACCGGCTGGCTGGATGATGCCAACGAGCTCGAGAAGCTCGTCCCCTTCGAGGAGGACGCGAGCTTCCTGGACGCCATGGAGGAGGCCAAGCGCACCGACAAGGAGCGTCTCGCCGCCTACGTGGAGAAGGTCTCCGGCACCAAGCTCAACTGCGACATGGTCTTTGACGTGCAGGTCAAGCGCTTCCACGCCTACAAGCGTCAGCTGCTGTCCGTCTTCAAGATCTTGGACCTGCGCAACCGCATCCTGGACGACCCGTCCTTCTCGCCGCGCCCGACGGCCTTCATCTTCTCGGGCAAGGCCGCTCAGAGCTACACCTTTGCCAAGGAGGTCATCCGCCTCATCAACTCCCTGGCGGACGTCATCAACAACGACCCGCGCGTGAACGACAAGATCCAGGTTGCCTTCGTGCCCAACTTCGCCGTCTCCAACGCGCAGTACATCTACTCCGCGGCAGAGATCTCCGAGCAGATCTCGCTGGCCGGCACCGAGGCCTCGGGTACGTCCAACATGAAGCTCATGATGAACGGCGCCCTCACCCTGGGCACCCTCGATGGCTCCAACGTGGAGATCTCCGAGCTCGTCGGCCCGCAGAACATCAAGATCTTTGGCCTGCACGCCGACGAGGTGGAGGCCATCCAGCGCGAGGGCCGCTACTACGCCTGGGACATGTACAACGCCGACCGCGTCCGCCTTGGCCGCATCGTGGACCAGCTCACCGACGGCACGCTGGCGCGCCTCTCCGGAAACTTCGAGAGCGTCCGCGACCACCTCATGGTGGAGAACGACCCGTACCTGGTCATGAAGGACTTCTACGCCTACGTCCAGGCGTGGGAGGAGCTCACGGGCGGCTACGCCGATCGCCGCGCCTGGAACAAGAGCGCCCTGCACAATACCGCCAAGGCCGGATTCTTCTCCAGTGACAGAACCATCAGGGAATACATGTCCGACATCTGGCACATTGAGGGCAAGTAGACACGCAAAGAAGGCGCCGGGGGCTTCCCGGCCTCCGGCGCCATTTGTTTGAAAGGAGTGGGGGTATGAGCAAGAAGGAGTGCATCGCCATGCTGCTCGCCGGAGGTCAGGGCAGCAGGTTGGGTGCGCTGACCAGCAACGTGGCGAAGCCGGCCGTCTCTTTTGGCGGCAAGTTCCGCATCATCGACTTCGCGCTTTCCAACTGCGCGAACTCCGGGGTCACGACGGTGGGCGTGCTCACGCAGTACCGTCCGTACCTGCTGCACAACTACATCGGCACCGGTGGCGCCTGGAACCTCGACGACCGCGAGGGCGGCGTCTCCATCCTGCCGCCCTACGCCACCCAGACCGGCGGCGCCTGGTACGAGGGCACGGCCGACGCCGTGACCCAGAACCTGGGCTACATCGAGCAGAACGACCCCGAGTACGTGCTTATCCTCTCTGGCGACCAGCTCTACCGCATGGACTACGCCGACATGCTGGCCACGCACAAGAAGAACGACGCCGACCTCACCATCGCCGTCATGCCGGTGCCCTGGGAGGAGGCCTCCCGCTTTGGCATCATCACGGCCGACGGCACGGGCCGTATCACCAAGTTCACCGAGAAGCCCAAGCAGCCGGACTCCAACCTCGCGTCCATGGGCATCTACATCTTCAGCACGGACCTGCTGGTCCGCGCCCTCAAGGAGGACGCCGTCGACCAGACCTCCGAGCACGACTTTGGCAAGAACGTCATCCCCAAGCTCCTGGGCGAGGGCAAGCGCCTCTTCACCTACGAGTTCAACGGCTTCTGGCGTGACGTCGGCACCATCTCCAGCTACCACGAGACGAGCATGGACCTCCTCGGCCCCAACCCGGACTTTGACATCTACAGCAAGGAGTTCCCCATCATGAGCAACTCCTCGATGCGCCCGCCCGCGTACGTGGGCAAGGACGGCAACATCGACGACTGCCTGGTGTCCAACGGCTGCAAGATCCTGGGTCGCGCCAAGCACTCCATCCTCTCGACCGACTGCTACATCGGCGAGCGCGCCACCGTGGAGGACTCCGTCCTTCTCCCCGGCGCGAGGGTCAAGGCCGGCGCCCACGTGGTGCGCGCCATCCTTGGCGAGAACTCCGTGGTGGAGGAGAACGTTAACCTCGGCAGCGTCGACACGACGAAAGACACGGCCGTCATCGGCAACGATGTCGTCGTTGGTAGGGGGGAGAACTAACAATGGAGAAGGTCATCGGCCTCGTCACCTGCAACTACTCCGCCAAGGAGTCCGGCCCGCTCTCCGCGAGCCGCCCCGTGGCGTCCATGCCGTTCCTCGGTCGCTACCGCCTCGTTGACTTTGCGCTCTCCAACCTGGTCAACTGCGGCATCCGCACCGTCGGCATGGTCATGCCCTACAACTACCGCTCGCTCATCGACCACGTGGGCTCCGGCAAGGACTGGGACCTGGACCGCAAGAACGGCGGTCTCTTCGTCCTGCCCGGAAGCGCCTTTGGCACTTCTCGCACCGGCGCCCGCTTTCTGCTGCGTGACCTCGTGCACAACAAGGTCTTCTTCACCCGCAGCACGGCCGACGCGGTCATTCTGACCACGGCCAACTTCGTCTACAACATTGACCTGGACGAGGTCTACGCCGCCCACAAGGAGTCCGGCGCCGACGTGACCGTGGTCACGCGCCCCTCCTGCGGCACCTTTGACGACGCCGTCCGCTTTGACGTGGAGAACGGCCGCGTGAAGGGCGTCCACAACGGCGTCAAGTTCGGCGAGTGCATGTTCCTGGACTGCTTTGTCATCAGCCGCAAGCTGCTGCTCGACATGTTCGAGTGGTACGCCCCCACGGACTACCTGGACATCTTCGAGGCCATGGCGGGCGACTTC
>CAJMPT010000031.1 GCA_905215465.1 uncultured bacterium | reverse complement strand
TAGCCCTCGCCAATGTAGGTCATGTCGACGCCCGCGTTGTTCTCGCCAAACACGGCCTGGGGGCACATGCTCACGCGGTTTTTGGAGACGTACCACTCGGAGGAGCCAAAGCAGAGGTGGCCGTCGTCGGACATGTTGCTGGTCACAAAGTCGACGTTCTCGGACTTGCCCTGCGCATAGACGTAGTCGTAGAGCTTGCTCGCATCGGCGTGGCCGTTGCCGGGCAGCAACAGCCTGTCAAAGGCAAGAAGGCCAATGCCGAGCGCGGCCGCGCCAAGGAGGACCGCGCAGAGCAGGCTCCCACCGCTGACCTGCGGAAACGACGGCAGTCTGAGGTTGCGACCGCGCCCCTTGCCCCCAACGGGCTTCCTATCCATTGAACACGCCTCCCAGCGCGACCCCCACCTGTCCAGAGAAGATCGCAAAGCCGAACATAACAAGCTGCAGCGTCACAAACCACAGGACCACGCGGAACCACGCCTGGTGCCGGTGCGCGCGATAGAAGCGCGACTTCTTCCGCATCCACTCCGTGGCGCCCAAGAGAAGGCCATGGTAGACGCCGTAAGCTATGTAGCAGGGCGCGATGCCGTGCCAGAGGCCCATGACCAGCATGTCGACCATGAAGGCCACCTGAGCCGTGCGGACGCGCCCGTGGACCAGGCGCCTATGCATGCACCAGCGCGTGAACCGCATGAACACGAAGTCGCGAAACCACGTGGAGAGCGTAATGTGCCAGCGGTTCCAGAAGTCCACGATGTCTGCCGCCGCAAAGGGCGCGCGGAAGTTGCGCGGGCAGCGGATGCCCAGGCAGTAGCTCGCGCCCATGGCCATGAGGCTGTAGCCTTGGAAGTCGCAGAAGAGGTAGAGGCCGTACTGGTAGGCGCACCTCACCTGGAGCCAAAGCTCGGCGACCACGTCGGCGCCGCCGCTGGCGCTGCCCCATGCGGACGCCGCGTAGCCGCGGTGGACCCACGCCGCCAGCACGAACTTGTACGCCGCGCCGGCAAGGAGGAGCAGGATGCCGCGGGCCAGCAGCCCCGCGTACTCGTCGCGGGAGGGCGTGGCATGGGCGTCGGCGGCAAAGCGACGGCTTCGGTCGATGGGACCGGACGAGAACTGCGGGAAGAACAGCAGGAAGTAGAGCCAGTCCTCGAGCCCGAGGTCCCGGGCGCCGATGAGCCCGTCACGGACCTCGATCACCACCTGCACGGCCTTGAACGTCACGTAGCTGATGCCCACGAAGCCCCAGAGGTCAGCACCCGCGGCCGAGGCGAGCTTGTAGACCGCAAGCGGGGCCAGGCTCGCCGCCACGGCCAGGCCGTAGCGCGCCTTGCTCCCCGGGCTCGCGGCTAGCCAGAGCACCGCCACCCGCGCAAGCACCAGAAAGGCCACGAGTCCCGCGAGCTGCGCAGGGTTGCCCGCAAAGACGCAGGCGAGAAACCCCAGCGAGACCGCCAGGCCATAGCGGCGCAGACTGTGTCCCGTCAGGCCGAGCGCCGCCGCGGGCACGAGGGCGGCCGCCAGCAGCACGAAGAAGCTTGGGTCAGCGAAGAGCGTCATGCCGGGCCGCCAGCCGCGCTAGAGGCGCTTCTGGACTTGCGCGATGATCTTTGCCGGCGTGTTCATGGCCGAGCGCTCCACCTCGGTGGGGGCAATGCTCACGCCAAACTCGTCCTCTATGCCAACCAGCAGCTCGATGGCCGCCATGGAGTCAAGAAACCCCAGCTCAAATAGGTCGTCATCCATGTGATCGCGAACGGACGGGTCTCCGCTCACGTCCTCGAGCAGATCCATCATGCGGTCGCTAAGCTCGTTGTCGTCCATCGGGACCCTCCTCGGTCTCATGCCGTGCCAAGGCGCGCCCGGCACGGCCACCATCTATCGAGAAACGCTTGCGGCAAGCGACCTGCGGTCGGCCTTGCCGTTGGCGTTGAGCGGCATGCGCTCGAGCACGCGCACCTGCCGCGGCACCATGTAGGCCGGCAGGCTGCAGGCGAGCTCCGCCTTGAGCTCGCGGCTCAGGGCAAGGGCGTCGCGGGGCGAGCCGGGCTTCTGACCTGGCGCTCCAGACTTCTGGCCGTCCGCCGCGAGGACGACAAAGGCGCAGAGGCTGCGCACGCGCCCGTCCCTTGTGGCGGGCACCACCACGGCCTGCTGGACCTGCGGCAGGGCCTCGAGCGCGCCCTCCACCTCGCCGAGCTCGATGCGAAACCCGTTGAGCTTCACGAGGGAGTCGAGCCTGCCCTCGCAGCGAAGGAGGCCGTCGTCGTCAATGCGCCCCAGGTCACCGGTGCGATACGCGCGGGCGGAGGTACCGTCGTCCATTCGCGACTCAAAGAAGGCCGTCTGCGTCTTCTGCGGGTCCTGCCAGTAGCCGCGAGCCACCGTGTCACCCACGATCACGATCTCCCCCGTCTGGCCCGCCGGCACGGGCTCGCCGGTCCGGTGGTCGACGATGCGCAGCTCGGTGCCGCGGCGCGGGCGCCCGACGGGCAGCGGCGCGGGGTCGGTCAGCTCCTTGTCGCCAATCTGGCAGTACGTGACGGCAACCGTGGACTCCGTGGGCCCGTAGGTGTTTGCCACGATGGCCCGCGGAAAGCGCTCCCGCAGCTTTGACGCGGTAGTGTGGTGCAGAGTCTCGCCGCAGAACAGGAACAGCCGCAGATGTGGAAGGAGGCGCTGGTCAAAGCTCTTGTCCACGAGGCAGAGGTCGGCAAAGGAGGGCGTGGAGACCCACACCTGGACGCCCGAGCGCGAAAGGTCGTCAAACAGGGCGCGGAAGTCGGAGCACTCCCCCTCGTCCACCGCATGCAGGCAGCCGCCGGTGACAAGCGCCCCCACGAGCTCGAACTCGCTCAGGTCAAAGGAGTAGTGGGCCTGGTCGAGAAAGACGCGGCCGCCCTCGCGGACCTGCGGGAACTCGCGCAGCCACTCCGAGAAGCGGGTGACGTTTGCGGCCGTGACCTCAATGCCCTTGGGGCGGCCCGTCGTGCCGGAGGTGAAGATGATGTACTGGGTCTCGTCACCGCTCACCCAGCGGTCGCGGGGCAGCGGGGCCGCCTTAAGGCCGCGCCCCTCGGCGTCGACCAAAAGCTGGCGCGCATCGAGATAGCCCGGCTCCAAGATCATGGGCGCAAGCTCGTCGGGCAGCTCGCAGGCGGCCAGGCATGCCGCGCCCTCGATCTGGCCGGCGATGTCGTGCACCCGGCGGGCGGGCAGGCTCACGTCGACCGGCACGTAGGCATGGCCGCTCATGAGGCAGGCGAGAAACGAGGCCACGGTCGTGGCGGTCTTGCGTCCGAGGACGAGCACGGGGCCGCGCCCGGCGAGGTGGGCGTCGAGGCCATGCGCGATGACGCAGGCCTGGTCCCAGAGCTGCGCGTAGGTGGTGTCCTGGCAGGAGGCCGCGCTGAAGGCCGGAGCGTCCGGGGCAAGCCTCGCCCACCTCGTGACTGAGTCGAGCAGTACGTTGGCGCCTGTGGTTCCCGTGGAAGCCATGGGATGGTCCCTTCTGCATAAAACCGCTGATTAGGGGCCATATTGGATGAACGCTTGTTGTATAGGGAGAACGGCACAAAGGCGGCACAAGAGTTGCCGCTTGCTGAAGACGTCAACCGGTACCTGGCGGGCTATGACACGGTCTTCTCGCCGTGCCTGGCCGATGGGGCGGAGGCGAAGCTCCTGGAGGGAGGCACCGCCAGCGCCGCCGCCACGATGAGCGCGGCCGTCGCGCCCAGGCTCATGATGGGCGTGTTGGCACCCACCGCGGCTATGCCCAGCTCCCCGCCCTCGCCCGAGAAGTTGCCGATCATGACGACGTCGATGAGGCCTGAAAGCTGCTCGAGGATGCTCGTGGCCGCCACCGGCAGCGCAAAGCGAGGGCTTGCGCCACAAAATGGCCCGCCCGGAAAGTCCGGACGGGCCTTGTGTTCGCTCGGCGAGAAGCCCTTGCGGGCAGGAAGCCTAGTTCCAGGCCTTGCCGTCGGAGCCGAACTCGCAGATGAGCTCCTTGGTGCGGGTGACGATGGCCTCACGACCGGGCTTGAGGAGCTTGCGCGGGTCATAGCCCTTGCCCTGCTTGTCAGCGCCGGACTCGATGTACTTGCGGGTGGCCTCGGCAAAGACGACCTGCAGGTCGGTGTTGACGTTGATCTTGGAGACGCCCAGGGAAATGGCCTTCTGGACCTGCTCCACGGGGATGCCGGTGCCGCCGTGAAGGACGAGCGGCAGGTCGCCGGTCAGGGCCTTGATCTCGGACAGGCGGTCGAAGGACAGGCCGGCCCAGTTGGCGGGGTACAGGCCGTGGATGTTGCCGATGCCGCAGGCCAGGAAGTCAACGCCGAGGTCGGCGATGGCCTTGCACTGCTCGGGGTCGGCGAGCTCGCCGCTGGAGGCGACGCCGTCCTCGACGCCACCGATGCCGCCGACCTCGGCCTCGACGGAGATGCCCTTGCTGTGGGCGATCTTCACGATCTCGGCGGTGCGGGCGAGGTTGGTCTCAAAGTCGGCCTCGTGGGAGCCGTCGTACATGACGGAGGTGAAGCCGGCCTCGATGCACTTGAGGGCGTCCTCGTAGGTGCCGTGGTCAAGGTGCAGGGCGACGGGGACGGTGATGTTCTTGTCCTCGACGAGCTGGTGAACCATCTGGGAGACGATCTTGAAGCTGGTCTGCCACTTGGCGGCACCAGAGGTGCACTGGATGATGACGGGGCTCTGCAGCTCCTCGGCGGCGTCCAGGATGGACGAGGCCCACTCAAGGTTGTTGGTGTTGAAGGCACCAATGCCGTAGTGGCCCTTCTCGGCGCTCTGGAGCATGGCAGTTGCGTTGACGAGCATGTCTAACCTCCATTTGACGAGAAACAAGAAAAATCGGTACGCGGCCATATTACCCCGTCAGACGGTAGAAAATCACCGCAAACGGGTATCTGTGTTCACAATTCTGTGAGGAATCGTTCACATAGATAGCGTGATTCTATCCTTGGGTACCAGAGTAGGACCAAGGGTTTCGGCCACGTGCATGACAACGAGAGGTGAGCGTGCTTGGCAGGCAGGCAAGATCAGAACGGCTCTGACGAGAAGGGCCTCTTCGGAGACTTCTCGGTCTCGACGGTCATAGCGAGCGGCCTTGCCGCGGCGACGTCGTTTGCCCTGTCGTCCGAGATCGGCCTAGCGGGCTCGATCATTGGCGTGGCCATCGGTGGCGTCGCCTCCGCGGCCGCCTCGCAGATATACAAGAGCCTGCTCAAGGCCAGCGCGCAGAAGCTCAGCGACCTGACGCCGGACGCAACGACCAATGCGGCGCCCGAGGAGGCCGCGGCAGCGGCGGTCTACGCCGAGCCTGCGGCGGACGAGACGCGCGTCTATCGCCCGGGCTCCCTCTCCGGCCGCTCTCCCATCCAGGAGGTAGCCGCCTCCGGCACGCCCATAGCGCCAGCGAGCGTCCGCTACGCCGCCCACGAGCGCGAGCGCCGCGTGCTCAGGCGCCGCGCCACGGCCATCGCCGCGGCCTTCGCCATTGCCGCCGTGCTGCTGTTTGCGCTGGTGGTAAACGTCGCCACCCAGGGCGCGGGCATCGGCTCCGGCGCCACTTCAAGCAGCGGCGAGGCCACCAGCCCCACCACCGAGGCCCCCGCGGGCCAAGGCGCCACAAACCACACCGACGGCGAGAAGGCCACGTCCTCCCCGGAGGCGCCCGCCAAGAAGGACGAGACCACGCAGTCCGAGAAGCAGGAGACCGCTTCCCCCACTCCCGAGACGCCCGCGTCCTCGCCGTCTGCCGGCGGCGCCTCGTCGGCCACGACCGACGCCACCGCTCCCCCGGCGAGTGGCTCGCAGGGGTCCGGCGCCAAGCAGGACAAGCCGAGCGGTACCGACGCCAGCAGCTCGGGCAGCACCTCGGACGGCACCGCCCCGAGTCCCGACACAACCACCACCGTAACCAAGTAAACTCTGGTGTGACGTAACAACGGAAACGAGAAAAAGGGACTGTCCCCTTTTCTCGCCTGGGAAGGAAGGGAAGCCAATGGAGCGTCCGAACGCCTGGAAGGACTACACGGCCGAGCAGCTCGACGAGCTGCACTACCTCTGCGAGGGCTACAAGGCCTTCATCTCCGACAACAAGACCGAGCGCGAGTGCTGCGCCGCGGCCGTGAGCCTGGCCGAGGAGGCCGGCTACGTGGACCTGGCCGCCAAGATCTCTGCCGGCGAGGCCCTCAAGCCCGGCGACAAGGTCTACGCCGTCAACCGCGGCAAGGCCCTCATGCTGGTCAACCTGGGCACCGACCCTCTCGAGCAGGGCGTCAACATCCTGGGTGCCCACATCGACTCGCCGCGCCTTGACGTCAAGCAGAACCCCATGGAGGAGAAGAGCGACCTTCTCACCCTGGACACCCACTACTACGGCGGCATCAAGAAGTACCAGTGGGTCACCGTCCCGCTGGCCATCCACGGCGTGGTTGCCAAGAAGGACGGCACCGTGGTCAACGTGGCCGTGGGCGAGGACCCGCAGGACCCGGTGTTCTGCATCTCCGACCTGCTGCCCCACCTCGCCCGCGAGCAGCTCACCAAGGAGGCCTCCAAGGTCATCGAGGGCGAGATGCTGGACGTCCTGGTGGGCGGCCGTCCCGTCTGCGTCAAGGACGGCGAGAAGCCCGAGGAGAAGGACCTGGTCAAGCGCGGCGTCCTGGCCATCCTCGAGGAGCAGCTGGGCATCGACGAGGAGGACCTCCTCTCCGCCGAGCTCGAGGTCGTTCCCGCCGGCGCGGCCCGCGACCTGGGCTTTGACCGCTCCATGGTCCTTGGCTACGGCCAGGACGACCGCTCCTGCGCCTACACGAGCCTCGTGGCCCAGCTGGACGTCAAGGAGGTCAAGCGCACCTCCGTCTGCCTGCTGGTTGACAAGGAGGAGATTGGCTCCGTGGGCGCCACGGGCATGAGGAGCCGCTTCTTCGAGGACACCCTGGCCGAGGTGCTGGAGCTTGCCGGCGTCCACGGCGAGCTTGCCCTGCGTCGCTGCCTGCGCGAGTCCAACATGCTCTCCAGCGACGTCTCCGCTGGCTATGACCCCAACTTCGCCTCCGCGTTTGAGGAGAAGAACGCCAGTTACCTGGGCCGCGGCCTCACGTTCAACAAGTTCACCGGCGGCAGCGGCAAGTCCGGCTCCAACGACGCCGACGCCGAGTACGTGGCCAAGATCCGCCGCGTGATGGACGAGGGCGGCGTTCACTTCCAGACCGCCGAGCTCGGCCGCGTCGACGTGGGTGGCGGCGGCACCATCGCCTACATCCTGGCCCTCTACGGCATGAACGTCATCGACTGCGGCGTGCCCGTGCTGTCCATGCACGCCCCCTGGGAAGTCACCAGCAAGGCCGATATCTACGAGGCCTACCGCGGGTACTGCTCGTTCCTGCGCCTGGCTTAGGTAACGGCAAAGTCCGTCGAGGCCCCGACCCCGCACTTCCTACGCAAGTTACGCTTCGCAAAGAGCTTGCTTTAGGAAGGGCGGGGCCGGGGCCTCGACTGCGTTAACGGTGCTTGGCCAGGCGCCGGGGCGAGAAGTGACTGCGGTAGAGGGTCGCTCTTCCGCCCCTTATTTAGCCTAGGAGCGCCAGCACTTCTCGCTTGGCCGTGAGGAACTCGGGAGAGAGGTCGAAGGCTCCCTCTACCTGGTGGTTTATGGAGACTTCGCCGGCTATGGTCGAGGGCACTCCGCCTCTGGGGTCGCCTTCCAGGACGTAGACACGGGTGGCCATGATGACGGCCTCGTCGACGTCGTGCGTGATGACCACAGAGGCCATGCCCAGCTCGGAGGCGGTGCGCACGTACCAGCTGCGGATGTCCGCGCGCGTGAGGGCGTCAAGCGCCGAGAAGGGCTCGTCCAGCAGCGCCACGTCATTGCCCATGAGGTAGGTGCGCAGGAAGGCCGCGCGCTGGCGCATGCCGCCGGACAGCTGGCTGGGCCACTTGTCCTCCACGCCCGCAAGGCCAAAGCGCTCCAGGAGCGGCCTGGCCTTCTCGCGGGCCTCGGCGGGCCTCATGCCGCCGATGACCAGCGGAAGACAGGCGTTGTCCAGAATGGTGCGGCTCTGCAGCAGCAGGTCCTTCTGGAGCATGTAGCTCACCTGGCCGGGCTTGCCGGTGATGTCACGCCCGTGGAGAAGGACCTGCCCCTCGCGTGGACGGATGAGGCCGGAGAGCGCGTGCAGGATGGTTGTCTTGCCGCAGCCAGACTTGCCCACGATGCAGACGGTCTCGCCGGGGTCAACGCGCAGGCTCACGTGGCGCACGACGTCGGAGTCCTCGTCCCACGCCAGGGTGAGGTCGCGCGCCTCGAGGGCGGGCATGATGGTCTTCTCGGCCATTGGGGCTAGGCCAGGTAGGACGTGTCAAAGCCTGCGTTGACGTCCAGCTTGTTCTCGACCAGGTCGTTGTCGTTGAGCCACTGGAAGTACGCGGCCCAGCGCTTGCCGTCGATGACGCCCCAGCTGGAGGCGTCGGCGGTGTACTGGTCGGCCAGGTACTTGGCGCTGGCCTCGACGAGCGCGGAGTCAAGCTCGGGCACCTCGTCGCACAGAATCTGGGCGGCGTCCTCGGGGTGCTCGACGGCAAACTCGTAGCCCTTCTTGGCGGCGCGCAGGAAGGCCTTGACGGCGTCCGGGTTGCTCTTCATGAAGTCGTTGTTGGCGGCCAGGACCGGCGTGTAGAAGTCAAAGACGTCGTCCATGTCCTTGAAGCTGAAGTAGTTCACCGGGTAGTCCTGGACGGCGGCGTTCTGGACGGCCCAGCCCTCGTAGACCCACACGCAGTCGAACATGTTGGCCTTCAGGCCCTGGACCTCGTCGTCCACGGTGAAGGGGACCATCTTGAGCTTGCTGAAGTCGCCGCCGTCGGTGGTCATGATCTGCTTGATGGTTGCCTGCTCGACGGCCATGTCCCAGGTGGTGTAGACGTGGTCCTCCATGAGGGCAGCATGGGTGATGCCGTCCTCGGCGCGGCTCATGATGCCGGAGGTGTTGTGCTGGATGACGGCGGCCACGGCGGTGAGGCCGGTGTTGCCGGCATCGTAGGCGGCGGCCAGGTAGTCCTGGTAGCTCACGCCCAGCTGGGCCTGGCCGGTGCCGATGGCGCCCTCGGCGGTGCCGTCGGCAGGCTGGACAATCTCCACCTCAAGGCCCTCGTCGGCAAAGAAGCCCTTGTTCTGGGCCACGTAGATGCCGGTGTGGTTGGTGTTGGGGGTGTAGTCCAGGCAGAACGTGATCTTGGTCTTCTCGCCAGACGCGGCCTTGGAGTCAGAGGCGGCGCCGTCGGCGGAGCCGCTGCCGGAGTTGCAGCCGGCAAGCACCAGGGTGGCGGCGGAGGCCAGGGAGGCGCCCACAAAGGCGCGGCGAGAAAGACCGGCGGTCAGGATGCGGGAGGCGTTGGTCGTTTTCATTGTTGATCGTTCCTTTCTGCCCTCTTCCAGGGCATGCAGAGGCGCTCTAGCACGTCGACGCCGCGCATAAGCGCGAGCGAGAGCGCCGAGATGATGATGATCACCGCAAACATGCGGTCGTACGAGAAGGACTTGCGGACGCGGGTCATGTAGACGCCCAGGCCCCAGAAGCCGCCGAGCCACTCGGAGATGACGGCGCCCACGATGGCGTAGGTGGCGCTGATGCGCAGGCCGCTGAAGAACTGGTCCATGGCGGCGGGCAGCTTGGCGTAGCGGAAGATCTGCCACTCGGTAGCGCGCATGGTGCGCATGAGGTCGATCTGGTCCTGGTCCACGGAGCGAAAGCCGTTTGCCAGGGCCACGGTCACCGGGAAGAACGTAGTGATGACGACAAGGAGCACCTTGGGCAGGAGGCCATAGCCAAACCACAGCACAAAGAGCGGCGCGATGGCCACCGTCGGCACGGTCTGAGAGACCGTGAGCAGCGGGTCAAAGGCCAGGTAGAAGGTCTCAAAGCGGTCCATGAGGACGGCGAAGGCAAAGCCCACGGCCACGCCGATGGCAAGGCCCAGTGCGGCCTCGGCCAGGGTCCACAGCAGGTGCTGGCAGAGCAGCGGCAGGTCTCCCACCAGGGCGGCCACCACCTGCACGGGGCTGGGCAGCATGAAGTTGGGCACCAGGCCGGCCGAGCAGGCCCCCTGCCAGACGGCGAGGATACCCAGGATGGCGCAGACGGGCGCGACGATCCTCTTTGTGGGCCTGGAGATGCGCATGCGCTTCTCTCCTACGCGGCGGAGCCGGCGGACTTGGGGGCAAACTCCGGGTCGCCCTCGTGGTACTTGGCCACCTTGTGCTCGGTGGTCATGACGTCGCCCTCGGGCTTGAAGTTGATCTTGGCGTAGGTCATGACGTGCTTGCAGCCCGCCTTGGCACCCACGAGCTGGCAGTTCTTGAGGATCTCCATGCACTGGTCATAGTCGCCCTCGATGGCGGTCTCAAACGGACCGACGAAGTAGTCGATGCCCGTGGAGTCAATGTAGGCGATGACCGCGTCCACGGCGGCGCAGGTTGCCTCGTCGGTCTGCGCGTCCATGGGCAGGTACTGGATGGCAATTGAACAGTTCAAAGCGGCTCCTCCCCGCGCGGCGGCAAAACCGCGCCTCTGGGCACAAAAAATGCGCCCTCGTCTCCGTAGGCGCCCAAGCAAGCCAAGCTCTGGTCCCTACGCCGGCATTACCCGGATCAGGTCTAAGGTCAGGGCCGCATGGGTGGGCCCAATCTCAGCCGGCGTGCGCCAGCTCCCTTTTGTCACGTTGGGTAGTGTATCACGGCCGGGACGAGATGTTCCTGACGGCCGCCGCCGACCCGGCGTGTACGCTGTTTCAGGTTTGATGTTCTGGCGAGAAACCCACTGAACTGCGGTTTTCTCACCAGTGCGGGTGTTTTGGGACGACATCAATATTGCAACTGCGTACATACCGAGGCAAGAGGGCCGCGAGACCTTCACACTTCTCGCCGGGCCCCACGCACTTTTCGCCAAGGCCCTCTCCCCTGCCAAATAATCGGTAGGTAATTTCTTGAATCACCTACGTTTTCCCAGTTGGCTGGCGAGAAGCCCGCGGAACCCCGGGGGCTGCCTACCGATTTTTCGGTTCGCAGGCAACGCCCACCGCTCCGCATCCTCCCACACACTCCACAACACGTGTCTATCGCTCTTCTCGACGTTGTCAACGTGGTATCGATACCCCTACCCCTCCCGTATAAAGCGCCACCACCTGGCGAGAAGAGCCTGTATCCCACCAGCTCAGAGCCTATAACAGTCGCAGCTCGAGTTTGCCCACATCCAAGGAGAGGGGAATTCCAATGAAGGTCGAAGACATCAAGAGCGTAACCGTTGCCGGCGGCGGCACCCAGGGAAGCCAGATTGCCTCCCAGATTGCCTACAAGGGCTTTGCCGTGACGGTGTGGGTCCGCAGCGAGGCCTCAGTCGAGCGCGCCCGCGTCCGCTTTGCCACCATCAAGGAGCAGTACCTCTCCACGCTGGAGGCCATGAAGACCGACGCCTCCGCCTACTGCCGCGGCCTGGCCGACACGCCCGGCCTCTCCGCGAAGCAGATCGACGCCCTTGTCGCCCAGGCGGAGGAGCGCCTCTCTGCCATAAAGTTTGAGACCGATTGGGACGCCGCCTTTGGCAACGCTGACCTGGTAGTTGAGTGCATCAACGAGAACCCGCAGGAGAAGACCGAGTTCTACACCAAGCTCACAGGCCACCTGCCCGAGCGCACCGTCATCCTGACCGACTCCTCCACCATGCTGCCCAGCATGTTCGCCGAGGCCACGGGCAGGCCGGACAAGTACATGTCGCTGCACTTTGGCAACCAGATCTGGCGCAACAACATGACCGAGCTCATGCGCCACGACGGCACCGACCCCGAGGTCTTTGAGCTGGCCGCCCAGTTTGCCGAGGCCATTGGCATGGTGCCGCTCAAGCTCAACCGCGAGCAGCCCGGCTACATCCTGAACAGCCTGCTCATCCCCTGGTTCAAGGCCGCGACCCAGCTGGTTGCCACCGGCGTCTGCGACGCCGAGACCGTCGACAAGTGCTGGGAGCTCGCCACCGGCGCCGACCCCGGCCAGACGCCCTTCCGCAAGCTGGACAAGATCGGCCTGGTCCTGGCCCGCAACATCCTCTCCATGGACCCCGCGGCCAAGGACCCCGAGAGCGGCCTTGCCAAGAGCGTGACCATGCTCAACGACTACATCGACGAGGGCAAGACCGGCATCGCCGCCGGCGAGGGCTTCTACAAGTACGAGAGCTACGACAAGTAGAGGGGTGAAGCGACCGTCGGCCCCTACCAAAAAAGGTAGGCAACGCCCGGATTGTGTTGGCTGCAGCTGGACGGGCCCTAGTCCTAGAGCATTATTCAGCAATCATAAGTTGGCTATTGCCGTTCAACAGTTGAATGGACCGGCCGCGGCAGCATTCTCCGGCCAGCGGCAGGTGAGGGAGCCTCTTCCGAGACCTCCCAAGCCCCTCCAAAAACGTTTTGGGTTCGCGGGCTGGGAGGAGGACGGGAGCCGCGAGAACGAGCACTTTATCTACCTGCGGTTTTGCGAACGACTGGCCTCAAGCACCCACCAATCCCCTCCGGCCCCGAACCCAAATCCATATTGGAATTGGGTTCGGGGCCGGAGCGCTGCGGGAGACACAAGAAGGCCCGCAAACCTCTGACCTGCGGGCCTTCTGTTCGGTCTTCTCAACACCCCCCAAACCCCGAACCCAAAACGCGTTGACCGTGTGCTGGGACCATGTTTTGGCGCCCATCAGGCTCAGCCCACGGGTCTCTCCCCCGCCGCAGGCACGGCCCACTCGTACCACTTGGGCCTCCCGCAGCACTCCACGCCGTCAAAGAAGGCAATGACCTCCTCGATGGAGACCGGTCGGTACCCATTGGCGTCCACGCCCACGTCATAGCGGAGAAGCCCATGCTCGCGGTTGCACTCGTTGTACTCGGGCGCCGAATGGGTGTGCCCATGCAAATGGATGCTCCCGCGCCGCATGCCCTCCCAGTCCACGATGGGATAGTGCGAGCAGACGAGCTTGCGCCCCTCGTACTTGATCTTGGCGATGGGCGGCTCCAGGATGAACGTACCATCCAGCTCCGGAACGGCCCAGTTGCGGTCGTGGTTTCCCGGCACCAGGTGGACGTTGCGGCAGACGATCAACCGCCTGACCTCAAGCGCCTCCTCCTGACCGAGCTTGTACGAGAAGTCCCCCAGAATCCAAAGCTCGTCGTGCATGCCCACGCGCGCGTTGATGCCCGCCACCAACGCGGCGTTCATCTGCTCGACGGTCCGCCAGGGACGCTTCTGGAACTTGATCACATTTGCATGGCCAAAGTGGGTGTCTGAGGTGAAGTAGATCATGGCTTGGCTCCTTCCGCGAGGAGCGCCGCACGAGCGTCAGGTCAAGCTCCCGCGGATGTCCTCGCAATCCGATTCATCTGGCAAAGGGCACGTTTGCCCGGCTTCCGTTTGGACATCCTCAACCTCCCAACGCTTCCGACAGCCAAACCTCAAGTCGCAACCCACCATAGCGCGCAGACCAGGCGCAAGCGCTCCCGCCTCGGTCTAAATAGAAAGCCCGCGCGGCACCACTGCCGCCCGGGCTTCTCGTCAGAATCAAATCAGAATCTAATCCAGGTGACCCACCTGCGGCCTGTTGAGCCGCCTTGAGAC
Source organism: uncultured bacterium (assembly GCA_905215465.1). GTDB lineage: Bacteria > Actinomycetota > Coriobacteriia > Coriobacteriales > Atopobiaceae > Paratractidigestivibacter. The sequence continues at coordinate 7,276 of CAJMPT010000031.1, read as the reverse complement.
CACCAGAATCACGACGCCCAGCACCACCAGAGGCAGGCTCAGGCACTGCCCCATGGTGATGGGCCCAAAGAGGTAGCCCAGCTGCGCATCCGGCACGCGAACGAACTCCACAAGGAAGCGGAAGATGCCGTAGAGCACCAGGAACATGCCCATGAAGGTGCCCTGCGGGCGCGCCGGCCTGCGGCGGCTCAGGGCAAACAGCACACAGAAGATGACCAGGCCCTCCAGCACGGCCTCGTAGAGCTGCGAGGGGTGGCGATACACGTTGCCGCCCGTGGGAAACATCACGCCCCACGGAAGCGACGTCTCCTTGCCCCAGAGCTCGCCGTTCACAAAGTTGGCGCAGCGCCCAAAGAACAGGCCCCACGGCGCGCCAATGACGCCCAGGTCACACACGGTGGGAATGGAAATGTGGTACATCCGGCACACAATGGAGCCGCCCACCACGGCGCCCACCAGACCTCCGTGAAAGCTCATGCCGCCCTGGTTGAGCGCCAGGATCTCCAGCGGATGCTCCAGGTAGTAGCCCGCGCCATAGAACACCACGTAGAACAGGCGCGCGCCGATGATGACGCCAAACGCCACGCCAATGACGATGCTCATGATGTCGTCAGGCGTGAGGTCAAGCTCCCAGCGGCGGGAGACGCGCCAGATCACCCAGGCGGCCAGCGCAAATCCGGCCAGGTAGGCAATGCCGTACCAGCGCACGGCGAGCGGGCCCAACGAGAAGGCGATGGGATTCAGCGAGTGGTAGAGCTCGTTAAGAAACACGCCAGCCGCCTAGAGCATGGCGGGCTGGACGCGGGTCACGCCGGGGACGTGCTCCATGAGGATGCGCTCGATGCCCTCGGACATGTCCATGGAGGACAGCGGGCAGCCGGCGCAGGCACCCTGCATCTCAAGGGTGACCACGCCCTCGTCGTTGACGTCGATGAGCTCGACGTCGCCGCCGTCGGCCTGGAGGCTCTGGCGGATGATGTCGAGGGTCTCCTCAAGAAGCTCGCGGTTGACAGCCATGGTGGCTCCTTTCGTCGCGCGACCGCCCAGCCGCGCGCTGATCTTGCGCAGGCGAGAAGCCCGTGCGGTCCATACGTCACGTGCCACGCGCGGCTTGCGCGCGCGACCCAAAGTCACATGTTACCCAATGCCCGCAAAGAGGTGACCGGAGGTGGCCCCGGCAAGGCGCGCCGCAGGACGGCGCCCGGCCTTGGCCGCCGCGATGGCGCGGCAGACGCGCTCCACCGCAAACGTGGTCTCCTTGGGGCCAAGCAGGGTGCAGTCGGCAAGGAGCCAGCGGACGCCGGCCTCCACCAGCTGGTCTGCCTGGGGCGTGGCGTCAAGCGGGTGCGCCGCCCAGATGCGGGAGCGGCCGTTGACGTCCGTGCGAACGGGCAGCAGGTTGCCGTCGATGTCCTTGAGGGAGAGGCGGCGTGCGCGCTGCGGGCACTTCTCGCAGTTGTGGACGCAGCGACCCAGGGCCTGCAGGACGCAGTGCTCGCTCGTCATGGCGCGCTCGCGGCCCAGGACCGAGAGGCCCACCGGGACGCTGGCCGCGCGGGCAAGCTCGCAGGCCTCCTCCAGGGTGAGCTCGCAGGAGAGCCAGACCGCCTTGGCGCCGGCGGCCTCCATGGCCAGAAGCGCGCTCTTGTTGTGGACGGGAATGCACGGGCGCACCTCGGCCGCAGCGCCCCGCTCGGCGGCAAGGGCCAGCTCGGAGATGTTGCCCACGGCCACGGGCTCGCCCTGGCGGACCCACGGGTCAAGGCGGGCGTGGTCGGCCTCGCGGCAGACCTCGTCCAGCCAGGGGATAACGCCCTCGGGCCAGTCTCCGCGGGCCAGGTCGTCGACGGTGGCATAGACGCGCGCAGCCCCCGCCTCAAGCGCCGCGCGGGCGCACGCGGGGTCCGCCACCAGGGCGCAGGCGATGGGCTCCACGGGCGTGACGTCCGCGGGGGCAGGCACGCCGGCCTCCACGCGCACGGCCTCGCGGCGCTCCTCCATGAGCCGCTCGGACGGCACGGGCGCCGTGCTGCCCTTGCGTTCCTCATACGGGGCAAGCAGCGCCTCCGCCAGGAGCTTCACCGCCTGGGCGCGCACCTTGTGAACCGCCGAGAAGCCCATGCCGCAGCCATCGTCCATCTGGACGTCAAAGCTCACGGGCTCGAAGGGGCCGCCGCCCATGCGGCCCACGTGCTCCACGAGGTCCTCCTCGCTGACGGGGCGGGTGCGGGCGGCCTCCACCACAAAGCCCTCGGCCGAGGCCGTGGCCTCGCCGTCGGTGCAGGCAAGCTCGACGCGGAAGGGCTGGCCCAGACGGGCCACCACGCGCACCGCCACGGGACGGCGGCGCGAGACGTCGGCCGCGGCGGCACGTGCGGCCGCGTCGATGGCGTTCTGGGAGCGGATGACGCTCACGATGGAGCCGGCGGGCACCGGGCGGGCCGCCAGGCAGGTGATGGTGGCGCCAGCGGGGGCGTCGGCCTCCGCGTGGACGGTCAGGAACTGGCTCGGGTCGTCAACGGGACGCAGCTCAAGCAGGTCGCCCTTCTCCACGGGCTCGGTCAGGGAGATGACGGCCTCGGCCTGGGTGTAGCGGCGCGTGCGCGTGCGACCGCCGTTGCCGCCGCCCCTGCGGGCCACGCGGTCCTCCAGGGCGCGGGAGGACGCCACGGTACCCACGACCTCGCCTCGGTTGTTGGAGCGGTCGTAGCTCATCATCTCGTCGCCAGAGGTGCCCATGAGGTAGGCATCGGTGAAGTCGCGGTTGAAGGCGCGCTTGAGGCGGCGGTGGACGGCCAGGTCCTCCGCGGCGTCCATCTGGCGGCCGGCCAGCGTGGCGTCGATGGCCTCGCGGTAGGCGTCCACCACGTTGTAGACGTAGTCCGGGGCCTTCATGCGGCCCTCCACCTTGAGGGAGCCCACGCCCGCGTCGATCATCTCCTGGAGGTGGTCGACGGTGCAGTAGTCCTTGGGGCAGAGCGGGCGGGTGTTGCCCGGGGCCTCCACCACGTTGCCCTCCTCGTCCACCAGGTCGTGCGGCAGGCGGCAGGGCTGGGCGCACAGGCCGCGGTTGGCCGAGCGCCCGGTGGCAAGCGAGCTCATCATGCAGACGCCGGAGTAGCAGAAGCACAGGGCGCCGTGGCCAAAGCACTCCAGCTCGACGCCCTCCTCGGCAATGCGGGAGATCTCCTTGAGGGAGAGCTCGCGCGACAGGGTCACGCGGTCGGCGCCCATCTGGCGACACCAGGCCGTGCCGCGGGCGTCGTGGATGTTGGCCTGGGTGGAGACGTGCGTCTCAATCTGCGGCCAGGCACGGCGAATCTCGCCGAACAGGCCCCAGTCCTGGATGATGAAGGCGTCTGCGCCCAGAAGCCAGGCGCGGCGAACCAGGTCCAGCACGCGGGAGATCTCGTGCGTGGCAATGGCCACGTTGACGGTCACGTACACGCGGGCGCCGGCCAGGTGCGCGCGGCGGCAGGCCTCGGCAAAGGTCTCCTCGGTGAAGTTCTTTGCACTGCGGCGGGCGTTGAAGTCGTTGCCCAGGCCACAGTAGATGGCGTCTGCGCCCGCGGCCAGGGCGGCGTTGAAGGGTTCGGGGCCGCCGGCGGGCGCCAGCAGCTCGATGACGTTCTTGTGGGCCAAGATCTGCTCCCATCAGCCCAGTCGTTGCATAACCTACCTACGATACCGCAGCCAGGCGCCGCGCCGCCCCCGCACGAGCCGCCTGCGAGAAGAACGCACTTCTCCACGCAAAGGCGCCCCGGCAGGCACGGGGCCTGCCGGGGCACTGCGGATGCTGTAGAAGATGCCTCAGAAGGGGCTAGACCAGCTTGGCCCAGTGCTTCTTTCCGGACTGAACGACCGCGCCAGCGTGGAAGAGGGCGGGGTCGACGTTGTAGCTCTTGGGGGCCACGGCCTGGCCGTCGATCTTCACGCCGCCGCCATCGATGAGCCTGCGGGCCTCACCGGTGGACTTGGCAATCTCGACGTCCACGAGGAGCTTGGCCAGATAGACCTTGCCCTCGTCGTTGGGAGTGACCAGGGAAAGCGGGAACTCGGCAATGCTCTCGGGCACCTCGCCCTTTTTGAACTGGGCGTCAAAGGCGGCCATGGCCTTCTCGCCAGCACCGGCGCCGTGGTAGAGGTCCACGATGTTGACGCCCAGGGCGCGCTTGAGCTGGTAGGCGTCGGCCGTGCCGTTGGCAAAGGCCTCGTCGATGGCGTCCATCTCCTCGATGGAGACGGTGGAGCACAGGCGGTAGTACATGGGCACGATCTCGTCCGCAATGGACATGACCTTGCCGAACATGTCGTTGGGCTCGTCGGTGAGGCCGATGTAGTTGCCGTAGCTCTTGGACATCTTCTTCACGCCGTCGGTGCCCACCAGCAGCGGCACGGTGAGGGCCACCTGGGGCTCCATGCCCTGGGCGCGCATGAGGTCGCGGCCGGCAAGCAGGTTGAAGATCTGGTCGTTGCCACCCATCTCGACGTCGGCCTTGATGACCACGGAGTCATAGGCCTGGAGCACCGGGTAGATGAACTCGTGCAGGGCGATGGACTGGCCGTTGGCGTAGCGGTTGTGGAAGTCCTCGCGCTCCAGGATGCGGGCCACGTTGAACTTGCTCATGAGGCCAAGCATGCTGCCCAGGTCAAGCGGCTTGATCCAGTCGCCGTTGTGGACGATGGTGGTCTTCTCGGGGTCCAGCACCTTCATGGCCTGCTCGACGTAGGTCTTGGCGTTGGCCTCCACCTGCTCCTCGGTAAGGGGCGGACGGGTGGAGTCGCGGCCGGACGGGTCTCCGATGAGCGCGGTGCCGTTGCCAATGATGAGGGTCACCTTGTGGCCCAGGTCCTGGAACTGGCGCATCTTGCGCAGGGGGACGGCGTGGCCGAGGTGCAGGTCGGGGCTCGTGGGGTCGACGCCCAGCTTGATGTTGAGCGGCTCACCCTTCTCGAGCTTCTTCTTGAGCTCGTCCATGGGCACGACCTGCATCGTGCCAGAAGTGATCACCTTGAGTTGCTCGTCTACAGACAGCACTGCTCTGCCCTCCATAGGGTCTTCGTTTACCTGACTGCCCGCGGCAGTCGTACAGAACTTTAAGAATAGCGCAGTCCTCGCAAAAGATGCGCAGGACATGTGGGGCAAACGTCCGTACGGCGGCCCCGGGCGCGGCGAGAAGGGCGCGCCCTCGCGTGGTGAGGCTGCGGTGACGGGGCGACCGCGATGCCGCGGGCGCTGGTCGCACACTATAATGAGTCAGATTGACCATACCGATCTCCTACAGGGAGGAATCAGTTCATGGGGATCAGAACCCGTAGGGCGCATCTGCACTCAAAGACCCATGTCGCCGGCTTTGGCATTGCCGGAGCCGTTGGCTTCATGGCGCTTCTCGCCCTGGCCCTTGTCTTGTCTCTTGGCGGCGTGGTGTCTTCCTGGCTGGAGGACCTGCCCGACTACTCCTCCACCGACTCCTACCTGGTGGCGGAGCCCACGCGCATCTACGACTCCAAGGGCAACGAGATCGCGGCCTACTACCTGCAGGCCCGCCGCTCCGTGGACATCAGCGACATCTCGCAGTACGTGGTCCAGGGAACCGTGGACACTGAGGACAAGCGCTTCTACCAGCACAACGGCGTCGACCCCCAGGGCATCCTGCGCGCCGTGGTGGGCCAGGTCGTCGGCAACGATGCCGGCGGCGGCTCCACCATCACGCAGCAGCTCGTGAGAAACACCGTGCTCTCGGACGAGCAGTTCGAGATGTCCCTCAAGCGCAAGGTGCGCGAGGCCTACATCGCCATCCAGATGGAGAAGACGTACACCAAGAAGCAGATTCTTAACATGTACCTCAACACCATCTACTACGGCCACGGCGCCTACGGCATCGAGGCCGCGAGCACCATCTACTTCAACAAGCACGCAAACGAGCTCACCTTGGCCGAGGCCGCCACACTGGTGGGTCTGCCCAACTCCCCCTCCTACTACGACCCCACAAGCAACCCCGAGGGCTGCAAGAACAGGCGCAACCTCGTCCTGGAGCGCATGCTTGAGGCCGGTCACATCACCGAGGAGGAGTGCCGCGCCGCCCAGGCCGAGGAGATCAACCTCAACCTGGGCACGCTGGTGGACTCCGTGGGCAAGTACCCCTACTTCACCGACTACGTGAAGAGCCTGCTGCTCAAGGACTTTGACTCCGACACCGTCTTCCAGGGCGGCCTCAAGGTCTACACCACCCTTGACCCGGACTACCAGGAGGCCGCGCAGAAGGCCGTGACCGACCGCATCGACGCCGCCGGCAACGACAGCATCAACGGCGCCCTGGTCTCCATCGACAACACCAACGGCTACATCAAGGCCCTGGTCGGCGGCGCCGACTACGAGACCCAGCAGTTCAACCTGGCCACCCAGTCCGCGCGCCAGGCCGGCTCCTCGTTCAAGACGTTTGCCCTTGTCGCCGCCATCCGCGAGGGCATGAACCCCAACATCATGCTCAACTGCGGCCCCACGATGACCATCACGCCCACCTGGACGGTCAGCAACTACGGCAAGCACGACTACGGCACGCGCACCCTCGCCTCCGCGACGGCCATCTCGTCCAACACCGCCTACGCGCAGGTGGCCGAGGCCATCGGCGCCAACGCCATCATCGACACCGCCCACACCATGGGCCTGGACGCCACCCTGCAGCCCTACCTGACCATCGCCCTGGGCGCCGTGGCCGTCTCGCCGCTGCAGATGTGCGAGGCCTACTCCACCCTGCCGGCCGACGGCGTGCACCACGACGCGGTGGCCATCACCAAGATCGAGTCGCGCACCGGCCAGGTGGTCTACGAGCACCAGGACTCCAACGAGCAGGCCATCGAGCGCTCCGTCGCCGAGGCCACCATCGATGTCCTCAAGGGCGTCGTCACCAGCGGCAACACTGGCTACTACGTTGCCAGCAACTTCACGGCCAACCAGCCCGTCGCCGGCAAGACCGGCACCTCCGACGACGCCGAGAACCTCTGGTTCTGCGGCTTCACCCCGCAGCTCACCACCGTCGTCTGGTGCGGCAACCCCAACGCCAACGTCCGCGTGTACTACCAGGGCTCCGTCGCCACCACGCAGAACACCGTCCAGCCCATCTGGTGCAACTTCATGAACGCCGTCCTGCAGGGCACGGCCCGCGAGGAGTTCCCCACCGGCGGCGGCACGCCCAACTACAAGCCCAACACCTCCTGGACCTTCGTGGGTACCAACGCCGCCACCAACGACGAGACCCAGCAGGAGGACGAGGAG
>CAJMPT010000030.1 GCA_905215465.1 uncultured bacterium | reverse complement strand
TGATGGCGTTGGGGGCGATGCCATATGCGGTCAGACCGAGGCTTCTGACCTGCGCGTCTGGCTGAGGATGGACTCGGCGGACGTCCTTCTTCCCTTGCCTGCGGAGGGTCTTGTGCTGGGGTCTGACCTTACCTGCGACGTGGTCCTACACTCCATCCTGGCTTCCCCAAAGCACCTGAGGCTCGTTCCCGCCGAGGGCGGCGCCCTGGCGTTTGACATGGACGCGGGGCTTCCCGCCACAAAGGACGGGGTGAGCGTCGGCGAGGGAACGCTCATTGCCCGAGGCGAGTCCGTGGCCGTCTGCGGCTCCCTTTTGACCCTGGTGGGCCGCCCCATCGTCGACGAAGTCGCCTGAGCCGCCCGCCGTTTGGGAGGGGGAGGGCATGGCCGCACCCTGCTTTGCTATGCTTGCTGAAAGCGCTCGACCACGTCCTCCCCGGAGGTTCATATGGCAAAACGTCATGGGCGGTCCTTCCGCCGCCGCGCACTTGGTCCCCTGCTCGTCCTACTTGTTGTTCTGGGAGGCCTCTTCTTGGCGCCCAGAAGCGTCTGGGCGAGCGACCGCAGCTACCAGATCACCCAGGTGGACATTGACGCCACCGTTGACGAGGACGGAACCCTCCACGTGGTGGAAACCCGCACCTTTGACTTCGACGGCAGCTTCAACGGCGTCTACTGGGACATCCCGACCGGCTACAACCCAAACAACGGCGAGGAGGTCGAGGTCAACGTGACCTCCGCCGGCGAGAGTACCTCGGGATCGCTCCTTGCCTTCCAGCTCTCGGACTCCGATGAGGACGGCACCTACAGCGTCTCTGACCGCGGGTCCATCCAGCGCCTCAAGATCTACTCCGCCCACCGCAACGAGAAGGCGAAGTTCACCATTGCCTACGACGCCACGGGCATTGCGACGCGCTGGCAGGACACCGGAGAGGTCTACTGGAAGTTTGTCTCCGACGGCTGGGACGTCGAGTCCCAGAACGTCACCTGCGCGCTGCACCTCCCCGTCCCCGCGGGCGAGGGTGTGACTGCCGGGCAGAACGTCCGCGCCTGGGGTCACGGCCCCCTTGACGGCAGCGTGAGCTTCTCTGGTAACGACGTCGTCTTCAAGGCCCCCGGCGTGGGTACGGACGAGTACGCCGAGATGCGCGTGGCCTTCCCGCAGTCCTGGCTCTCCAGCCTCTCGCAGAGCTCCATTGGCCGCCTTGACTCCATTCTCTCCGAGGAGCAGCAGTGGGCCGACGAGGCAAACGCAAGGCGCACCCGCGCACGCATTCTCGTCTGGGGCACGGGTGCCCTGGCCGTCATCGCTGCCGTGGGCACCGTCGTTCTCGCCTTGCTCAAGAAGCGCAAGTACAACCGCGACAACGAGCCCGACTTCAAGGACAAGTACTTCAGGGACGTTCCCACCTCCGACCACCCCGCCGTGCTCGGCGCGCTCTTCAACGGCGGGTCCGTGGAGGGCAAGGAGATGACGGCCACCCTCATGCACCTCACGGACGAGGGCTACATCAGCCTCGAGAAGGTGACCACCAAGAAGAAGGGCCTCTTTGGTGACAAGGTCCGCGAGGACTACCGCGTGACCAAGCTCAAGGGGATGCCACGCGCCTCGGGCTCTGCGCAGGACAAGGCGACCCACGCGGTGGACAGCAAGACCCTCTCGTTGCTCTTCAAGACCATCTCCGACGATGGCGAGAAGCTCTACTTCTCGCACATTGAGGCCTTTGCCAAGAAGGAACCCGAGGTCTACCACTCCGCCTACGAGAAGTGGGAGACCACCATCACGGGCAAGTATACGGAGCGCTTCGAGGACAGCGGCGAGAAGGGCAACGGCCGCGGCTGGCTGGTGCTCGCAGGCATCATCGACTGCCTCCTGGCGTTCGTGGTCTTTGTCGCCTACCTGATCTTTGAGGCCTCCGTGCTCGTCATGATTGGCCTGCCGCTGCTGCTCGTCGCAGCGGCGGTTGTCGCCTTTGTGACGGCAGCCTCCATGAAGCGCGTCAACCGCGAGGGCGTCGAGACCCTGGCAAAGCTGCGCGCCCTCAGGAGCTGGCTGACCGACTTCACCCACCTCTCCGAGGCCGTTCCCTCAGACGTCATCCTCTGGAACCGCCTGCTGGTCATGGCCGTGGTCCTGGACGTTGCCGACGAGGTCATCGAGCAGCTGCGCGCCACCATGCCCGAGATGCTCGACGATCCCGGCTTCATGCCCACCTACGGCTGGTACTACTACCGCTGGCACGGCGGGTCTTCTCCGGCGGACGTCTTCACCCAGAGCATGCAGTCCGCCCACCACGTCTCCGATGCGGCCCTGGCCGCGTCCTCTGACAGCTCCGGTGGCGGCGGTGGCGGCGGCTTCTCCGGTGGCGGCGGTGGCGGCTTTGGCGGAGGCGGAGGCGGCGGTGCCTTCTAGGTGGCCTTTCTCGCCGCAAGCAAACTTTCTTTGGATTTCTCCAAAAAAGTGCTTGGACACACGCGCGGGCTTTGCTATAGTAATCCCCGCGCAACAACGGCTGGGTAGCTCAGTTGGTAGAGCAGGGGACTGAAAATCCCCGTGTCAGGGGTTCGACTCCCTTCCCCGCCACCAGTAAACGCCGAGGTCAGGGGCCATGCTCCTGGCCTCGTTTTTTGTGCGTGGGAAAAACGGATGAAAAAGCGTGGGAAAACTGCGCGGAACGGTCCCGTGCACCCAGCTGTTCACCCCGAGTTCACCCAAAGCGACCCCGACTTCCGGCGCCTCGGCTAGTACCTGACGCGGAAGTCCCTCTCGCCGGCAACGACGCCCTCGTCCTCGCGGGAGTCTATGGCGTAGTGTGCGTAGCGGTGCATCATGTCCGCCAGCTGCGAGAAGAACGCACCAATCTGCTCGTCGGTTCCCTGCAGTACGCAGGTGACGCTGCCGTCGTACTCGTTGCGCACCCAGCCGGTGAGCCCCAAGCCGCTTGCTATGCGCGAGGAGGTCCAGCGAAAGCCCACGCCCTGGACCTGGCCGACAAAGCAATACCGCGTTCTCCTCAGGGCGCCGCCTTCCGTCTGCATGGGTGCCTCCCGCCTTTGCCGCGCTGTCCGTTTATGGTGGGCGTCCGCGCTTGCGGAAGGGACGCCCTTCTCCACACGCTTACAATAGTACCCACGAGACTTCGCGCGCCCGTTGCGCTCAGATTTCGAAGGGAGACCCCGTGGCAGCCAAGTGCAACATCATGTGTGACTCAACCTGCGACTTCACGGCCGCCCAGGCAGCCGAGAAGAACGTTCGTATCCTGCCGTTCCACTACGTCGAGGCTGACCGTCCCGACGGCGGCCTTTCCGGTGACGACGACCTCTTCCAGTCCCGCAGCGCCCACGAGTTCTATGACGCCATCCGTCGCGGCGCCTGCCCCATGACCTCCCAGCCCTCCCAGTTGGAGTACGACGAGGCCTTCCGCGAGGCCTACGAGTCCGGCGTGCCCACGGTGCTCTTCTGCATCTCCAGTGGCATCTCTGGCGGTTACGAAGGCGCCCTCATGAGCCTGCAGCGCCTGAAGGACAAGCACCCCGACGAGGAGGTTCGCATCTACGTGGTGGACAGCCTGCTTGCCTCCACCGCCCTCACGTTGCTCGTCGACGAGGCCTGCACCCAGCGAGACTCCGGCCTCAATGCCGAGCAGCTGGTCATGTGGGCCGAGAAGGCCCGCTACTACGTCCACACCCTCTTCATGGTGGACAACCTCGACGCGCTTCACCGCGGCGGCCGCCTACCCAAGGGCGTGGCCGTCATCGGAGACGCCCTTGACGTCAAGGCGCTTCTCCACTTCAACCTCGACGGCACGCTGGGCATCCGCGCCGTGGCGCGCGGCCGCAAGAAGGGCATGCGCAAGCTGGCCGACTACTTCCAGAAGAACCGCGAGCTCGAGCCCTACGGCCACGTTGCCGCCGTGGGCGACGCCGACGCGGCCGAGGACGGTTTCAGCGTGGCCTCCGAGCTCAAGCGCGCCGACCCCGAGCTGCGCGTGCTGCGCCCCACCATTGGCCCGACCATCGGCTCACACGTGGGCCCCGGCATGGTCTCCTGCTGTTTCTGGGGCAACGACCGCCACAACGACAAGCAGGTCACCAAGGTCAAGGGCGTGAGGGAGACCAAGTAGCGCCCACGCCCAGGCGATGGGCCGTGCGCCGCCAGTGGCACGGGCTTCTCGCCGGGCGCGTCATCAGGAACACCACCACCATCAAGGAGAGACGATGGGCTTCACAAGAAGAGACTTCCTTGCCCTTGCGGGCGTAGGCACCCTGGCCGGCATCGCCGGCTGCTCCAAGTCCGAGCAAAAGCCCGCCGAGGACCCCGGCAACGGCTCGCAGGACGCCCAGGTTGACCTGGAGGAGTTCAAGAGCCTGGCCCTCGACGAGGGCGCCTGGCGCTACGACGAGGACAACGACGTCTACTACCAGCTGGGCCTTGCCTACTGCACCACGCCTGCCACCAAGACCTACGAGTCCCTGGCCGTCTTTGTGCCCGGCAAGTACTTCACCGCCGAGAAGAACGGCGACACCTACCGCTGCACCGTTGACGAGAAGGCCGTCGTGGGCGGGTTCACCCCCTCCACCGCACCCATCCTCATGCCCGTCAACACGGGCACGCTGAGCCCGCAGACCAGCCCTACCGCCTATTCCTACGACGGCCTGGCCCCCTTCATGCAGGCGGGCTGCATCTACGTCTACGCGGGCTTCCGCGGCAGGAGCGCCGGCTACGACACCGCCAGCGGCAAGAACGAGCTCTACCCGGGCGGGTCTCCCTGGCCGGTGGTGGACCTCAAGGCCGCCGTGCGCTACCTGCGCTACAACGCGGACAGCCTGCCCTGCGACGCCTCCCGCGTCTTTGTCTTTGGCTTTGCGGCCGGCGGCGGCGTGAGCGCCGTCCTGGGCTCCTCCGGCAACTCCGCGCTCTACGTCCCCTACCTGGAGGCCATTGGCGCCGCCACGCACGATGCCAAGGGCGCGGCAATCTCCGACGCCGTCCTGGGATCGGCCTCCTGGTGCCCCCTGACCTCCTTCGACGAGGCCGATGCCTCCTACGAGTGGGCCATGGGCCAGTACGCCACGCAGGACACGCGCGCCGAGGGCACCTGGACGCGCCAGCTCTCCCAGGACCTCGCCGGTGCCTATGGCAGCTACGTCAACGAGATGGACCTGCGCCTCTCCGATGACACTCAGCTCACGCTCGACGAGACGGAAGGCGAAGCCTACACGCAGGGCAGCTACGCCGACGCCCTCCTGTCCGCCATTGACGACTCGGCCACGTACTTTGTGCAGAACACGGCCTTCCCGTACGCCTATACGCCGCAGCACCTGACCGAGCCCAGCTTCCCCGGCGACCCCAACCTCGCGGCCACCCGTGCCTCCGAGGCCGCCCAGGCCCCGGTGGCCACCGACGCCGACGCTGGCGCTGCCACCGGCGCCCCGGACACGGGCGCCACCGAGTCCGGCGAGGCCGAGCCCGCTGCGGCCGACGCAGCCGACTCCGCTGCCGCCGCGACCACGTCTGCGGCGCCTGTGGACTCCGTGCTGCCCTCCGGTCTCACGCAGGTCCAGTCCACCATCTACGACAGCGCCCAGAGCTACTTTGCCGCTCTCAACGACGACTACGTCTGGATCAACTACAACCGCAGCCGCCAGAGCGTCTCGGTCACGAGCCTGAGGCACTTCTCCAAGCACCTGCGCCCGGCCGAGCGGGCCGCCTCCCCGTACGACCTGCCCGATCGTTCTTCTCGCCTGAACCAGCTCTTTGGCATCGGCGAGGAGAGCACCCTGCACTTTGACTCCGTGGTCGCCGGTCTGGTGAAGGCAAACGCCGATGGCTACGCCGCGCTCGCTGACTGGCAGCCGGACTTTGAGACCGCCTGGGAGGACGACCTCGAGAAGGCCGACTCCCTTGGGACCTCCATGGCCGACCGCGTGGCCATGATGAACCCGCTCTACTGGCTCTCCGGTCACTACGAGGGCTACGGCCAGGCAGACGTGGCCGCGCACTGGCGCATCAACGAGGGCCTCTTTGACACGGACGCCTCTCCCTGCGGCGCCTTCAACATGGCGCTGGCCCTGGGCAAGTACGACGGCGTGGCCGACGTTGCCTACACGCCGGTCTGGGGGCAGGGGCACGTCCTTGCCGAGCGCTCCGGAAGCGCCGTCTCCAACCTGGTCCAGTGGGTCAACTCCTGCTGCGGCATCGCGTAGCGCGAACCAAAAACGGTGCCAAAGCCGTGCCCAAGCCGCCCCCTCATGTGGTTTTGGGTTCCATGCAAAGGCGACCAGATGCAATGCCATCAAGAACCCGCAGGTCACAGGCCTGCGGGTTCTTCTCATGCGGCGGCCGAGCCCTTCCGGCGGACCCAAGTCCCAAGCCAATTTGGGTTCGTGCCCCAGGCGAGAAGCCCGCGCCGTTGCGGTAAGGTCAAAGCCACGGCCAAAACAACCTGGGAGGTATCCCATGCGCTCATCAAACAACCGCCGCCTGTCCGGCGCCACCCTGGCGCTGAGCGCCCTTCTTTGCTGCTCGCTCGCGCTTGCCGCGTGCGGCTTTGGCACTCAGTCCCAGGACCAGGGCAGCTCCGACTCCGCTCAGGGGCAGGCGTCCTCGGGCATCATCGAGTCCGTCGCCGACGACGATCCCTACGGCACGGGCGTCCACCACGCAACCATCGAGGTGGAGAACTACGGGACCATCGAGGTGGCGCTCAACGCCAATGTGGCCCCCATCAGCGTGTCCAACTTCTGCCGCCTGGCCAACGAGGGCTTCTATGACGGCCTCACGTTCCACCGCGTGATCTCTGGCTTCATGATCCAGGGCGGGGATCCCAACGGCGACGGCACGGGCGGCTCCGACCAGTGCATCAAGGGCGAGTTTGCGGCCAACAACGTCAAGAACAACCTGCCGCACACCCGCGGGACCATCTCCATGGCCCGCTCCCAGGCGTACAACTCCGCAAGCTCCCAGTTCTTCATCATGCAGAAGGACACCGACAGCCTGAACGGCAACTACGCCGCCTTTGGCAACGTGACCTCGGGCATGGACGTCGTGGACGCCATCTGTGAGAACACCCCCGTGACGGACGGCAACGGTACCGTGTCCAAGGAGAGCCAGCCCAAGATTACCAAGATTACCATCACGGACTAGGCCGCGTCGCACCGTAGGCCACGTCGCAACGCGTTGTGCGGACCATGGCCCCCAAGACCAGGAAAAACAAAAATCCATAACCTTACTTGCATTGCATGCCCATTGCAATACCTCACGGCGAGTTTGTCCAAAAAAGGCCTCTGACGTGCTATAATGCTCAAAAGCTGAAAGGAGCATGCATATGTTTGAGGTCGGCGCGTACATCGTCCATCCGGGTCAGGGAGTCTGCAGGGTCGAGGGTGTGGGCGAGGGCCCGGACGCAACGTACAAGCTTTTGCCCCTGGGTCAGCGCCACCCCGTGCACATCAGCTACCCCGTTGCCGGCGAAGGCCGTCTTCGCCGCGTGCTCTCCGCCGATGAGGCCCGCCAGATCATCGAGGACTACGCCAGCATGGACGTGGACACCTTCACCGAGCGCAACAACTACCTCGAGGAGGAGCACTTCAAGCAGGAGATCCGCAACGGCAGCTGCCGTGACTCCGTGCGCATCGTCAAGACCTTCCGCACCCGCATAGCGGCCGCCCAGGCACGCAACAAGAAGCCGCCGGTGTCCTACGAGCGCATCCTCAAGCAGGCGCGCGACCGTTCGCTCGGGGAGCTCTCCTGCGCCCTGGAGTGCAGCGAGGAGGACGTTGTCGCGCTCTTCGAGGACGTCACCGAGGCCGACGCCTCCCAGAACTAGCCTGTCTGCCGGGCGGCGATAGGCACGCTCTTCTCGCCGCCCGCGTTACGTTTTGTGACGCAATGGGCGCAGGCCGCTCCCAGTCCTGCCGCCCTCATATAGAATCGGTGGCATTCGTCCGCGCATGCGGCGCCCACGGAGGCTTCCGCGTGCCAACCACCGAGGGGGACTCATGGCGACTTCCGACGCCCAGACCAGCAACCGCGCGATCATCACCGTCTTGGGAAGCGACCGTCCTGGCATCGTCGCCGCGGTCAGTGGTGCCCTGGCCGAGGGAAGCGCCAACATCCTCGACATCTCCCAGACCATCCTGCAGGGCATCTTCACCATGACCATGCTCGTCGAGCTGGGGGACGCCAGCGAGTTCTCCGACCTCAAGGAGAAGCTTGATGGCCTGACGGAGTCCCTGGGCGTCCAGATTACGCTCCAGCGCGAGGACGTCTTCCGCTACATGTACCGCCTCTAGGAGGCATACCCACACACCATGCGGGACGGTCTTCCGGCCGTGCCGCAGCGCACATCAGGAGGCACCGTGACCAGCTTTGGCATCAAGGGCATCGGCCCCACCCTCACCTCGCTCGACACGTCCGCCCTGACGCACGTGCCCGATGCCTACCCCATGCCCTCCGTGGCGCTGGGGCTGCCGCCCGTGGCAGACCGGCTCTACCACGGCTACGAGGACGTGGACGTGGTCCCCGCCGAGCTCTACCAGAAGTACGACGTCAAGCGAGGCCTGCGCAACGCGGACGGCTCTGGCGTCCTGGTGGGCCTCACGACCATCTCCAACGTGCACGGCTACAACAAGACCGTCGAGGGCGTGGTGCCCGACGAGGGAGATCTCTTCTACCGTGGCTACCGCGTGTCCGACCTCATCGACAACGCGCACGCGGAGGACCGCTTTGGCTACGAGGAGGCGGCCTACCTGCTCATCACGGGCTCGCTGCCCACGGCAGACCAGCTGGCCGACTTCAAGGCCCGCATCGACTGCCGCCGCCAGCTGCCCGAGGGGTTCCTCCACATCTTCCCGCGCACCACGTACAGTCAGAACATCATGAACGTCCTGCAGCGCGCCACGCTGCTGCTCTACTCCTTTGACCCCACGCCGGACGACACCACGCCCACCCACGAGATCGACGTGGCGCTCTCGCTCCTCGGCCGCTGGCCGCGGACTGCTGCCGTGGCCCATGAGGCCGCCGTTGCGGCCGCCACGGGCACCAAGCTGCTGGTCCCACCCCCGTGTGAGGGCTACTCCATGGCAGAGACGCTGCTGGACGTCCTTCGCGGTGACCAGGGCTTCACCCACGACGAGGCAATGCTGCTGGACGTCATGCTCATGCTCCACGCGGAGCACGGCGGCGGCAACAACTCCACGTTCACCACGCGCGTGCTCTCGTCCTCGGGCACGGACGCCTACTCCGCCTACGCGGCCGCCATCGGCTCCCTCAAGGGCCCCAAGCACGGCGGCGCCAACGCCAAGGTTGGTGCCATGATCGAGGACGCGTCCGAGAAGATCGCGGACTGGGAGGACGAGGACCAGGTGGCCGACTACCTCACCCGCCTGGTGCGCGGCGAGGAGTTCGATGGCAGCGGCCTCATCTACGGCCTTGGCCACGCCGTCTACACCAAGAGCGACCCCCGCGCCGTCAGCATCAAGAAGTACGCGGGCAAGCTCGCCGCCGAGAAGGGCCGCGAGCGCAAGTTCCACTTGCTCCAGAACATCGAGAAGCTCGGTCCCGAGGTCATGAGGGACGTTCGCGGGGTCACCAAGCCCATCTGCGCCAACGTGGACCTCTACACGGGCTTTGTCTACTCCATGCTGGGCATTCCCGCCGACATGTACACGGCCATCTTCGCCATGGCGCGCCTGGCCGGCTGGTGCGCGCACCGCATGGAGGAGCTCTACGGCGCCGGCCGCATCATCCGCCCTGCCTACAACTCCATCATGGGCGACGGCAACTACGTCCCCATGGACAAGCGCTAGCGCGCACGGCGAGAGGCCCTTCTTGCCTTTGGCACGTTTGGTATCCAAGTAACAAGAAAAGGGCGCTGCCTTCCAACCGGAAAGGCAGCGCCCTTGCTGTTAGGCCGTGAGGGTGGGCTACTCGTCAGAGCCCTCGTCCTCATCGTCGATGACGAGGGGCTTGAAGCTGGCGGTGTCTCCGCCCACCAGGGTGCTCGTGACGTCTGCGAGGTTCTTCTCGCGCTCGCCCTTCATGGCCGAGCTGAAGATGTCCTCGGGCTCGTCCTCCTCGGCGGGGGCGGCAACGGCGGCCGAGGCAACGCGCTTTGCGGGCATGTCGTTGGCGTACTCGATGCGCGTCAGCTTGTGCTGCTGCTTTGCCTTGGAGAAGAGCGGCACGTACTCGAAGATGATGTTGGAGCTCTCGAGGCCGTACCACTTGGCGGGAGATCCGCACATGCGGCGGATGAGGTACTTGAGCTCCATGACGCGCGCGTCAAAGCCCGGGATGTCCGTCTCGGGGGAGATGACCTTGCGCAGCAGGCAGAAGCGGAAGTCGCCCACGTTGGAGTGCTCGCGGTAGATCGAGTACTTGTGGTTCTGGGCGGCAATCTGGTTGTTGGCCACCAGGTCGCTCACGATCTGGTACAGGTAGGTGTTCACGCGCTGGTTGACCTTGAAGCCCAGGCGGAGCTGGACCTTGAACAGGAAGTCCGTGTCAAAGTTGTTGACGATGTACTCGTGGGTGTACGGCTCGTCGGTGACCTGGACGTTCAGGAAGTAGTAGGCCTTGGCGCGCTTGGGGCGCTTGTCCAGGATGGAGTAGAGCACGTCTCGGTCGAGCTTGTCGAAGGAGGAGTCGTTGGTGAGAAACACCAGGTTGTCGGCAAGCAGGGGATAGTCCTCGTCGTGCGAGAGGTCAAAGAGCTGGTCCAGGTACTTGTCCACGGGCAGGTACACGGTCTGGGTGCGCTCGATGGCGGTGCCGCGGCGCCAGACGTACATGACGACGAAGATGGCGGTGGCAAGCAGCACGGTCACGTAGCCGCCGTGGAAGAACTTGGTGAGGCTCGAGAAGAAGAACATGGCCTCGATGGCGCCGAAGAAGACGAGGAACGGGATGGCCAGGCCCATCTTGTGGCGCACCTTGGAGAGGTAGGTGAACAGCAGCAGCGTGGTCATGAGCATGGTGACCGTGATGGCCAGGCCGTAGGCGGCCTCCATGTGCTCGGAGCTGCGGAACAGCAGGACGACGCCCATGCAGCCCACCCACATGATGTTGTTGACCATGGGAATGTAGATCTGGCCCTTGGTCTCGGAGGGGTAGTTGACGCGCATGTGCGGCATGAGGTCGAGGCGGACGGCCTCGGAGACGATGGAGTAGGAGCCCGTGATGAGCGCCTGGGACGCGATGATAGCCGCGAAGGCGGACAGGATGACCGCGAAGACGCGCAGTTGCTCGGGCAACATCTGGTAGAAGGGGTTGAGGTCGGGCACGGCCATGAGACTCGCGTTGGCGTTGTTGGCGATGATCCAGGCGCCCTGGCCCAGGTAGTTGATGATGAGACAGGCCTTCACGAAGGGCCAGGAGGCGTAGATGTTGGCCTTGCCGACGTGGCCCATGTCGGAGTAGAGGGCCTCGGCGCCGGTGGTGCAGAGGAAGACGTTGCCCAGAACCATGACGCCGGCGGCGTTGAGGTTGCCGTCAAAGAGGAACGTGAGGCCGCGCAGGGGGTTGAGCGCGCGCAGGACGCCGATGTTGCCGATGACGTGCACGAGGCCGGAGACGCCCAGGAAGGCAAACCACAGGGTCATGATGGGGCCGAACGCCTTGCCGATGGTGGAGGTTCCCGCCTTCTGCATGAGGAAGAGCATGCACAGGATGGCCAGGGTGATGGCCACGACGATGCCCTGGTTGTCTCCCATGATGGCGTAGCAGAAGTCGACGGTGCGCAGGCCCTCGATGGCGGTGGTGACCGTCACGGCCGGGGTGAGGATGCCGTCGGCCAGAAGCGCGGCGCCGCCAACCATGGCGGGGATGATGAGCCACTTGGCGCAGCGCCTGACCAGGCTGTAGAGGGCGAAGATGCCGCCCTCGTTGTGGTTGTCCGCCTTCATGGCAACCAGGACGTACTTGACGGTGGTGATGAGAGTGAGCGTCCAGATGATGAGGGAGAGCGCGCCCAGCACCACGTCGGTGCTCATGGTGGCCAGGCCGCCGTTGCCGCTCATGATGGCCTTGAGCGTGTACATCGGGCTCGTGCCGATGTCTCCGTAGACCACACCCAGGGTGACGAGGATCATGCTCGCGGAGAGCGGAATGCCTGCGCTCTTCGCGCGACGCGCGCGGACGGATGCCGCCGTGTCCTTGGTGGATGCTACCATGATGCTCCAAATCGACAACAGTGCCTATACGTTTTCAAACACGAACATACCAGTTTAAACCTTTGGCACGGTCTTATCGACTGCTGTCGGGGGCTAGAATGGTGCGCGTGCGAACTCATTACATGCGACGAGAAGGAGACACTATGGCAGACGGCATTGACGCCCAGTCCGCGGCGGCGACAAACCCCTTCATGGGGGCGGCGCCCTCGCGCACGCTCGACGTTCCCGAGCCCGCGAGCGCACGCCTCACGTGGTCCGCTGGCGGCGAGAAGATCGACTACGAGGCCACGGCGGCGCACCTGGACGTGGCGAGCGACGCCGGCAAGCTGCTGGGCCGCATGTTCAGCCTCTCGTACGTGGCCGTTGACGAGAAGGGCGACGCCGACGCGTCCCGCCCCGTGACCTTTGCCTTCAACGGCGGCCCGGGCTCGTCCTCGGTGCCCATCAACTTCGGCGGCATCGGACCGCGCCGCGTGGCCACCGACGGCTGCGGCCACGTCCGCGCCGACGCCCCCGTCGAGGACAACCCCCACACCGTCCTGCGCGACACCGACGTGGTCTTCCTGGACGCCCTGGGCACCGGCTGGTCCTGCGTGGCTGACGACTGCGAGCCCGCGAGCGTCTTTGGCGTCGACGGCGATGCGGACGCCTTTGCCCGCGCCATCTGCGCCTGGCTCGAGGAGAACGGCCGCTGGTCGAGCCCGCTGTACCTCTTTGGCGAGTCCTACGGCACCGTCCGTAACTCCGTCCTCATGCGCATCCTGGGCGAGCGCGGCGTTGCCGTGACGGGCGTCGTGCTGCTCTCCGCCATTCTGGACTGGGTGCAGGTGCAGCCCGGCGAGGACCTCTACTACCTGGGCATGATGCCCACCTATGCCGCAACGGCCCAGTGGTTCGGCCGCGCCGGCAAGGGCGTCGACCCCGACGAGTGGTTTGACCGCGCCCTTGAGTTTACCGAGGACGTGCTGGCGCCGGCCCTTCTCAAGGGTGACCGCCTCGACGCCCGTCGCGAGCGCGAGGTGGCACGCAAGATGTCCAAGTTCGTGGGACTGACGCCGGAGTACCTGCTTGCCCACCACCTGCGCGTCGACCTTGCCGACTTCCGCATGGCCCTTCTCGCCGACGAGGGCAAGATCTGCGGCCGTCTGGACACCCGCTTTGCCTCCGACGCCCTCTCTCCCATGCAGACCTCCGTGGAGTGGGTGGCTGGCGAGGACGCCGCGGCCGACGCCGTGGAGCCTGCCTGGACCAAGGCCTTCCGCGCCTTCTGCCGCGAGGAGCTGGGGTATCGCGGGGCCGCCCGCTACCTCTCCAGCAACTACGAGAAGGTGGGCACCAAGTGGGACTGGCGCCACGAGGAGCCCGGCTGCGCGTGCAAGGCCGAGGCACCCAACGTCGCCGTGGACATCGCCGTGGCGCTGCGCCGCAACCCCACCTGCAAGCTGGCCATCATCGGCGGCCGCTACGACGCCGCCACCACGTTCTGGAACGTCATCCACGACATGAGCTGCCAGTACCTCTCGCCCGAGCTCAAGGAGCGCGTGAGCTGGTACCGCTACGGCTGCGGCCACATGGCCTACACCGACGTGCCCACCCTGGAGGCCATGGGCGAGGACCTGCACGAGTGGTACCAGCGCAGGTAGGCCGGAGCTGACCTGAGACAACGCACGTCTGCCTATTGGGGCTTCTCGCCGCTCGATGTCAAAGATTCGTGGCGAGAAGCCCCTGTTGGTGGCGATGGTGTGAATCGTCGCCGCGCATGAGAAAATGACCGGCGATTGATCTGTTGTGAGTAGCGGCGCTGCCGCTCGACGGGCGAGAGGTGTCCCGATGGAGTTCTTTGCTACGTGTCCCAAGGGGTTTGAGAAGCTGCTGGCCGAGGAGCTGGCGTCTCTCAAGATTCCGCAGGTCAGGGCCCTGCGCGGCCAGGTCAGCTTTGGCGGCGAGCTCGCGGACGCGTACCGCGCGTGCCTGTGGAGCCGCCTTGCGTCCCGCGTGCTGCTGGTGCTCGCCCGCGTGGACGCCCACACCGCCGACAGCCTCTACGAGGGCTTGTGCCGCATCGACTGGACGAGCCACCTTGCCCCCGGCGCCGCCTTTGCCATTGACGCCCACGGCACCAACGCCAACCTCAGGAACACCCAGTTTGTGGCCCTGCGCTCCAAGGACGCCATCTCAGACGTCATCTTCCACGCCCGCGGCGCCCGCCCCATGACCGACACCAACCGCCCGGACGTCACCGTGGCCGTCCGCGTCTCCGGTGAGCGCGCCACCGCCTGCATCGACCTCTCCGGCGAGCCGCTCTTCCACCGCGGCTACGACTCGCGCGCCGCCAAGGACGTGGCCCCGCTGCGTCCGGACTACGCCGCGGCGCTCCTGGCGGCCGGTGGCTGGTTCCGCGAGGTGCGCCACGGCGACCCCGTGCTGGCTGCCCTGTGGGCGGGCCAGGGCAGCGTCCTTGCCGAGGCGGCCGGCGCCGCGCTCGACCGCGCCCCGGGCCTGCTGCGCCCGCGCTGGGGCTTTGAGGGCTGGGCCGGGCATGACGCTGCGGCGTGGGAGGCCCTTCTCGACGACGCCGACCGCCGCGCCGAGGCCGGCGAGAAGAACCGCCTCACTCTGCTGGCCTGTGACACGCGCCGCGGCGCCGAGTCCGCCTGCCGCCAGACGCTGCGCGCGGCCGGCATCTCCTGTGAGGTCTCCTTCGTCGGCGTGCCCGAGGCGGCAGACGCCGTGCGCACCGCCAAGGGCGGACGCCTGGTGACCTGCGACCTCTCCTGGCTGGACGACGACTCCCTTGCCGTCGAGGCGTCCGTCCTCTCTGAGGCGTCCGCCGTGGCCGGCCTCTCCGTCGCGGCCCTTGCCAAGAGCGACTCGCTCGACGCCGCCCTGCGCGCCGAGCCGGCTGCCCGCGTGGACGTCTACGTGGGCAGGGACGACGGAGAGCTTGCCTTCTACGAGGCCACCGACGAGCTCGCCGCCCCCGCGGAGGTCACGCTTGCCGGCAACGTGCGCGTCCCCGTGCTGGTGCCCGCGAGCGACCAGTTTGCCCGCCGCCTGGCCAAGGTGGCCAAGCTGCGCGCCAAGTGGGCCCGCCGCGAGGACGTCAGCTGCTACCGCGTCTACGACGCCGACCTGCCCGACTACTCCGTGGCCATCGAGCTCTACCAGGGCCTGGAGGGCCGCGGCCGCTGGCTGCAGATCAGCGAGTACGCCGCCCCCAAGGACATTGACCGCCAGCTTGCCCGCAGGCGCCTCATGGACGTGCTGGCCATCGCCCCGCGCGTCCTGGACGTGGACCCCAGATGCGTCAACCTGCGCGTGCGCACCCGTGCCCGCGGCGGCTCTCAGTACGCCGGCCACGGCTCCGCGCCTACCACGCCCGAGCGCCACGAGGACGCCTACGCGCGCCTGCGCGGCCAGCGCGCCGACCTGCGCAACCGCCACAAGCCGAGCCTGACTGACCTGCCCGAGGGGGCGCACCTCGTTGACGAGGGCGGCCTCACCTTTGAGGTGAACTTCTCCACGCGCCTTGACTGCGGCATCTTCCTGGACCATCGCGAGACCCGCTCTCGCATCAGGGAGATGATGAAGCAGACGCTGGGCTCCAAGCGCTTCCTCAACCTGTTTGCCTACACGGGCACGGCCACCTGCTACGCCGCCGACGGAGGCGCCAAGCACACCACCACGGTGGACCTCTCGCGCCCGAGCCTCGACTGGGCCCGCCGCAACATGGCCCGCAACGGCTTCAGGGGGCCTGAACACGAGTTTGTCCAGGCGGACGTGCTCTCCTACATCAACGAGCAGCGCCACAGCCCCAACCGCTGGGACCTCGTCTTCTGCGACGTGCCCACGTTCTCCAACTCCCAGCGCATGCGCAAGAGCTCCTTTGACGTGCAGCGCGACCACGTGGAGCTGATCATTGGCGTTTCTCGCCTGCTGACGCGCAACGGCAGCGCCATCTTCTCGTGCAACCTGCGCGGCTTCAAGCCCGACGTGGAGGCCCTGAAGAAGGCGGGCGTCGTGCTGGAGGACATCACAGAGCAGACGATTCCCGAGGACTTCCAGCGCAACAAGAAGATTCACCACTGCTACATCGTCAAGCGCGGGTAGCGAGCCCCCCAAACACGTTTTGGGTTCGCCAGATTGAGCACCCGTCAAAGCCCGTCCTGCAAAGCCGCAGGTAGACGAGCTGCCGAGAAAAGCGGTGGGGTCAAGACGAATCAGGTGCGAACCCAAATCATATTCCGATTTGGGTTCGCACCTGCGGGGGTTTGCGACCAACCGGGTGACCGCCAACCTATCTACCTGCGGTTTTAACAATGGGTGTCCAAGAGGCGGCCGCATCGGCGAACCCAAAACGCAAATTTGGGCCCTCGCCGCACGGCCTGTGCGCGGAAAACCCACCGCCGACCGCGCGTTACGTGCGGTCGGCGTTTAGTTGCCGTCGGCGGCCCTGCCCGCTACTAGAATGGTTCCACCATGCACAGCCGGCGCGGGTGCGTCCCGCACCACGAAGTGGGGGAGAACAACATGGATCAGAACATCGAGGCCACGGTCAAGCTCTGGCAGGACAATGTCAAGGAGCCCGACCTTGCCGCCGAGCTCTCCGAGCTCGTCAAGCCTGGCAACGAGGAGCAGCTCTCCGACGCCTTCTACCGCACGCTCGCCTTTGGCACCGCGGGTCTGCGAGGCGTTCTGGGCGTTGGCACCAACCGCATGAACGTCTACGTGGTGGCCCAGGCGACGCAGGGCGTGGCCGACTACCTCAACGCCCACTACGAGAACCCCACGCTCGCGCTTGCGCGTGACTCCCGCCTCAAGGGCGAGGACTTCCAGCGCGTCGCCGCCTCCGTCCTGGCTGCCAACGGCATCCACGTCTACGTCTACCCGCGCATCGAGCCGGTGCCGACGCTCTCCTTTGCCGTGCGTCACCTGCACACCTCCGCGGGCATCGTGCTCACGGCCTCCCACAACCCGGCCAAGTACAACGGCTACAAGGTCTACAACGACAACGGCGGCCAGATCACCGACGAGGCCGCGGCCGAGATTTCTGCCAACATTGCCAAGGTGAGCCCCTTCGACGTCAAGACCATGGACTTTGACGAGGGCCTTGATCAGGGCCTCATTGAATGGACGCCCGAGGAGGTCCTGGACAGCTTCATCCAGAGCATCAAGAAGGTCTCCGTCCCGGGCTTCAAGGCCTCCCCTGACTACTCCGTGGTCTACACGCCCCTCAATGGCACGGGCATGGAGTGCGTGACCCGCATCCTCAAGGAGATTGGCGTCGAGAACGTGACCGTCGTCCCCGAGCAGGCCGAGCCCGACGGCAACTTCCCTACGTGCAACTACCCCAACCCCGAGTTCCGCGAGGCGCTTGAGCTGGGCCTGAAGCTTGCCGACGAGGTCAAGCCCAACCTGCTGGTGGCCACCGACCCCGACGCGGACCGCATGGGCAGCGCCATCCCGCACGATGGCGACTACGTGCTTCTCTCCGGCAACGAGATGGGCGTCCTTCTCATGGACTGGCTCGCCAACATGGCCAAGGAGAACGGCGAGGACGTGGCCTCCAAGGTGGCCGTCTCCACCATCGTCTCCTCCGCCATGCCTGACGCCCTCGCCCGCGACTGGGGCTTTGAGATGCGCCGCGTGCTCACCGGCTTCAAGTACATCGGCGACCAGATCGACCAGCTCAAGGACGCCGGCGAGGAGGACCGCTTCCTCATGGGCTTCGAGGAGTCCTACGGCTACCTGGTGGGCACCCACGCACGCGACAAGGACGCCATCGTCGCCACCATGCTCTGCGTCGAGATGGCCAGCTACTACGCCGAGAAGGGCATGGACCTCTATGAGGCCATGGACGCCCTGTACCAGAAGTACGGCTACTACCTCAACGGCACCGTCAACGCCTCCTTCCCCGGCGAGTCCGGCGCCCAGAAGATGGCCGGCATCATGGGTGGCCTGCGCGAGAACCCGCCCGCGCAGATCGGTGGCTTCAAGGTGGTCGGCATGACCGACTATGCCGCCTGCGCCGAGATGCCGCGCGTCTCTGGCCTGCAGAAGGAGGACTCGCAGCAGCTGCCCGCCGCCAACGTCATCGAGTTCCGCCTGGAGGACGACAACAAGGTCATCTTCCGTCCCTCCGGCACCGAGCCCAAGGTCAAGGCGTACCTGTTCTCCAAGGGCGCCACGCGCGAGGAGTCCGAGGCGGTGCGTGACAGGCTGAGGGTGGACAGCGAGAAGCTGCTGTCGTAGCGGTCGGCAACGTCGAGGAGAGGCCCCGGCAAGTTGCACGCAGGGATGTTCGCGCGCTTTGCGCACTCAGAATCCCTGCTTAGCAACTTGCCGGGGCCTCTGCCGTTTCAACGGGCTCTCCTCCGGCAAACAAAGCAAGAGCAAGAGCATTAGGAAAGAAGAGCAGGTGGGTTGGGAGGCTATCCCAGGGCGTAAGGAAGAGCGCCTGCACGCTGTGGGGAGGGTGCAGGCGCTCGATCGCTGTTTTGGCTTGGTTGGGCGAAGCCTTTAGTTGGTGGCGTCGGTGGCTGTGGTTTCGGCTTGGGAGAGACCGTAGAAGGAGTCGCAGGCGCTGGTGATGGTGGCGGGGTCCCAGGCACGGGCGGTGGCCTCGGGGGAGGTGGGGTCGTGGACGAGGACGGTGCCGTTCTCGTTCTCGGTGGTCACCAGGACCCAGTGGGCCTCGTCGGTGAGGGAGCCAGCCCTGACCTCGGCCAGGATGTAGGTGCCGGCGTCAAGGACGTCGAGCAGGGTCTGGCGGCTCGAGGTGTAGCTCTTGGCGGCGAGCCCCAGGCCGCCCGCGATCTTCTCGACGGCGTCCGCGGACATGGAGGAGTCTCCCGTGGCCAGGCCGTCTGCCGTCACGAGGGCCGCCACGTCAGCGGGGGTCTTGTCGTTGCTGCCGGTGAGGCCCATGTAGGCCATGGAGATGCAGGTGGGGCCTGAGCCGGTGAGGGCCAGGGCGTGGCCGCCGTAGTCGATGGCGCCCCAGCGGGTGTCCCAGTCGTAGAGGGTGGGAGCTGTGCCCTTGCGGGCGGCATCGGAGTAGGCCTGGCCGCTCTTCTCGGCGTCGGGGTAGGAGGCCACGAAGTCGATGGCCTCGGGCTGGGACAGGGCCAGTTCAAGAAGCTGCTGGTCGGTGTACTTGTCCGCGTTGGCTGCGATCTGGGAGAGCTTCTCGTTGCGGTCGAGCGCGGCCTTGAAGTCCTTGCTGAGGTCATCGGATACGCCGGCGGCCACGCGGGAGTCAACCTGGTTCTGGAACTCCGCCTGCTTCTGGGTGCCGTCCGAGGAGCAGCCGCGCACGCAGCTCGAGACCGCCAGGACCAGGATAATGACCAGGACGAGCGCGACTGCGCCCACCAGGAAGATGCGCCGGTCCACGCCTGCGCGGCCCAGGCCGCGGCGTCCGGTGAAGTTGATGTTCCTGGACTTGAGCGGGTAGCCTCCGTTGCCCGAGCCGCTCCTCAGCCTGCCGGGGTTGCTGCGGCGAGAGACGCCGGTGGGGCCGTGGTAGGAGCCGCCGGAGAGATTGATGCGCTGGCGGGTGCTGCCGGCGCCGGAGAGGCCGTTGCCGTTGAGGGGCGAGCCGGAGCGGCCCTGCCCCCTGCCTCCCTGAGAGGAGCTGGGACGGGAGCCGCGGCCTTCGCCTCGCGGGCCCTGCTGGGAATAGGACATGGTGACCTCCGTGGGAGTATGCAATGGTTGGTGCCTTCTGACGGCCATCATACGGCAGCGCGCGGGTGGCGGGGCTTGGGAGCGGGGTACTTCTCCGCGAGCGTGGCAGGATGCGGCGGCACTGTATAATTTGGCACGTATATGCATACCGGCGAGTGCCAAAGGGGCGCCGGACCACAATTGGGGGCATGGCATGAAGCGCAGGAACAGCAGGCAAGACGCCATTAGGGAGATCGTCCGCGGCAAGACGGTCCGGACGCAGCGCGGCCTTGTGGACGAGCTGCAGGCCATGGGCTATGCCTGCACGCAGGCCACGGTCTCGCGCGACATTGCCGACATGGGGCTGCGCAAGCTCCCCGAGGGCGTCTACGTGCTGGCGGAGGACCTGCACCTGCAACGTATGCTCTCGGAATTTGTGGTCTGCGTCCTGCGCGCCGAGAACCTCGTGGTGGTCAAGTGCCAGCCTGGCACGGCCTCCGGCGTGGCTGCCGCAGTGGACGATGCTGGTCTCGCGCACGCCCTGGGCTCCGTTGCCGGCAACGACACCGTGCTCGTTGTGGCCGACACCACGGAGAACGCCAAGGCGCTCCAGAACCTCATCCAGAAGCTCGGCAACGTCGAGTAAGCCTTCGCAAGGCCCGGATTCCATCGAGAAGCGCACTATTCTCGACGGAGCCTGCCAAAGAGAAGAGCGGCCCGCGACGTTGGTTGCGTCGAGGGCCGCCCTTGCGTTGTGCGTCTATCCGCCTTGCCGCTAGGCGCCGGTGCCCGGTTGGGTGGGCGTTGTGGGCGTGGTCGGGGTGGTCCCGGACTCGCCTCCGCCCGTGGTGCCTCCGCCCGTGGCGCCGCCGCCCGTGGTGCCGCCGCCCGTGGTGCCACCGGCGCTGCCGGACCCACCGGCGCCGGCGTTGCCACCCGTGGTACCACCGGACTCGCCGCCGGTGGTGGGGGTGGTCGGTGTGGTGGGCGTCGTGGGCGCGGTCGTGGTGGTGGGCTCGTTTGCCTTGGTGGTGGTCTCGGACTCGGTCTCCTCCTCGTCCTCCTGCTGGGTCTCGTCGTTGGTGGCGGCGTTGGTACCCACGAAG
>CAJMPT010000029.1 GCA_905215465.1 uncultured bacterium | reverse complement strand
ACTTCCAAACGGCCCTCGCAAAACCGCAGGTAGATGGCTTGCTGTCAGAGGGGTCTCACTCGTCCCGCTAAAACGCCGAACCCAAAACGTGTTTAGGGGGTCTTGCGGGGGCAGAATCGCGGGGACGCCCGACGTGCAACCGACAAAAGCAAGGGCCGTCTGGCACCCCTGCCCGACGGCCCGTCCTCTCCGCAGCCCACTTTCCCAGGAGGGCTGACGCGGCACCAATCATAGCCTATGAAACAAAGAAGCGGCCGGAACCCCACGGGTACCGGCCGCTTTTGCGTAGCATGCGTGAAGCCAGGTGCGCCTTACTGCTTCTCTCCCTTGATGGAGGCGTAGAAGGTGGCGTGGTCAAAAACGTCCTTCACGGTCTTGCCGTTGACGAAGGGCAGGGAGAGGAATTCGTCCACGGTGGGAACGAGCTCGCTGCAATCCGTGAAGTGCCCCTTCTCGTTGATGCGGCTGGTGTCCTGGGCGCGCCAGGACTCGTAGTTGACGTCCGTGAGGTAATAGATGGAGGAGTCAAGCTTCATGTACACCGAGTGATTGCAGTGCAGGTATTCGGCGAGCTCGTCGTAATTGATGTCGAGTGCCTCAGCAGCCTTCTTACCCATGGTGGCTCCCTTCGTTGAGCGACCTTGCCGGTGTTGCGGATGACTATAGCCCGCCCGCGCGCCGCAGGCGCCGACCGGCGGCATTTGTTAGGCGAGCGGCTGCAACTTCTCGCCGAGGGTCAGCCGAGAAGAACGCGCTGCAGCTCGGACGGGGTGTCAACGATGAGCGTGGCACCTACCTCGACGAGGGCCTCGCGCCCGCGGAAGCCCCATGAGCAGGCCACGCAGTCGCAGTCGGCGTTTTTGGCCGTGGCCACGTCGACCTCGGAGTCACCCACGTAGGCCACCGCCCCTGACCTGCCGCCCATTGCCGCAAGGGCTGCGTCCACCATGGGACGTGCCGGCTTCTTGGGAATGCCAGCGGTCTCGTTCTCGCCCATGACGCAGTCGAAGGCGTCCGGGAATGTGGCGCGGATGATCTTCTGCACGGCAAAGTCCGCCTTGTTGGAGACCACCGCCACGCGCACGCCGGCCGCGCGAAGGGCCTCCAGCAGCTCGGGCATGCCTGCGTAGGGGGCCGTGTGGTCCATGGAGTGTGCGCCGTAGTAGTCCTTGAAGGTGGCAAAGACCTGATTGCGCAGGTCGTCCGCGCAGCCTTCGGGGACGCTTCTCTGGATGAGCCGCACGATGCCGTTGCCCGTGGCAAGGCGCACCTCGTCGCGGCTGCGCGCGGGAAGGTCGAAGGCCGCCAGCGCGTGGTTGACGGCCAGCCAAAGGTCCTCGAGCGTGTTCAGAAGCGTTCCGTCGAGGTCAAAGACCACGGTCTTGTACATGGGTTTCTCCCCTCCGAGCCAGGTTGTGCGCCCCTAGGCTAGCACCTGGGGAGAGAAGCGGCCAAAGCCGGTTCCTACGTTAACGCTTGCTTTCCCGTGGCCCTTCTCGCCGTGGGGGCATGTTGCCCGTGGTAGAGTTGCCACTTACGTGCGGCGCTGCGCAGTCTACGCCTCGCCGCCGTCTGCTGGGAATCCGCCCGCACCGACACGGGGCGGAAGAGACGAGAGGAACTTGAATGGCTCACTCCATGCACACCCACACCTGTGGCGAGCTGCGCGCCGAGAACATCGGCCAGACCGTCACGCTTACCGGCTGGGTCTGGCACCGTCGCGACCACGGCGGCCTGATCTTCGTCGACCTGCGCGACCGCGACGGCGTGACGCAGGTCTCCTTTGACCCCGAGCACTCCGGTGGCACTGCCTTCCACGCCGCCGAGACCATCCGCTCCGAGTGGCCCATCAAGGTCACCGGCACCGTGCGTGAGCGTCCCGAGGGCCAGGACAACGAGAAGCTGGCCACCGGCCGCATCGAGGTCCTGGTGAGCGAGCTCGAGGTGCTTAACACCTCCGTGACCCCGCCCTTCCAGATCGAGGACCACATCGACTGCTCCGAGGACGTGCGCCTTCGCTACCGCTACCTCGACATCCGCAGGCCCAAGATGGCGGCCAACCTCAAGCTGCGCTCCGACTTCACCTTCGCCATCCGCCAGGCGCTCCACAACCGCGAGTTCACCGAGGTGGAGACCCCGGCCCTCTTCAAGTCCACGCCCGAGGGCGCCCGTGACTTCTTGGTGCCCTCCCGCACCCAGCCGAGTCACTTCTACGCCCTGCCGCAGTCCCCGCAGCTGCTCAAGCAGCTCCTCATGGTGGGCGGCGTCGAGCGCTACTACCAGGTTGCCAAGTGCTTCCGTGACGAGGACCTGCGCGCCGATCGTCAGCCCGAGTTCACCCAGGTGGACATCGAGATGTCCTTCGTCGACCAGGACGACGTCATGGGCGAGCTCGAGGAGGTCCTGAGCGACGCCTTTGGCCAGATGGGCGTTAAGATGCCCACCCCGCTGCGCCGCATCAACTACTGGGACGCCATGGACACCTACGGCGTCGACAAGCCCGACACCCGCTACGGCATGGAGCTGCACGACGTCACGCCGATCTTTGCCAACTCCAGCTTCAAGCTGTTTGCTTCCGCCGCGGCCGACGACAAGACCTTCGTCAAGGCCATCAACGCCAAGGGCGCCGGCGCCTGGCCGCGCGCCCAGATCGACAAGCTGGCAGACGTCGCCACCGGCTTTGGCGCCAAGGGCCTGGCCTACATCGCCTTCCGTCCGGACGGCTCCGTGACCAGCCCCATCGTCAAGTTCTTCTCTGACGAGGAGATGGCCGCCCTTCGCGCCGAGATGGGCGTCGAGCCCGGCGACCTCGTGATGTTTGCCGTGGAGAGCCGCCTCAAGGCCGACGAGATCCTGGGCGGTATGCGCTGCCACATGGCCGACGCCCTGGACGTCCCCCGCGAGGGCCACGACTTCCTCTGGGTGGTCAACTTCCCGCTGTTCCACTGGGACGAGGACCGCAAGGCCTATGCGGCCGAGCACCAGCCCTTCACCCTGCCCACCGAGTCCGACGTGGCCAAGATCGAGGCCGACCCGCTGGCCGCGGGCAGCTTCACCTACGACTTTGTCATGGACGGCTACGAGGCCGGCGGTGGCGGCATGCGCATCCACAACGCCGACATGCAGATGGCCATGCTCAAGCTCCTGGGCTTCACCGAGGAGCGCGCGCAGGAGCAGTTCGGCTTCCTGATGGACGCCCTCAAGTTTGGTGCGCCTCCCATGGGCGGCTTTGCCCTGGGCCTGGACCGCGTGTGCATGCTGCTCACCGGCTCCGACTCCATCCGCGAGGTCATGGCCTTCCCCAAGACCTCCAGTGGCAGTGACCTCATGTCCGCCGCTCCCTCCGAGGTGAGCTCCAAGCAGCTCAAGGAGGTCTCCCTGCGCTTGCTCTAGCGCCGGCGCCACGCGGGGCCGCGTGACGGGCCCGCAAGGAGAAGCACAGAGCGTTTGAACGCATGGCGGCGAGAAGAGCGCTCTTCTCGCCGCCGTGCTATTCTTCTGCAACCTTTTGGGAAGAGGGGAGGGCCGTGCCGAGCAGGAGGGTGCTTTCAGCCGTCATGGACGAGGCGCTTGAGCTGGTGGCGCCCACGCGCTGCGTGGGGTGCGAGCAGCCGGGGGCCCTGCTGTGCGACGAGTGCCTGGACGCGCTGCCGTGGGTCTGCCAGAAGGACGCCTGCCCCAACTGCGGCGCCCCACACGGCAGCCTGACCTGCACGGAGTGCTCCGAGCCGTGGGAGACGCGCGCCTGCGTGTGCGCCCTGGGCTTCCTGGGTCCGGTGCGGCGGCTGGTCCCCGCGATGGCCGCCGCCATGCTCTGCGCCCTGGAGGAGGCGTCTGCCTGGCCAGCCACGGACGGGCGGCCCCGGTTTGACGCGGCCGAGGTGGACGCCGTCTGCTTTGTGCCGGCGACGGCCGCGGCCTTTGCCCGACGCGGCTTTGACCACATGGAGCTCGTCGCGCGCGAGCTCTGCTGGCTCACGGGGCTGCCGCTGGCAGACGTCCTGGTGAGAGAACGCGCACGAGACCAGCGCGAGCTTGGCCAGGCCGAGCGCGCGGCCAACCTGGCCGGAACCGTCCAGGTTGCAGACGACGTCTCGGGCATGAGGCTGCTGCTTTTGGACGACGTGGTCACCACGGGCTCGTCCATGCGCGAGGCGAGCCGCGCCCTTCTGGCCCGCGGCGCCTGTCCGCCCACCGCCTGCGCCCTCGCCCGCGTCTGGTGACCCGTCCCCGCAAATTGGGGACGTGTTCAAATTTGCGCAAAGATGGGACAGGTTCGCTTGCGCTCGCGGCCGCCAGCGGGGCCGCTCACCCCGACAACCTGTCCCAAACCTGCGCAAAAACGAACACGTCCCCAATTTGAGGGGGTCGCGGGTATACTGAGGTAGTTCCGTCTGGGTCTGTGGTTGCGGGGTGGCGCAAGGCCGTCCCTAGTCCAAGGTAGACGAGGCCAAAGGGATCCACGTAAGCCCGGGCGTGCGCACCCGGACGATCATGGTTCGTCCTAGAAGTAAGTCGCACCGCCCGTAATACTCAAGGGACATACGGTCCCGCGGGCGAGAGGGTTGCAAGTCAAGGGCGCCGCGGCGCCCACGGCGAAGGCCCCGGTGCGCGAGTGTGGGGTCAAAGACCAGGTCAGCCGGGCGGAACACCTGCAGTTCAGCTGGCGAGAAGGACGGAAGGCACCCATGAGCGTCTCAACCCAAAACCCAAGGACCAACCTTCGCCGCGGGGCGCTCGCCCTGCTGTGCGCGGCGTCTCTCGCGGCGCTGCCCGCCTGCTCCATCGGCCCCGTCGACCTCGACGCGCTCATGGGCAACGGAACCTCGGTGGCCGAGGCCAAGGCTGCCGCCCGCGCTGCCCGCACCACCACCCTCACGGCCGAAGAGCTCCACACGGCGGGCACCCTCACCGTGGGCCTGCTCTCCTCCGAGACCGCGCCAATGCTGCTCTCCTCCTCCAGCGAGGGCCTGGACGTCGACGTGGCCTACGTGCTGGCAGACGAGCTTGGCGTCGACTGCGCGTTTGTCTCCGTGACGGGCCTCTCCGACGCCTATGACACCTGCGACGTGGTCATGGGCGTCAAGGCCGGCGACGACGCAGACACCGCCGTGGCGGGCTCCTACGCCGAGGACGCCATGGCGCTCTTCTCGCGTGCCTCCGCGGGTACCAAGGTCACGGCCGCAGACCTCGCCGGCAAGACCGTGGGCGTCCAGGCGGGCTCCGTCTCGCAGCGGGCGTTTACCAGCGCGGGCACGCAGGCCACCGAGCAGGACTTCACCAACCTCAACGAGGCCTTCGAGGCCCTGGACGCCGGCACCGTGGACTACGTGCTGTGCGGCGCCTACCCCGGTGGCTACCTCGCCGCGGTCTACGACGGCATCTCCTGCGTGGGCACGCTCGCCCAGCCCTCCTACCTGGGCATTGGCGTCAAGGCCGAGAACAACACGCTCTTCTCCAAGGTCCTGGAGGCCATGGACGTGGTCTCGTCCAACGGCGTCCTGGACGTGGTGCGCGGTCGCTGGGTGGGAGGCATGTCTCGCCTGGACACCACCTCGGTCATCGATGGCCTCCAGCAGGTCGATGCCGCAACGCAGGCCGACGGCGAGGCGGCAGAGGCCGATGCCGACGCCCCCGCAGCCTCCACGGACGCCGCGTAGCGCCGCGCCCCAACGCAGGCCCGCCCGCCGAGCAATATGCCCCGCTCGGCCATCGCCCGCCAGGCGCCCTGCGTCGGCGGGCGTCCTTTTTGGGTAAGAGAGAGGTACGCGGCGCCCGCCTTGGCAGCCGCGGGTTCGCGATCTGCAACCGTTTTTAGGAGGCATCTATGGTGGACATCAAGATCTCCGGCCGCAAGGTCAGCGTTTCCGACGCCCTGCGCGATCACGTAGAGGCCAAGGTCGGGGGAGCCCTCAAGGTATTTGACATCAAGCCCATGAGCTGCGACGTCGTCCTGCGCGTGGACAAGAACCCGTCCAACCCCGAGCGCAAGGCCTGCGAGGTCACCGTCTTCGTCCGCGACAACGTGGTCCGCGTCGTGGCCACCTCCGACGACATGTACGCCGCCATCGACGAGGCCGCCGAGAAGGTCACCCGCCAGCTGCGCAAGTACAAGACCCGCGTCATCGACCGCCGTCAGCGTGCCCAGGCGGCCCCTGTCCCCGGCGTAACCGAGGAGAACCTCGCCAGCCTCATCGAGTCCGCTCCCGAGGAGGAGGACGACCAGCTCGTCCGCGAGAAGTACATCGACCTCAAGCCCATGACGGAGGAGGAGGCGCTCGTCCAGACTGACCTGCTCGGGCATGACTTCTTTGTGTTCATCAACGCTACGACGGGCCTCACCAACGTCATCTACCACCGCAAAAACGGTGGGTATGGCATTATTAAGCCTAGGATCGAAGAGAACGAGTAGTTGGGAGAATCCTTGTCCGAGGATCTGACCAAGACAGAAGAGAACGCCAACGCCCAGGCGTCGCAGGAGGCTGCGCGCCTGGGCCGCGCTTATCACAACAAGGCAAACGTCAACATCATTGTGGACTCGTGCGCGGACTTTGCGCCGGAGGTCGTGGAGGCCCTCGGCGTGGAGGTCGTGAGCTTCTCGTTTGTCATGGGCGGCCAGGAGCACGCCGATGACTTCTGGAAGTCCATGAGCCCGCACGACTTCTACGAGCGCATGCGTGCCGGCGAGGTGGCCACCACCGCCGCCGTGACCCCCGGCCACTACCTGGAGGTCTTCGAGCGCGCGGCCCAGAAGGGCACGCCCACCATCTACCTGGCCTTCACGCGCGGCCTCTCGTCCTCCGTGGACGCCGCCCGCCAGGCCGCCGACATGATCCACGAGAAGTACCCAGACTTCGAGCTCTACGTGGTGGACAACCTTTGCCCCTCCGCGGCGGCCGAGCTCCTTGCCATTGAGGCCGTCCACCAGGCCGGCAACGGCCTTTCCGCAAAGGAGCTGGTGGAGTGGGTCGAGGAGGCCCGCTACTACATCCAGGGCTACTTCACCCTGGACTCCTTTGACGCCCTGGCCCGCGGCGGCCGCATCCCGCCCGCGGCGGCCACCGTTGGCGGCAAGCTGGACATCAAGCCCGAGCTCTCCTACGACCTCAACGGCGCCCTCACGCTGCGCGGCATGTGCCGCGGCCGCAAGAAGGCCCTGCGCGCCATCCTGGCGGACTTCAAGGCCAGCCACCTCTCCGAGGAGGACCTCGGCGGCACGCCCCTTCCCATCGGCGTGGTCTCCGCAGACGCCGAGAAGGACGCCAAGTGGCTCGTCGACCAGCTCCGCAAGGAGCCCGGCTGCGCAGACGTCCCCGTGATCTACAGCTCCGTCTCGCCGGTCATCGGCGCTCACGTAGGCCCCGGCATGGTCGCCCTTGTCTTCTGGGGCAAGGACCGTCGCGAGAGCCTCTCCTTCACGGACCGCATCGCCCGCAGGGTGCGCGGCAAGAGGGACGAGTCCGCCAACTAGAAGCACAGAAGAGAGCATGCCGCCCCGACGCCTGCCGGGGCGGCATGCCGCATGAGGAAAGGACCTCTATGCCCGTCAACTCCCACAGCAAGATCGCCTTCGTCGGCACCGGCATCATGGGCTCGGCCGTCGCGGGCCACATCCTGGACGCCGGCTACGACGTCACGGTGACCAACCGCACCAAGGCCAAGGCCGAGGGCCTTCTGGCTCGCGGCGCCAAGTGGGCCGACACCCCCGCCGAGGCCGCCAAGGACGCCGACGTGATCTTCACCATGGTGGGCTATCCCACCGACGTCGAGGACGTCTACCTGTCCACCGACGGCCTTATCCGCGTGGCCAGGCGCGGCACCTGGCTCATCGACCTCACCACGAGCTCCCCGCAGCTCGCCCGCGACATCCACGACGCCGCCGAGGTCGAGGACAAGCACGCCTTTGACTGCCCGGTCACCGGCGGCCAGAAGGGCGCCGAGGAGGGCACCCTCACGTTGATCCTGGGTGCCACTGCCGAGCAGGCCGCCCCGGTCCTGCCCATCCTGGAGACCTTCTCGTCCAAGATCATGTACTTCGACCAGCCGGGTGGCGGCCAGACGGCCAAGCTCTGCAACCAGGTGAGCCTTGCCTCCTGCATGGTTGGCTACGCCGACGCCCTCGCCCTTGCCGAGCAGGCCGGCATCGACCAGCAGCAGGTCCTCGAGCTCATGGCCAACGGCACGGGCGGCTCCGGTGCCTCCAAGACGCTTGCCCCCAAGGCCCTCGAGGGAGACTTCAAGCCTGGCTTCATGGTGGAGCACCTGCGTAAGGACATCGCCCTCGCGCTGCAGCGCGCCGAGGACCTCGAGGTGGCCATGCCGGGGGCGGAGACCGCCTTCACCCTGTTTGACATGCTCTGCCAGATCGGTGGCTCCCGCATGGGCACCCAGGCGCTCTCGCTTCTCTACGCCGACGAGGCCACGGGCTCCGCGGCCGGCCTTGACTGGTCGCTGCTCAACCCCGAGGACTACGGCGCCGAGGAGGGCTGCGGCTGCGGCGGCCACGAGCACGGCGACGGCTGCTGCGGCGGTCACGGCCACGGTCACGGCGAGGGCTGCTGCGGCGGTCACGGCCACGGTCACGGCGAGGGCGGCTGCTGCCACCACCACGAGGAGGCGTAGCGCGTGGACGCCGGGTTTGCCGTTGCCGTCATGGCGCTCGTGCTCTTCCTGTTTGGCATAGTGACGGGCGTGGGCCTGGGAGACGAGCTCTCCCGCCGCTGCGTCACCAAGAAGGAGTACGGCCTTGCCAACGCGGGCGTGCTCTTGGTGGGCGCACTCGTCTCGAGCATTGTGCTGGTCACGGGCCTCTCGGTCCTGATGGGCCTGCTCATCGGCCTCATGGCCGGTACCATCGCGGGCCTCAAGCTGGGCTTTGGCGAGTCCGTGGGACCATGGAAGTTCGTCGACAAGACCTTCCGGGCCAACAAGGACCAGCTGAGGCGCGCCAAGGACGGAAAGCGCGCCGAGGCCGTGCGCCGCGCACGCAGGGACGGCGCGCCCGAGCCCGAGCTCATCAGCGTGCAGCAGGATGGGCCGGCCTCCCGCCAGCAGGGGAGCGAGGGCAAGTAGCCCGGCCTTCTCGCCGTGCCGAAGGCATTGGCCGGCCGCATCACATAGGTAACTCATCGCGGGTCTTTGGCGGCTCTTCCGCCGGGGGCCCGCGCGGACGCAAGACAGAGAGGAATCACAACATGGCAAACCCCGCCAACGACCAGGAGGCAAGGCTCGCGCAGATGCGCATCCTCGTGGAGGAGCTCGCCGGCTCCAGCCGCCGTCGCCGCCAGGAGGTGGCCCACAAGATCGCCACCGTCGCCCATGCGGACGCCAGCATGGTCACGCCCTTCGTCGGCTCGCTGCTGGATGCCCTGGAGCGCCCCGAGGCGCAGACCCGCTGGGAGGTCCTGGACGCGCTGACCGCCCTGGTGGACGAGCACGCTGAGGAGGTTGCTCCCGCCTTCGAGGCGGCCGAGACCGCCCTTTTTGACGAGGACTCCGCGCCTGTGCGCCTAGCTGGCTTCGTCTTCCTGTGCCGCTTTGGCACCACCTCCGAGGAGCGCTCCGACGAGGCCTGGCCGCTTCTGGACGAGGCCATCCAGTGCTATCACGGCGACCCCGAGTACCGCGACATGCTGGGGGCCCTGCTGGCCTTCGTGCAGGGCAACGCCTCCGCGGCCACCAAGGCCGCCCTGGCCGAGCGCCTGAAGTTCGATGCCGAGAACGGCACGAGCTACGTCAAGAGCTTCTCGGCGCAGATCATTCAAGCTTGCGAATAGGTTTCTGCGCTCCCTGAGGGAGTCTTGACACGCCGCCCCCGCAGCCTCGCGAGGGCGGTAGCATTATGTGCTTGGAAACTATCAAAGGGCGCCTGCGCGCCCGCAACGAGAGGTGAATCCATGGCAGACAAGATCGACGAGAAGCCCGAGCAGGCCGACAAGGCCGCGCCGGCCGCCAAGTCCACGGCCCCTAACGGGGGCTTCGCGATCCCCACCCCCGCATGGGTGGCCATCGCGGTCGTCGCGCTGGTCATCGGCGTCCTGGCGGGTCACTTCCTGCTGGGCAGCGCCGGCTCCATTTCGCTTTCCGGCAAGACTACGCTCACCGGTGACCAGCTTGACAGCACCATCGCCACCTACACCTACAACGGCAAGACCGTCGACGTGACGGCCCGTCAGGTCATCTCGCAGAGCAAGAGCATCGACTCCGCGGCCAACAGCGACGGCACCTACGACGTGCCCGTGGCCGACGACGTGGTCTCCTACGCCCGCAACGCCATTGTGCTGCAGGCCGCCAAGGACCAGGGCATCTCCGTCTCTGACGATGACCTCTCGGCCTACGCCAACCAGATGTTCCAGACCGACGACTACGCCACAATCGCCAGCAAATACGGCATCGATGAGGACACGGCCAAGCAGACCATCTCCGACTCCTGCATGATGTCCAAGCTGCGCGACTCTGTGGTCACGGCCACCCTGCCCGAGCAGCCCACCAAGCCTAACGAGCCCGCCGACGGCGAGCAGGACACCCCCACCGCCGACTACGCCAGCTACATCATCAACCTCGTCGGCGACGAGTGGGATGCCGAGAACAACACCTGGGCCCGCACCGACGGCGACTACTACAACGCCCTCTCCAGCTACGAGATCTCCAACGACTCCGCAACCTACGCCGCCGCTCAGGCTGCCTACTACGTTGCCTACAGCAACTACAAAACGGCCTACAGCGACTACAACAGCCAGTGGACCACGTACGTGAACTCCCTGCTGTCCAACGCCACCATCCAGCTCGGCTCCCTGGCCGTCTAGGAGGCGGGCCGGATGAGGGTGGCCATAAGCAGGTGCCTTCTGGGCCAGCCCGTCCGCTACGACGGCGGGTCCAAGCCGGTGCCCGAGGTCATGTCCCTCGCGGGAAAGGTCGACGTATACCCCGTGTGCCCCGAAGGGGCCGCGGGGCTTCCCGTACCGAGGCCTCCCGCGGAGCAGCGAGAGGGGCGCGTCCTTCTCGCCGACGGACGGGACGTGACGGCCGAGTTTGCGCGCGGGTCCGACGCGTGCCAGGACCTTGCGCTACGCTCACGGGTCTCGTTGGCCGTGCTCAAGGCAAAGAGCCCGTCATGTGGGGTGAATCTCATCTACGATGGGACCTATTCCGGTACGCTCACCGCCGGGGACGGCACCCTTGCCGCCCGGCTGAAGAAGGAGGGGATCTGCGTGGTCACCGAGGACACCGTCAAGGCCTGCAAGCCGTCTGTGGAGAATCCCGTTGCCATCGTCCTGGGGACGGGCCTGGGGCACCTGGGGAGCCTGGTCAAGCCCGTGAGGCGCATTGACTACCACGACATCGAGGGCTTCCCAGCCGCGGCCAACCCCGTGAGTGGACACGTCTTCCAGGCAACCGTTGGCACCATCGACGACGTGCCGGTGGTGGTCTACCCGGGCCGCATCCACCTCTATCAGGGCTTCACCGCCGCTGAGGTCACCTCCCTGGTGCGCCACGCCCACCGCCTGGGTTGCCGAGACATCATCTTTGCCTGCGCGACGGGTGCCGTTCCTGGCTGCGCGCACACCGGCCTGGGCATTCTGACCGACCAGATCAACCTCACCGGCCGAAACCCGCTCGCCGAATGGGAGGAGCTGCGCGACGTGGAGACCCCGTTCGTCGACATGAACGACGCCTACTCTCCCTACCTGCGCACGGTTGCCCGCGGCGTGGCCGACGACCTGGGCATTGCCGTGGAGGAGGGTGTCTACGCCGGCGTGCTGGGCCCCTGCTTTGAGACCCCGGCCGAGGTTGCCGCCCTACGCACGCTTGGCGTCTCCTACGTGGGCATGTCCACGGTCTGCGAGGTCATCATGGCCAAGGCGCTCGACATGAACGTCCTGGGACTCACCCTTGCCGCCAACGAGTCCGGCGCCGCCGACGTCACCCACGAGAGCGTGCGCGATGCCGCCGAGGCCCACTCCGAGGACTTCGAGCGCCTGGTCCGCGGCGTGCTGAGGATGCTCTAGGCGAGAAGGGCTTCTCGCCTCGTTGCTTGTACGCTGCGAGTCTAAATAGCCGCAAATCAGAGGGTATGGCAGAGATTTCCTGCCATACCCTCTTTTTTGTGGCTCTTGGGGACAAAACCGGGTGAAATCGCTGCCAAATCCTCGTATTTGTGGCTCACAAAAAATTACCCGGCCAAAAACTCTATATGGCTACTCGTAAAATCGAGAAACTTCTAGTTGTGGGAGGGGGTATCAAACTCCTAATTTAAAACTGAAGGTTTACTGAAGGAAAGGAGTCGAGATGAGATGTCCGAACTGCGGGACGGAGAACCGCGAGGGCGGCAAGTTCTGCGTTGAGTGCTGATCCAAGCTTGGGGTATCCGAGAAGCCCGAGGAGGTCTAGGCGGCAGAGCCGAAGTCCGGGGCAACCGAGGCGGCCGAGACCACGGAGCCTGCCGAGGACCCGGAGCCCGCCGAGGAACCGGAGTCCGCCGATGCCGCGGAGGTCGTCGAGCCTGCCGATGCCGCCGAGGCCGATGAGTCCGTTGCGGATGACATCGGTGCGGACGTGACCAAGGTCGCGCCTGTGCCCGAGGCAGCGCCTGCGCCCGAGACGGCCCCCTCTAGCGAGGATGCCCCCAAGAAGGCCGTAGCGGGCTTTGTCGAGCGCTTCTCTGCCATGGACAAGAGGCAGAAGACGATTGCTGGCGGAATCGCGGCAGCGGTTGTCGTGGTGATCGTCGCAGCCCTTGTTGCGCTCGGTCAAGGGTAGCGTGAGCGGCCTTGCGCACTACCACGGCAAGGAAAGCGAGACGGTCACCTCCACGGATGGCGACCAGTACCTCGAGGCGCAGCCGTTCACGATGGTGCTCAGCGATGACGCCGGTTGGTGGTACTACTCGCCTGATGGCACCTACGAGGGCAGGTACCAGTTCCCCGAGACGGCGGAGGGCAAGCTCTTCCTCTACCTTGCGTTTGGCTCCTACAGCGATCCTGCCTCCGCCCAGGCCTCCTTTGTCACGCAGGCCAACTACAACAACGGCTTCTTCATGTCGACGGCCGACTTCGCCGACTTCTTCACGCTCACCAAGGAGAGCTAGACGTGGCGTCCCATTGCCCACAGTGCGGTGCGCGAGCGGAGGCTGGTGACAGGTTCTGCCGGCAGTGCGGGTTCTCGCTGCACGCCGACGATCGCTTCTCCGCTGACATGGGGGAGACGGAGAATGTCTCTCCCAGGCCCGCGCTGACGTCCCAGGGGTCCCTCCGAGAGAAGCTCACCAGCCCCGTGAGGCTCGGGTGGACCTTCGTGCCGCTGTATGCCGCCATCATCATTGGCCTGCTTGCGACCGCCGGCGTTGCCTATGCCGCACTTGCTTTCTACGAGAACGTCACCGAGCCTGCGATCACGCAGTCCCAGCAACAGGGCGAGGCTTCTTCTGAGGAGACCGAGGAGGGCTCAGCCGAATCCAACGAGGCCTCTGCGGAGAATCAGGCGGACGACCTGCCGAAGTCCTACATTGCCCAGGGCAAGCCCCAGAGCGCCCTGCAGCTGGCGGAGATCCTGGCCATGGACCCGAGCGAGGTTCCCGCCTACCTTGAGGGTCAGGGCCTTGAGAGGAGGGACGAGACGCTAGACGCTACATGGACCTTGGACCACGTTGATCATGCGTACTCTAGCTGGGGCGACTCCGATGGGTCGGGAGCTCTGGCAAAGACCATCGAGGATACCGGAACTGGGGCTACCTTTGCCGACGGTTTTGCCTCCTACTTCGGAACGGGCGGAAGCATAACGTTGGGAGTCGGTACGCCGGTGGTCTTCAATGACGGACCGAGGACGCTCGCGTCTGCCGATGACCTGGCTGCTGGGGAGAGGCAGAGCTTCATTGAGCTATCTACGGCATTCGAGGAACCGCTTGACGAGAAGAGCGGCGAGAAGCTTGCTGCAGCGTGCGGCTTTGCCTCGGCCCCACATTTCTGGACCTTCAGCCGCGCAGATGGTGAATACGGATACAGCGAATCGCAGGACGTCTCGGTGTGGACGGGTGCCGTCACCATCGATGGAGTCGACTCGT
The DNA here is from genome assembly GCA_905215465.1 of uncultured bacterium. Taxonomy (GTDB): domain Bacteria; phylum Actinomycetota; class Coriobacteriia; order Coriobacteriales; family Atopobiaceae; genus Paratractidigestivibacter. The sequence goes on along the minus strand of CAJMPT010000029.1, from coordinate 6,939 downwards.
TCTGGTACATCAAACAGTGCAGTTACCGTCTCTACGATTCGAATTCGTACTGCTATCTGGTTGACGTCGGGTGTACGCCGCTCTCCGAGGTTGTGTCTCTTCTGTTCGAAGAGAGCGATTTGTGGCAGAAGCACGTTGGCGTGACGGGCATTGCCACTCCGGAAGACCTTGCCAACGCCGACTCGTCCCAGACGGCACTCTGGTTTGCGCAGTTGCTTGTCCAAAACACGATGGACTGTCAGGCTGCGCCCTATGTGAACGTCGTCACCGGCGAGCCGGTGACGTACAAGAACAGCCTGCAAGGCACGTTGTCTTAACTCTTCTGGGGCTGACCGGGAGCCGTCCCGGTCAGCCCCTCATCTTGAAAGGATGCTTTGATGTTTTGTCCGCAGTGTGGGTCGAGGGTCAGGGAGGGCTCCAAGTTCTGCTCCTCCTGCGGAACGAGCCTTGTCCTTCCGACCGAGTCTGGCAATCTCGCCGAGGCCCAGGCCCCTGAAGCGAATGCCGAGCCTGAGGTCAAGACGGGCTCCCTGGCCAGCTTCATCCGGGGGAAGGCGCAGGGTTGGCGAGGTCCTTGTCCCCAACTTCGTCGTGCTCATCGCTTGCATCCTTGCTGCGGCTGGCGTGGCCTTTGCTGCCTTCATGTTCTACAAGAGCGTCATCGAGCCAAACCTGCGGCAGCACGTGGCACAGGAGCAGGCCATCGAGGAAGAGGAGCCTGCGGAGCCGCAGGAGGCCGATCAGGTCGAGGAGCCCGAGGCCACCGATGAGGCTGAGGCTCAGCCGGCTGCGGAGCCCCAGGTAGAGGAACCTGCACCGGCGCCGACCTATTCCTACGAGAAGGCCACGGCCGCGGTCTCGGTTCCCATCGACCCACTCGCTTCTCCGGGCGAGAGGAACGACACCGAGTATGAGTATCCGGTGATCACCACGGATGGCGGCAACCAGGAGGCAATCGACAAGATCAACGCGGCCATCAAGTCCTCGATAGACCAGGACGTCAGCCACACGTCTGCCGTTGCCGACACGATCGAAGCCTATCAAACCCAGAATCAAGGGAGCGATGCCTACTTCTCTGCCTGCAGGATACGAAGGGTGAGCGTCTCTTACATGGACGACTCCATCGTGTGCCTGAGGGACTACCGATACGAAACGGCCTTTGGGGCGCATGGCGAGTCAACGGTGTGCGGCGTCGTCTTTGACCTCAAGACCGGCGACACTGTGGACGCCCTCACGCTCTTTGGCTTGAGCGGGGAGCAGCTCAAGGCAAAGGTTATCACCGCCGTTGCAATCTACGCCGACAATCACCTGAAGCCCTCTGACACCCTTCCCGTGGACTACGACTCAATGAGAGAACGGTGCTTGACGGCTCCCAAGAGCTATGGTGACGTGAAGTGGGTCATCCCGGGAAGCACCTACTACTACGTTTCTGACGAGGGACTCGTGTTCCCTACGGCCGATTATGAGCTTGGGTCATATGCGGACGGTCGCGCCGATGTGGTGGTCGCAGGATGGAGCGACAATTCCCTCGTGGGAACCGCCATCTCTTGGGATGACTTTGGATCGGGGAAGGGAAGGTAGCTCGCTTCTCGCCAGCGGGAAAGTCGTACTTGAATCTGGGGGCGACTTTCTGTAATGTTGGATTCCGCACGCCGGCATAGCTCAGTTGGTAGAGCACCGCTCTCGTAAAGCGGGGGTCATCGGTTCGAGTCCGATTGCCGGCTCCAGTGAATTATCGAGTCCGAAGGCCCCAGGTCTTCGGGCTTGTTTTTTGAACGCGCCGATCGGACGAGCCGAGGGGAGGGCCCATGGCGGACGAGCAAGTCAACCATCTCTGCGAGAGCTGCCAGTGCAAGTGCAAGCAGACCACCACCGTCGAGGTCATCATGTGCCCGCGCTACGCGGCCATCCCGCAGCAGCGCTCGCTTCTGGACGCCAAGGGCCGTCCGACCAAGGCCGTGGCCAAGGCCGCTGCCAAGTAGCCGGCCGTCCGCGCCGCCGCCGGGCTTTGGCGCCGGACTCTGGCGCCGGGCGCCACAAATACCAGGGTAGGGCAGAGAAAACGCCCGCTTTTGGGCAAAAGAGCCACGAATATGAGGGTATGGCAGGGATTTTGTGCCATACCCTCGAATTTGTGGCGCGGGGGCGTGCCTGCGGCTCGAGGCGTGCCTGCGGCTCGACGGCATCCCGCCCGGCCGCCGTCGTCGGGCCCGCCGCGGCGCCACAGCCCCCACGATCTTCTCGCCGCACAAAAAGTTAGGCAAAGTTGACTGAAACCTCGGTTAACTATTGCGTCCGTTTGGAGTAAGTCGTATCTTACTTGGCGGCTTACAAGTTAACAGGCACCAACTTATGGCCGGCGGACGGCTCAAAACTGCCGCCAGGCGGCAACAGAGGAGGCAGCAATGGCATCTGAGGCAGCGGCCCTGCAGGGCCTTGGCGCGCAGGCCGCGTCCGCTCAGGCTCCCGCCCACGTGGGCGGCCAGCTTCCGCTCGGCATGGTGGGCGAGGACGAGACCGCCCGCGTGGCAAAGATTCGCGGCGGCGCGGAGCTGCGCCAGCACCTCGCCGAGCTTGGCTTTGTTGAGGGCGCCGAGGTCAAGGTCATCTCGCGCGTCAACGGCGACTGCATCGTCAGCGTCAAGGGCGCCCGTCTGGCGCTCAACCGCACCATGTCCTCTCACGTCATGGTGACCCTCTAGGGTTCAACTTCGCCGCTTGCGGCGGGTCGTTCAGCGCGGGAGCCCCACGCTCCTGCGCTTTTGCAGTTTGCCGGCACGACGACGCCGGCGAGAAGAAAGGGATCTGATGGCAACTCTGAAGGACGTGAAGGTGGGGGAGAGCGCCACCGTGGCCAAGCTCAACGGCACGGGTGCCCTCAAGCGCCGCATCATGGACATGGGCCTGACCAAGGGCACCAGCGTCTACGTGAAGAAGGTCGCCCCGCTTGGTGATCCCATCGAGCTCACCGTCCGCGGCTACGAGCTCTCCATCCGTCGCGATGAGGCGGCAAGCGTCGAGGTCACCGACGTCAGGACCGGCGAGTAGCTCGGGGCCTGCGAGGTTCGCATGCCCCGTTTTTAAGGGCGAGCGAGTTACCTTCATCTAACTATTGGGACCCACGCGGTGGCATATGAGCGGCTCGCCCGCAGCCCCAAGAAGTGCGATCAAGAAAGGCAAGGAATGGCAAACACGTTCATCGGTCTGGCCGGCAACCCCAACTGCGGCAAGACCACGCTCTTCAACGAGCTGACCGGCTCGAACGGCTACGTCGGCAACTGGCCTGGCGTCACCGTCGAGAAGAAGCAGGCCGTCTGGCGCGCCGACAAGGACGTCACCTTCGTCGACCTTCCCGGCATCTACTCCCTCTCCCCGTACACCCCCGAGGAGGTCGTCTCCCGCGACTACGTGGTCAACGAGCGCCCCGACGCCCTGATCGACCTCGTTGACGTCACCAACCTGGAGCGCAACCTCTATCTGACCACGCAGCTGCTCGAGGCCGGCCGCCCCGTCGTCGTGGGCCTCAACATGTGCGACCTGCTCAAGGAGCGCGGCGACGTGGTTGACGCCGCCGCCCTGTCCGAGCGCTTGGGCTGCCCCGTCCAGGAGGTCTCCGCGCTGCACAACACCAACGTCGACGCGCTGGTGAAGCAGGCCGTCGAGGCAGGCAAGAAGGGCGTTCCCACCACGGGCGCCAAGTGCTTCTCGCCTGAGGTCGAGGCTGCCCTCTCCAAGATCGCCGAGGCCATCTCCGGCCAGTGCGACGAGCAGCTGAGCCGCTGGTACTCCATCAAGGTCTTCGAGCGCGACGCCGAGGCCATCGCCCCGCTGCACCTTAGCGCCGAGCAGCTGGCCGCCATCGAGCCCATCATCAAGGCCGTCGAGGAGGCTCGTGACGACGACTCCGAGTCCATCATCACCTCCGACCGCTATGACTGGATTGCCCAGACCATGGAGGCCTGCGTCAAGAAGGCCCCCAAGAAGCTCACCACGTCCGAGAAGATCGACAAGATCGTGACCAACCGAATCCTCGGCCTGCCGATTTTTGTCGTGGTCATGGTGCTTGTGTACTACATCTCCATCTCCACCGTGGGCACCGCCGCCACCGACTGGGTCAACGAGAACCTCTTTGGCGACGGCTTCTTCCTGAACGGCGCCTCCCAGGAGCAGTACGAGGCCGACGCCGAGGACTGGGCCTCCAACAACTACGCCGACCAGGTGGACGGCTTCATCGCCGCGGCCGACGAGGCTGGCCTTGACACCGGCGACGTCTCCGACGCCGTGGCCGCCCTCTCCGAGGACGCCGACGACGCCGAGGCCATGGCCACCGTCGAGGCCTTTGCCGACGAGGCCAAGGAGGCCAACGTCGTTGCCACCGACGTGCCCGTGCACGACGAGGACGGCAACTACCTGCTCACCGAGACCGACGAGAATGGCGACAATGTCGTCGTGACTAACGTCGACGCCGACGGCGAGCCCGTCCTGGAGGCTGGCCAGCAGCTCGAGGTCATTGACTCCGTCGACGCCTCCGACTTTGTGGCTGCCGTCGAGGGCAGCCTCGAGGAGCCCGACCCCGCCGACTACGACGGCTTCGTGCCCTCCATCCCCGACGCCGTAACCGGCTGGCTTGAGGACGCCGGCGCCTCCGACGTGGTGACCTCCCTCGTGGTCGACGGCATCATTGGCGGCGTGGGCTCCGTCCTGGGCTTCATCCCGCAGATGTTCGTCCTCTTCGTCCTTCTCTGCTTCCTTGAGGACTGCGGCTACATGTCCCGCGTCGCCTTCGTCATGGATCGCGTGTTCCGTCGCTTTGGCCTGTCCGGCAAGTCCTTCATCCCGATGCTCATCAGCTCCGGCTGCGGCGTCCCGGGCGTCCTTGCCACCAAGACCATCGAGAACGAGAAGGACCGTCGCATGACGGCCATGCTCACCACCATGATCCCCTGTGGCGCCAAGACCCCGATCATCGCCCTGGTCATGGGTGTCCTCATCGGCGGCTCCGACGCCTGGTGGGTTGCCCCCATGTTCTACTTCATGGGCATCGCGGCCATCATCATCTCGGCCATCATGCTCAAGAAGACCAAGCCCTTCCAGGGCGAGCCCGCTCCCTTCGTGATGGAACTGCCCAACTACCACTTCCCGACCATCAAGTCCTGGTGGCTGCACGTCTGGGAGCGCGTCTCCGCCTACATCAAGAAGGCCGGCACGATCATCTTCGCCGCGGCCGTCGTGGTGTGGTTCCTCTCCAACTTCGGCTTCGCCAGCTGGGACGGCGGCAACGGCGCCTTCGGCTTCCTCTCCGGCATGGAGGGCGCTGGCGACGACTTCATGGACTACTCGCTGCTCGCGGCCATCGGCGGCTTCCTCGGCATCATCTTTGCCCCGCTGGGTGCTGACACCTGGCAGGCCACCGCTGCCTCCATCTCCGCCCTCATCGCCAAGGAGAACCTGGTCTCCACCTTCGGCGCCCTCTACGGCCTGGGCGAGGCCACCGAGAACTCCGTCTCCATGTGGCAGGGCTTCGCGGGCATGTTCACCGACCCGCAGGGCGTGCTGCACGCCGGTGCCATGTGCGCCTTCGTGGCCTTCAACATGCTCGACGCCCCGTGCTTTGCCGCCATGGGCACCATCCGTCGCCAGATGGACGATGCCAAGTGGTTCTGGTTTGCCATCGGCTACCAGTGCATCTTCGGCTGGTGCGTCGGCCTGATCATCAACCAGCTCTGGGAGCTCTTCGTCCTGGGCAACTTTGGCTTCTGGACCGTCGTGGCCTTCGTGCTGCTGGCCGCAATGCTCTTCCAGCTCTTCCGTCCGACCCCCAAGTGGGACAAGAAGGACGACAAGATCCTGTCTGACCTGACCGAGACCGTCGCCTAGCGCGAGTCCCCTCGGTACCTTGGCGCGCCGCCGACGCCGATGCGTGCGTCGGCGGCGCGTCTGCCTTTGGGCGGGAGGCTCTTCTCGCCCGCGCGTTATCCGCGTTAAAAGTTTGATGCCCTTTGACGTGGTGGTGAGTGCGAACCACCACAGATTGCGTACGTCTTTGAACTGCCTACCACATGTAGGAACGGGGCTGAAGGCAATATCAATCTTTTTACACGGATAAGACCGGTGAGCAAGCCCGGTGGATAAGACCCGCGAATGCCAGCAAGGGAGGCCTTCATGACGCACGACCAGAGGACCCGTACGGCGACGGCCCTGCCAGGGGTGTTGCTGATGCCGGGCGTGCGGCTGGCCGAGGTCAATGCATCCGACCTGGAGTCGCTCCTGTGCGGGCCGCAGGGCGCGCTCGTGGCCGCCTGCTGCGTACGTGGCCGTGCGGTGCTCGAGGCCTTGGGCACCGACCTCTCGTGTGGTGCGGTCCTCTCCCTTGTGGCTCCGGCTTCCGGCGAGAAGTGCCGCGTCCGCTCGCAGGAGGACCCCTTCCAGGGCGTAGCCCTTCTGGCCAGCCCGGACGCCGTGGCCCCGGGGGCCGCTGCCACGCTTGCCGGCTTTGACGTGGACCTGGCCGAGCTGGTGCGCACCGCCGTGGCGGTCGGGCCCGCGCTTGACGCCGCCGGCACGCCCGTCTCCCGGGCCTTCATGGACCTGGCGGTGGGCGTGCGCGGGGAGGGCGTGGCCGCCCTCAAGCTGCGCTGCGTGGAGGCCCTGCGCTGCCTCTGCGAGGCCCGTCGGCAGGGCCTGCGGCCCCAGCGCGGCCCAGCCACTCGTGCCGAGATCGCCCGCTGCGCTCGGGCTCTCATGCGGCAGAACGTGGAGACCCCGCTCACCATCGGCGAGCTGGCCCTGCGCTGCCAGACCTCGCCCACGGTCCTCAAGGAATCCTTCCGTGCCGAGTTTGGCATGCCGGTCCACGAGTGGTATCGGCGATTCCGCATGCTCAGGGCCGCCGACCTGCTGCGCGTTGGCAACGGGAGCATCTCGGACGTGGCTCGTGCC